>NZ_JBEXSR010000046.1:0-80996 GCF_040613735.1 Streptomyces sp. NPDC006235
TACACCACCCTGCGCTCGTCCTTCATGCACGAGGCCGACTCCATCATCGGCTTCCAGATGCTGAACGACCCGGACTACGTCGGCCCGGGCCGCGGCGCAGGCAGAACCGGCCTCCGCGGCCGCTCCGACGGCGCTGTCCGGGCCGCAGGCGGTGCCCACCGTCCCTCCGCAGTCCGGCGGGCCCCAGCCAGGCCCCGCCGCCTCCGCCACGCCCCTCAGCGCCGGCCCCGGCGGCGGCCAGTCCTCCTGGGCGCAGCAGGTGCACCGGCTCGCCGGAGCGGGCGGCGACGAGCAGCCCGTCGCGCCCTGGAAGCCGCCGACCGAGGACATCTTCCAGGCGGCCGCGCGGCGCCAGGCGTCGGCCCGCCCCGCGGGGCTCGGCAAGCGGCTGGCCGCCCGGCTGCTGGACACCCTCGTCCTCGCCGCTCTCACCGCCGGGGCCGCCGTACCGCTCGGCATCAAGGCGGTCGACCACGTCAACGACAAGATCGAGGAGGCCAAGCTCTCCGGCGAGACCGTCACGGTCTGGCTGCTCGACGGCACCACGTCGGCGTACCTCGGCATCGTCCTGGCCGTCCTGCTGCTCGTCGGCGTCGTCTCCGAGGTGCTGCCCACCGCCAAGTGGGGCCGCACCCTCGGCAAGAAGCTGATGGGTCTCGACGTGCGGGACATCGAGGGCCACGACACCCCGGAGTTCGGCGCGGCCCTGCGCCGCTGGCTGGTCTACAGCGTGCCCGGACTCCTCGTCGTCGGGATCATCGGCATCGCCTGGTGCCTGTTCGACAAGCCGTGGCGCCAGTGCTGGCACGACAAGGCCGCGCACACGTTCGTGGCCGGCTGAGCAGCACGGCTACGTCCGGCACGCGACGGCCGCGTACTGCCGCGGCATCAGGTGAATCCGTACCTCGGACGGCCGCCTGCCGGATGCGGAGCCGGGGGGTTCGGGGTCGACTCGGGCCATGAGCAGTGAACCGCCCCCCGGCTCCGGTCAGCAGCCCCCGGAAGACGATCCGTTCAGGAAGCGGCCCCCGGGCGAGCAGCCCGGCGAGGGCGCGGGCTCGCCCTACGACCCGCGCTACCCGGCCGGCGGCCCCGGCGGCGGCCAGGGCCCATACGAGGGACCTCCCAGCGGCGGCCAGGGCCCTTACGAAGGCCCGCCCGGCGGCGGTCCCTACGGCGGTTCCCCCTACGGCGGCGGCTCCTACCCCACCGACCCCCTCGCCGGCATGCCCCCGCTCGCCGACAGCGGCAAGCGCACGCTCGCCCGCATCATCGACATGATCCTGGTGGGTGTCGTCGTCTGGCTGCTCACCTGGGGCTTCGGCGTCAACGAGTACGACGTGGACAGCGACCGCATCGAGGTCGGCAAGTCCTTCTGGCAGTCGGGGGTCGCCGCCGTCCTCTACATCGCCTACGACACCCTCCTGACCGCGCGGACCGGCCAGACCCTCGGCAAGAAGCTGCTGCACATGCGCGTGGCCAACCTCGACGACGGCGCCACGCCCTCCGCGCAGAACGCGCTGATGCGCGCGGCGGTGCTGTGGATCCCGTTCGCCTTCTGCTGCGCCTGCGTCTGGACCGCGATCTCGGGCGGCTGGAGCTTCTTCGACCGGCCCTACAAGCAGGGCCTGCACGACAAGGCGGCCAAAACGGTCGTGGTCAGCACCAATTGAGGCACGGACGCATCAACCGGAGGTAAGGAAAAGGAAGGATCAGGGGGCGGTCAGGAAACCGCCCGCTCCCGCACCGGCTCCGGAGCCGGTGCGGCGACCGAGGCCCGTACGGGTTCCTCGGGCGCGGGCTGTTCCACCGCGGACGGGCGCTTCCCGGGCAGCGGCACCGTCATGGCGACCAGCAGCCCGAGGGCGAGCGCCGCGACGGCGATGATCGCGATCCCCACGCCCGAACTCGTCTGTGACAGCAGCAGCATGGCAAGGGTGGAGAGGATCACGGTGCAGGAACCGTAGGCGAGCTGTGCGGCAGTCGGACGGGGCATGGCCATCATGTCCTCGAAAGTGGGGGTCCACGGGGGTGTCGGCCTGGCATTCCGCCGGCTTCCGGGCGTTCCGCCAAGCGACTCTAACCGGCAGGGTGCCCGACTGGAACGAGCGGTAAGCGTGACCTAATCAACAGGGCCGGAGCACAGGGGGCGCACGGAGTCATGACGTCCAGGTAGTGGACATATGCGCGCGCCCACCGGACGGTGGCACGTGCCTGCCGGGCGGTGGGCATCGCCTGCCGGGCAACGGATCGGTTGTCCGTTAAATGAACGTCGACTCCGCATAGTGCAATTGACCTGTCCAAGTCAAGGTCTGTCTTTTCTTCTAAACCTCTAGTCAAATGTCGTCACTTGACTACACGCGTTGATCACGCGCGCGCGGACCTTCCACGACCACGACCCCTTCCTTCCGCGCGCTCGAACGCGGGGGAGGAATTCAAGTGACCAGTAGACCCTGGACGTTCAGAGCCGCCGCCATAGGCGTGGCGCTCGCGGCGGCCACAGCCACCGTCTCCGCATACGGCGTGGCCCAGGCCGACGACACCTCCGCTCCCAGGTCCACCACCGTGGACCGGCACGACCCGGCGGACCGCCACCACGGCGAGCACGACCTCGAAGGCCCGCTGAGCAAGACCCAGGAGGCCCAGCGGCAGGAGGCCCTGGAGCAGGTCATCTCCGGCAAGTCCACGGTGAAGAACCGTGACGGCTCGAAGGTCGTCCAGCTCAAGAGCAAGAAGGGCGACAGCAAGTACGTCGAGCTCGGCCGCGAGAAGACCGACAAGATCTTCACCATCCTGGTCGAGTTCGGCGACAAGACCAGCGAGTTCGGCGGCACGCCCGGCCCGCTGCACAACCAGATAGCCAAGCCGGACCGCAAGAAGGACAACTCCACGGCCTGGCGGGCGGACTACGACCAGAAGTACTTCGAGAACCTCTACTTCGGCACCGGCAAGAACACCGAGTCGGTGAAGAAGTACTACGAGAAGCAGTCCTCCGGCCGCTACTCGGTCGAGGGCGAGGTCTCCGACTGGGTCAAGGTCCCCTACAACGAGGCCCGTTACGGCAACAACGCGTGCGGTGACACCAACTGCCCGAGCGTGTGGAACGTCGTCAGCGACGGTCTGAACGCGTGGGTCTCCCAGCAGAAGGCGGCTGGGAAGACCGACGCCGAGATCAAGGCGGACGTCAAGCAGTACGACCAGTGGGACCGCTACGACTTCGACGGCGACGGCGACTTCAACGAGTCGGACGGCTACATCGACCACTTCCAGGTCGTGCACGCCGGTGAGGACGAGTCCGCGGGCGGCGGCGCGCAGGGCGAGGACGCGATCTGGGCCCACCGCTGGTACGCCTTCGGCACCGACGCCGGCGCCACCGGCCCCGAGGACAACAAGCTCGGCGGCGCGAAGATCGGTGACACCGGCATCTGGGTCGGCGACTACACCGTCCAGCCGGAGAACGGCGGACTCGGCGTCTACGCCCACGAGTACGGCCACGACCTCGGCCTGCCGGACCACTACGACACCAGCGGCGGCGGCGACAACTCCACCGGCTTCTGGACCCTGATGTCCTCCGGCTCCTGGCTGGGCACCGGCAAGAACGAGATCGGTGACCTGCCCGGCGACATGACCGCCTGGGACAAGCTCCAGCTGGGCTGGCTCAAGTACGACACCGCGAAGGCCGCGACGAACTCGTGGCACAAGCTGGGCGTGGCCGAGTACAACACGAAGCACAAGCAGGGCCTCGTGGTCGAGCTGCCCAAGAAGAAGGTCACCACCGAGATCGTGGCCCCCGCGCAGGGCGCGCACCAGTGGTGGAGCGGCAGCGGCGACAACCTCAAGAACACGATGGCCCGTTCGGTCGACCTCACCGGCAGGAAGTCGGCGTCCCTGACGCTCGACGGCTGGTACGACATCGAGGCCAACTACGACTACCTCTACACCGAGGTGTCGACCGACGGCGGCGCCAACTGGACCCCGCTCGAGGGCACGGTGGACGGCCAGCCGCTCCCGCGTGACGGCAGCGACAAGCCGGTCCTGACCGGCACGTCCGGCGCGTACAAGAAGCTGGCGTTCCCGCTGGACGCCTACGCGGGCAAGAAGATCGACCTGCGCTTCCGCTACCAGACCGACGGCGGCGTGGCCCAGAAGGGCTTCACGGCCGACCGCATCACCGTGACCGCCGACGGCGCCCCGGTCTTCTCCGACGACGCCGAGTCCGCGGACGCGGCCTGGAAGGCCAATGGCTTCGCCCGCATGGGGGCGTCCTTCACGAAGGACTACGCGCAGTACTACATCGCGGAGAACCGCCAGTACGTGTCGTACGACAAGACCCTCGAGGTCGGCCCGTACAACTTCGGCTTCTCCAAGACCCGTCCGGACTGGGTGGAGCACTACCCGTACCAGAACGGCCTGTTGATCTGGAAGTGGGACACCTCCCAGGCGGACAACAACACCAGCGTCCACCCGGGAACGGGTCTGCTGCTGCCGGTCGACTCGCACCCGAAGGCGCTGAAGTGGGCCGACGGCACGCTGATGCGCAACCGCATCCAGGCCTACGACTCGCCGTTCAGCCGTTACCGCACGGACGGCGTCACGCTGCACAACGCGGACGTCGCGACGCGCATCCCGTCGTCGAAGGGGGTGCCGGTCTTCAACGACCGGGTGAACACCTACTACGACGAGTCGAACAAGACCGGTGGCGTCAAGATCACTGACACCAACACCAAGATCAAGATCATCAAGGAGGCCAAGGACGGCTCGACGATCGAGCTCGAAGTAGGCCCCGCAGCGAAGTAAAGCACGTTTTCCCAGGTCAGAGCATGATCGGCGGTGACCCCCTGGCGGGTCGCCGCCGATCCGTGTTTAGGTGCGTCCTGTGGTTCTCTTATTGACACCGACCGACGCACCGACCGACACGGGGGTATGACCGCATGGCCGCAGGAGGCTTCTGCAAGCTGCCGAACGGCACCGTGGTGGTGGCGCTGAACCTGCCCAGCCCCGCCGCCGACGGCCCCGGCTCCGTCCGCGTACTCGTCCACGCGGCGAACCGCGCCCGGGCCCTGACCAGGCTCCGCAACCTCGGCATGCGCTCGGTCTACCTGCGCGGCAACGCCGCCCCGCCGTCCCCCGACGAGATCACGGCCGTCCTGCACCACCCCGACGGCCTGATATGGCGTACGGCCCCTGACAACGGTGTCGTGGGGAGCCCGGACCTCGCCTTCGAACTGTGGCGTCCGATCAGAGCCCTGCTGCGCCGCCCGACGGCCCAGACCTGACCCTCGGGCGCTACCGGGCGACCGGGCTGCCGGGTTACCGGGTCAATGGACGACCGGCTTGCCCGACAGCTCCACGCCCGCCTCGCGCAGCTCCTCCAGGGCCCGCTCGGTGGTCTCCTGGGCCACGCCCGCCGTGAGGTCGAGCAGGACGTGGGTGCGGAAGCCCTCCTTCGCGGCGTCCAGGGCCGTGGCGCGCACGCAGTGGTCCGTGGCGATACCGACCACGTCGACCTCGGTGACGTGCCGCGAGCGGAGCCAGTCGGCCAGGGGCGTGCCGTTCTCGTCCGCGCCCTCGAAGCCGCTGTACGCCGCCGCGTACGCCCCCTTGTCGAAGACGGCGTCGATGGAGCCGGAGGCGACGGCGGGGGCGAAGTTCGGGTGGAAGCCGACGCCCTCGGTGCCGGCGACGCAGTGCGCGGGCCAGGAGCGGACGAAGTCGGGGTTGGTGGAGAAGTGGCCGCCGGGGGCGATGTGGTGGTCGCGGGTGGCCACGACGTGCTGGTAGCCGGACCCGGCCGCCTGGCCGATCAGCTCGGTGACGGCGGCAGCCACGTCGGCACCGCCGGCCACCGCGAGGCTGCCCCCCTCGCAGAAGTCGTTCTGCACGTCTACGACGATCAAGGCGCGGCGCATGGTCGGTGTCCTTCGGCTATGAGGTCGGCAAGCCCGGCCGGTGAACTTCCGAGCCTATTGACATGGGGGAGGAGACGGGAGGGGGCACGGCTCGGCGCATCGCGGCACACCGCAATTAGCTACCCGAGGCCTCGTGCAGGTACTCCGTCGGAATGACCGGTTCCCCGCGCGAGAGCTGCGTCGCCGACATCGGGAGCCCCGCGCGCGCCGCCGCGTGCCGGTCACGCGCCGCGTCCAGCGGCTCCCGGGCGACGACCTCGCCGCCCTTGACCAGCTCCACGAGCAGCTGCCGGTCCGCGAGCTCCGCCGGCACCGGCCCGGTGCCGACCACCTCGGCCTCGGCGACGCCGTAGGAGTCCAGCCGCCGCGCGGCCCACTTGCGTCCGCCCACGGACGTCTTGCCCCCGCTGGACTTCTTCGCCACCGGCACCAGCGGCGCGTCCGGCTCCGCCGACTCGGCCCGCGCGACCAGCTTGTAGACCATCGAGGACGTCGGGTGCCCGGAGCCGGTCACCAGCTGCGTACCGACGCCGTACGCGTCCACGGGTGCCGCCGCAAGCGAGGCGATCGCGTACTCGTCCAGGTCCGAGGTCACGATGATCTTCGTGTCGGTCGCGCCCAGCTCGTCCAGCTGCTGCCGCACCCGGTGCGCCACCAGCAGCAGGTCGCCGGAGTCGATCCGCACGGCCCCGAGCCCGGGTCCGGCGATCTCCACGGCGGTGCGGACCGCCTCCGCGACGTCGTACGTGTCCACCAGCAGCGTGGTGCCCCGCCCCAGCGTGTTCACCTGGGCCTGGAAGGCGTCCCGCTCGCTGTCGTGGAGCAGGGTGAAGGCGTGGGCGGAAGTGCCGACGGTGGGGATGCCGTAGCGGAATCCGGCGGCCAGGTCCGAGGTCGTCGCGAAGCCGCCCACGTACGCCGCCCGGGACGCCGCCACCGCCGCCAGCTCGTGCGTGCGCCGGGCGCCCATCTCGATCAGCGGCCGGTCCCCGGCGGCCGACGCCATGCGCGAGGCCGCCGCGGCGATCGCCGAGTCGTGGTTGAGGATCGACAGGATCACGGTCTCCAGCAGCACGCACTCGGCGAAGGTGCCCTCGACCCGCATGATCGGCGAGCCGGGGAAGTACACCTCGCCCTCGGGGTAGCCCCAGATGTCCCCGCTGAAGCGATAGCCGGCGAGCCATTCGAGGGTCTGACCGCCGACGATCTCCCGCTCGCGCAGGAAGTCCAGGACGCCCGCGTCGAAACGGAAGTTCTCCACCGCGTCCAGCACCCGTCCGGTGCCCGCCACGACGCCGTAGCGGCGCCCGTTCGGCAGGCGCCGGGTGAAGACCTCGAACACGCTGCGCCGCTCGGCCGTGCCCGCCTCCAGGGCGGCCCGCAGCATCGTCAGCTCGTACTGGTCCGTGAAGAGCGCCGTCGAGGGAACATCCACCGGCAGCCCAAGGTCCGCTGTGTCCATGGTGTGAGAGCGTACCCCCATTTCGTCAGTTTGACGATTTGCAGCAAGGTCCCCGTCTTCCAGGCCCATTTGTGCGACTACCCCCCTCGGGTGGCAGCATGGGCAGTGTGACGTCACCCGCGCCCCTGGAGATCGAACGGACCGAGTCGGCGGAGGAGGTCTTCGCCGTACCGGAGCCGGACCTCCCCTGGGTCACCATCGTCCACAACGACCCGGTCAACCTCATGAGCTATGTGACGTACGTCTTCCAGACGTACTTCGGCTACTCCAAGGACAAGGCCACCAAGCTCATGCTCGACGTCCACCACAAGGGCCGGGCGGTCGTCTCCAGCGGCAGCCGCGAGGAGATGGAACGCGACGTGCAGGCCATGCACGGCTACGGCCTGTGGGCCACCCTCCAGCAGGACCGCAAGTAGCCAGCTCCCCGCCCAGCAGCGAAAAGGCGTTCATGCCCGGAACCTTCGAACCGCTCCCCGGCGGCGGCGCTGCCGTCGCCCTCGACGACGTCGAGATCTCCATCATCCGGTCGCTGGCCGTCCAGCTCCTGGAACTCATCGGTCCCGGCCCCGCCGAGGACGCCTCCGACGACCCGCTCGCCGAGCTGTTCGCGGAAGGCCCGAGCGAGCCGCCCGCCGATCCGGTGCTCAAACGCCTCTTCCCGGACGCCTACAGCGACCCCGAGCAGCCCGCCTCGCCCCACGACGCCGAGGAACAGCGGGCGTACTCCGCCGAGTTCCGCCGCTACACGGAGAACGACCTGCGGGCCGGCAAGCGGGACAACGCCCTCGCGGTGATCCGCTCCCTGGACGCGCTCTCCTCGGCCTCGGCCGGCGAGGGCGGCGCGGTGCTGAAGCTGTCGGCGGAGGAGTCCCAGCGGTGGCTGTCGGCCCTGAACGACCTGCGGCTCGCGATCGGCTCGCGGCTGGAGATCACCCAGGAGGAGGACACCGACCTCCTCTACCGGCTCCCGGACGACGACCCGCGCAAGCCGATGGTGATGGCCTACCTGTGGCTGGGTGGACTCCAGGAGACGCTGGTCGGAACCCTTATGCCCTGATCCGTGCAGGTTCTGTGACCGCGGGATGACCGATTCGTGTTCGCTCAGAGGACACTCAAATCCGGATAACGATCCCGTCACCGCACCCGCCTCCTATGGCCTCTTTCGGGTGCGCTCTGTCCGGTTTCTCTGTGCGGTGCGCCACATCGCGCCCGTGTGATCAGTGTGGCCACCGTGATAAATCTTCACGATCGCCCGGCCGACACCACCCGAATGTCCGGCCGGGTGCGCCACCGAGCCGGCAACCGCCGGCCAGGCACCACTCCAGCAATCCGGGGGGATCGAGACCCGATCCGAGGCCGATGAAGGTCCGGGTCGGCATGGAGAAAGGCGCACCACACATGACCTCTGCGCAGGTCGACACGGAAAACGTGCCCGAAGAGGGGTACGAGCGCGGCCTCGGCAGTCGCCAGGTCCAGATGATCGCGATCGGCGGCGCCATCGGCGTCGGCCTGTTCATGGGTGCCGGAGCGAACATCGCCAAGGCGGGACCCAGCATCATCCTCATGTACGCCCTCGCGGGCGTCGTGATCTTCTTCATCATGCGGGCGCTGGGCGAACTGCTCCTCTACCGGCCCGTCTCCGGCTCCTTCGCCGAGTACGCCCGCGAGTTCCTCGGCCCGTTCTTCGGGTTCGTCACGGGCTGGACGTACTGGCTCATGTGGGTCGTCACCGGCATGGCCGAGCTCACGGCCGCCGCGATCTACATCCACTTCTGGTTCCCGGAGATCCCGCAGTGGGTCAGCGCCCTGGTGTTCCTGGTGGTGCTCTTCGGCGTCAACCTGATCTCCGTCAAGATCTTCGGCGAGGTCGAGTTCTGGTTCTCGATGATCAAGGTCACGGCCATCATCGGCATGATCGTCATCGGTCTCGGCGTGCTCACCCTCGGCTTCTCCGACGCCGGTGACACCGCCACCGTCTCCAACCTCTGGTCGCACGACGGCTTCTTCCCGAACGGCATCGGCTCCAGCCTGATGACGCTCCAGGGCGTCATGTTCGCCTACCTCGCCGTCGAGCTCGTCGGCGTCACCGCGGGCGAGTCCGAGAACCCCGAGAAGACCCTGCCCAAGGCCATCAACACCCTGCCCTGGCGCATCATCGTCTTCTACGTCGGCGCCCTGCTGGTGATCCTCTCCGTCGTCAAGTGGACCGAGTTCTCCGCTGGCGAGAGCCCCTTCGTCCACGCCTTCGGCGAGATCGGCATCCCGCTCGCCGCGGGCATCGTCAACTTCGTCGTGCTCACCGCGGCCCTGTCGTCCTGCAACTCGGGCATGTACTCCACCGGCCGGATGCTGCGCGACCTGGCCGCCAACAGCGAGGCGCCACAGGCGTTCGGCAAGCTCAACGCCCGCAAGACGCCCGCCGTCGGCATCACCGTCTCCGTGGCGCTCATGGGCATCGGCGTCGTCCTGAACTACGTCGTCCCGGAGAAGGCGTTCCTCTACGTCACCTCCGTCGCCACCGCGGCCGGCATCTGGACCTGGATGATGATCCTCGTCAGCCACATCCGCTACCGCGCCGCGGTCGACGCGGGCCGGCTGCGCGCCTCGTCCTTCCCCGCCCCGGGCGGAGCGCTCTTCAGCTGGGTCGCGCTCCTCTTCCTCATCGGCGTGACCTGCATGATCGCGTACGACAAGGACGCGCGGATCTGCCTGTACGTCGCGGCCGGCTGGGCCGTCGCCCTCGGTGTCGGCTGGGCGATCCTCAAGAGCCGCAACCCGCAGATCGCCGAGCGCCGTGACGCGGAGTTCGAGAAGGTCGGCTGAGTTCCGGAAAGACCGGCCACGAACCAGCCAGGACGTCCAGCCGCAGGGAGTACTCGTGGCACCCCCTGCGGCTGCCGCTCAGGGCGTCCGGCATGTGGGCCGTTCCGTACCAGCCATCGGTACGGAACGGCCCTTCTGCTTATCCTGACGAACATGCTGACCATCACCCAGGCCCTCGTCGACCAGATCGTCGCCCACGCGCGCAAGGACCACCCCGACGAGGCGTGCGGCGTGATCGCGGGCCCCGCGGGCTCGGACCGCCCCGAGCGCTTCATCCCGATGCTGAACGCGGCCATGTCCCCCACGTTCTACGAGTTCGACTCCGGCGACCTGCTCAAGCTCTACCGTGAGATGGACGACCGTGACGAGGAGCCGGTGGTGATCTACCACTCCCACACGGCGACCGAGGCCTACCCCTCCCGCACCGACATCTCGTACGCGAACGAGCCCGGCGCGCACTACGTCCTCGTCTCCACGGCCGACACCGACGGGGCCGGCGAGTTCCAGTTCCGCTCGTTCCGGATCGTCGAGGGCGAGGTCACGGAGGAAGAGGTCGAGATCGTCGAGGCGTACTGAGCTGGTCTGGACGGGGCTGAACAGGGCGGTCTCACTCTCCGGCCGGAAACCGTCCGCGATGTGGGATCACATTCCAGAACCCGGACCGGGAATCGATACGATGAGCGCATGGTTTTCCACGACGTGAGCGACAAGACGCCGGGCACGATGCTCGTGGCGCGGCTGCACGTCGACCTGTGCAGGCTCGCCAGCGCCATCTGTTGACGCCGACCCCTGCCGCCGTACGGCCGTGAGCCGCGGCGCTGCACACACGCACCACCCCGCTGTTTCTGCGCTGCCGCGCGCCCGACTGACTACTCCCGACAGGAGCCCTGAGCCATGGCCATCGAGGTCCGCATCCCGACCATCCTCCGCCAGTACACCGACGGTCAGAAGGCGGTGGAGGGCAGCGGTGACACCCTCGCCGAGCTGTTCGCCGACCTCGAGTCGCGGCACACCGGCATCCAGGCCCGCATCGTGGACGGCGACCAGCTGCGCCGCTTCGTCAACGTCTACCTGAACGACGAGGACGTGCGCTTCCTCGACGGCATCAACACCAAGCTGACGGACGGCGACAACGTCACGATCCTGCCGGCCGTGGCCGGCGGCATGGTCTGATCACCGATGCGATACGACTCACCCCTGGCCGCGGTCGGCAACACCCCCCTGGTGCGCCTGCCGCGGCTGTCGCCGTCCGCCGACGTCCGTATCTGGGCGAAGCTGGAGGACCGCAACCCGACCGGGTCGGTCAAGGACCGCCCGGCCCTGCACATGATCGAGCAGGCGGAGAAGGACGGCCGCCTGACCCCGGGCTGCACGATCCTCGAGCCCACGTCCGGCAACACCGGCATCTCCCTGGCCATGGCGGCGAAGCTCAAGGGCTACCGCATCGTCTGCGTGATGCCGGAGAACACCTCGCGGGAACGGCGCGACCTGCTGGCCATGTGGGGCGCTGAGATCATCTCCTCCCCGGCCGCGGGCGGCTCCAACACCGCCGTGCGCGTCGCCAAGGAACTCTCGGCCGAGCACCCGGACTGGGTGATGCTCTACCAGTACGGCAACCCGGACAACGCGGGCGCCCACTACGCGACGACGGGCCCCGAGATCCTCGCGGACCTGCCCTCCGTCACCCACTTCGTGGCGGGCCTCGGCACGACCGGCACGCTCATGGGAGTGGGCCGCTTCCTGCGCGAGCACAAGCCGGACGTCCAGATCGTCGCCGCCGAACCGCGCTACGACGACCTGGTCTACGGCCTGCGCAACCTCGACGAGGGCTTCGTCCCCGAGCTGTACGACGCGTCGGTCCTCACCAGCCGCTTCTCGGTCGGCTCGGCGGACGCGGTCACCCGCACCCGCGAACTGCTCCAGCAGGAGGGCATCTTCGCCGGCGTCTCCACGGGCGCCGCGCTGCACGCCGCGATCGGCGTCGGCAAGAAGGCCGTCAAGGCCGGCGAGCCGGCCGACATCGTCTTCGTCGTCGCCGACGGCGGCTGGAAGTACCTGTCGACGGGCGTCTACACGGCGGCCACGACGGAGGAGGCCATCGAAACGCTCCAGGGCCAGCTCTGGGCGTGACCCGACGGCGGACCACAGGACCAGACGCAGCAGGGCCGGAGTGAGAACTCCGGCCCTTTTGCGCTTCCACCCCGCGGTCACGGCCGCACCCCGGGCGCGGGCCGCTGCCCGGTCTGGTCCGGCTTGCCGGACCGACCACCCCTGCGGCCGGGGCCCCCGCCGGACGCCGACCGCGGCCATCGCTGCCGCGCAGGTGCCGCACCTGCTGCTCCCACGACCGTGACGACAGTGGCGGCAGACGGCCCGGAACTCGGCCCGGGCGGCACGGTCGTCGCACCGGCTGCTCACGCGCGGCTGCTCGCGCGCGGCCGCCGTGCCCTGCCGAGACCCTTGCCGTCGCGTCCGCTCTGCGGCATGTCCCCGCGGGGACGCCGGACAGAAGCGCCAGGAGCCCTGGCCGGCAACCGGCCAGGTGCCGGGCGGTCACCCGCTGCCGCGCCGGTGCCGCACCTGCTATTTCCCCTGGCTGCGGTGAGGGCGGCGGCCGACGGCCGGGACCACCGCCCGGGGCGCGGTGTGAGGCGGCGAGGTCGTCGCGCGCGGCTGATTGCGCTCGGCTGGCCTGCTTGGGTCCGGTCGTCGCGCGCGGCCACCCGTCCGTGGCGCGGTGTGAGGCGGCGAGGTCGTCGCGCGCGGCTGCTTGCGCTCGGCTGGCCTGCCTGAGTCCCGGTCGTCGTGCCCGGGCACCCGCCCGGGTCCGGCTGTTGTGCCCCGGGGCGACCCGCCCGGGGCACCGGTCGTCGCGGTCGGCCGTCGCGTCAGGTCCGGCGGCACGTTCCCGCAGGGACGCCGCGCAGAGAAGCCCGGCTTCGGCCGGCCAAGTACCGCTCTAGCCGGCCAGGTACCGCACCTGATCCCACAGCGCCGGGTCCACCACCCCGATCCGTCGCCGGAAGCCCCACACCGGGACCTCCCGCAGTTCGTGCGTCTCCAGGAAACTCGCGCGGCCCTGGGTGTCGCCGACCGAGCCCGGGGGGAGGGGGATCACGCCGGTGCGCTCGTGCCGGAACCGGGTGGTGATCTTCGCGACGGTCGCCCGCTCCCCGCGCACCGCCAGGACCAGGCACGGTCGGTCCTTCGTGCGGGCCTCGTCCTCGTAGGGGACGTCCGCCCACCAGATCTCCGCCGGCTGCGGCAGCCCCGCCACCGCGGCTCTCCCTGCCGCCGCCCGGCCCCGCCGCGCCGACGACCGCCGCCCCCAGCCGTCGACGAGCGTGGCGACGAGCGCGAGCAGTACCACCGCGGCGAGCGCCAGCCACCAGGACGTGTCCATACTGAGACGTTACCGGCGCCATCCCTCCCCCGCGCCCTTCTCCCGAGGATCACCCCCGGCGCTGCCAGCCGAACCGGTGACACCACAGGTGAGTTCGCCCACAACAGCCCTTGGCGGAGGAGCGACCGGAGGTTTTGCGCCTTACGCTCGACGCACCGCACGACCCCCGACGCCCCTCTCAGACTTATCCCGCCAGCGGAGGTTTCTGCTTCATGAAGCTCACCGTCGTCGGCTGCTCGGGGTCGTTCCCGTCCGCGGAATCGGCCTGCTCGAGCTACCTCGTCGAGGCCGACGGCTTCCGGCTGCTTCTCGACATGGGCAACGGTGCCCTGGGCGAGTTGCAGCGCCACTGCGGTCTCTACGACCTCGACGCGATCTTCCTCAGCCACCTGCACGCCGACCACTGCATCGACATGTGCGCGTACTTCGTCGCGCGCTACTACCGCCACGACGGCGGCCGCTGCGATCCGCTCCCCGTCTTCGGACCGGAAGGCACGGAACACCGGCTGACCACCGCCTACGCGGACACCCCTTCCGCCTCCTCGATGAGCGAGGTCTTCGACTTCCACACGGTCAAGCCGTCCACCTTCGAGATCGGCCCGTTCACGGTGCACACCGAGCGCGTGGCCCACCCCGTGGAGGCGTACGGCATCCGCGTCGAACACGAAGGCAAGGTCCTGACGTACTCCGGCGACACCGGCGTGAGCCCCGCCCTGGACGAACTCGCCCGGGACGCCGACCTGTTCCTGTGCGAGGCGGCGTTCACGCACGGCAAGGAGAACATCCCCGACCTGCACCTCAACGGCCGCGAGGCGGGCGAGACGGCGGCCCGGGCAGGTGCCCGGCGCCTGGTCCTCACGCACATCCCGCCGTGGACGGACCCGCAGGCCAACCTGGCCGACGCCCGCGCGGTGTACGACGGTCCGGTGGACCTCGCGGCGCCGCGGCAGACGTACGACGTATGAGCACCTGAGCACCCGAGTACCCGAGTACGAAGAGGCCCCGGAACCGAAGCGGTTCCGGGGCCTTCAGCGTGTGCGGGGGGGGGGCGGACTACTTCGCCTCCGCCTTCTGCAGCTCGGCGAGTTCCTCGTCGGACTCGCGCCCCGGCGTCGGCAGGTTGAACTTCGTGATCGCGAAGCGGAAGACCACGTAGTAGACCGCCGCGAAGCACAGGCCCACCAGCGCCAGGCCCCACGGGTTGGTCGCGATGCCCAGGTTCAGAGCGAAGTCGATCGCGCCTGCCGAGAAGCCGAAGCCGTCCCTCATCCCCAGCGCCCAGGTCAGCGCCAACGAGACACCCGTGAGCACGGCGTGGATCGCGTACAGCACCGGGGCGATGAACATGAACGTGAACTCGATCGGCTCGGTGACACCGGTGACGAAGGAGGTCAGCGCGAGGGAGAACATCATGCCGCCGATGACCTTGCGGCGCTCGGGCCGGGCGCAGTGCACGATGGCGAGGCAGGCGGCCGGCAGGGCGAACATCATGATCGGGAAGAAGCCGGTCATGAACTGCCCGGCGTTCGGGTCACCGGCCAGGAAGCGTGCGATGTCGCCGCTCTTGCCCTCGTAGGAGCCGGCCTGGAGCCAGGGGAAGGAGTTCAGCAGGTGGTGCATGCCCACCGGGATCAGTGCCCGGTTGGCGACGCCGAAGATGCCCGCGCCGACGGCTCCGGAGCCGACCAGCCACTCACCGAAGTTGTGCAGGGCCGTACCGAGGACCGGCCATATGTAACCGAAGACGATGCCGATGGCCAGGCCCGCGAAGGCGGACAGGATCGGCACCAGGCGGCGACCGCCGAAGAAGCCCGCCCAGTCGGGCAGCTTGGTGCGGTAGAAGCGCTGATAGAGCAGGGCGACGACGAGGCCCATCACCACACCGCCGAGCACCTTGGCGTCGGCCGGGGCGTCCACCATCACGGCCTTGCCGTCGACCTCCGCCGCCACCTGCGGCAGGGTCGGGTCGGTGAACGTGGCCAGGACGCCCTTGAAGACCAGGTAACCGACGACGGCGGCGAGAGCTGTCGAGCCGTCCGACTTCTTCGCGAAGCCGATCGCGATGCCCACGGCGAACAGCAGCGGCATGTTGTCGAGGATCGCGTTGCCGCCCGCGCTCATGAAGCCCGCGATCTTGGTGATGAACTCCGGGAACGACTCCCGCCCGAGCATGTCGGTGTTGCCGAGGCGGACCAGGAGCGCGGCGGCCGGCAGCACGGCGACGGGCAGCATGAGGCTGCGGCCGATACGCTGCAGGACCGCCATCACCGCAGAGCCCTTCTTCGGGCTCGCGGGCGCGGCTGTGGCTGTGGACATGAACTTCCTCCATGGGGCACGGCGCCGCCCAGGAAGAGTTCGACGGGGGACGGCGGCGTCTCAAAAGGGGAACGCGGTTCACAAGGGCACCGCGCGACCTCCACCAGTGAGTGGTGTAGACCAGTTGTAGCACGGTAGGCCGAACGAGTGGAACCCGCGAATTCCGCCCACTGCGACGATCACGCCTTGGCGCTGTCCTCGACGTCCTCCTCGGGCTCACGCCCCGGAGTCCTCGGGTCGAGCGTCGTGATCGCGAACCGGAAGATCATGTAGTAGAGGAGCGCGAAGCCCACGCCGACCGGGACGATCAGCCACGGTCTGGCCGCCAGATTCCAGTTGATGACGTAGTCGATCAGCCCCGCCGAGAAGCTGAACCCGTCCTTCACGCCCAGCCCCCAGGTCACCGCCGTCGACACACCCGTCAACAGCGCGTGCACCGCGTACAGCGCCGGCGCGACGAAGCGGAACGAGTACTCGATCGGCTCGGTGATGCCCATGACGAACGACGTCGGCGCCACCGGCAGCATCAGACGGCCGATCTCCTTGCGCCGGTGCGGCTTCGCACGGTGAGAACCCCGTGGTGAACTGCCCGGCGTCCGGATCCCCCGCCAGGAACATGTTGATGTCGCCGTGCACCACCGTGCCGTCCGGCTTGGTGTACGAACCGAACTGGAACCAGATGGGCACGTTCAGGAACTGGTGCAGCCCGATCACCAGCAGCGCCCGGTTCGCCACCCGGGGAAGACACCCGCGCCCCACGCCCACCGCCGCCAGCGCCGTCGAACCGCCCGACTTCCTCGCCCTCCCGATCGCAACGCCCACACAGAACAGCAACGGCAGCCCCAGCGAACTGTCCAGCAGCGCCCCGCCCGCCCCCACCATCACCTTCGAGACGTTCGTCCAGCCCAGCCCAGCCCAGCCCAGCCCAGCCCCTCGTCCCCGAACACATCAGGCTGCCCCAGCCGGTTGAGGATGCCCGCCGCCGGCAGCACCGCGATCGGCAGCTGAAGGCTGCGTCCCATCTTCTGAAGCCCCTGGAGCAGCTGGTTCCAGCGAGCGCGGGCAGGACTCACGGCGGCCTCGGTGCAGGCGGGGCTGTCGGCACTCATTCCCGGTCCCTTTGTCGAGAGGCAGGCTCGTGGTGTAGACCAGTCGAACGGACGGTCGCACACTGACGTGACGCCATCCTTCGGCACGCACGACATGACCGCTCGCAAAGTTGGGTCAACTGTGGGTTACTGCGACAAAGCGGTTCGGATCAGGGAGAACGAACATGGCCACCAAGGCTGAGAAGATCGTTGCCGGGCTCGGCGGCATCGACAACATCGAAGAGGTCGAAGGCTGCATCACCCGCCTCCGCACCGAGGTCGTGGACCCCGCCAAGGTCGACGAGGCCGCCCTGAAAGCCGCCGGCGCCCACGGCGTCGTCAAGATGGGCACCGCGATCCAGGTCGTCATCGGCACCGACGCCGACCCCATCGCCGCGGAGATCGAAGACCTGATGTGAAGAGCGGGGATCGTCCCGGGCTTCACCCCCTGACAGACCCCGAAGGTCAGTCGTGAGGGCCCCTCCCCACCGCGGGAGGGGCCCCTTCCGTATGTACGGATAGGCTCAGCGGCATGTCTCGAATCGACGGCCGCACCCCCCAGCAACTCCGCCCGATCACCATCGAACGCGGCTGGAGCAAGCACGCCGAAGGCTCCGTCCTCATCGCCTTCGGCGACACCAAGGTCTTCTGCACCGCCTCCGTCACCGAAGGCGTCCCGCGCTGGCGCAAGGGCAGCGGTGAAGGCTGGGTCACCGCCGAATACTCCATGCTGCCCCGCTCCACCAACACCCGCGGCGACCGCGAGTCCGTCAGGGGCCGCATCGGCGGCCGCACCCACGAGATCAGTCGCCTCATCGGCCGCTCCCTGCGTGCCGTCATCGACTACAAAGCCCTCGGCGAGAACACCATCGTCCTCGACTGCGACGTCCTCCAGGCCGACGGCGGCACCCGCACCGCCGCCATCACCGGTGCCTACGTGGCACTGGCCGACGCCGTCGCCTGGGCCCAGCGCAAGAAGCTCATCAAGGCCGGCCGCCAGCCCCTCACCGGCACCGTCAGCGCCGTCTCCGTCGGCATCGTCGGCGGCGTCCCCCTCCTCGACCTCTGCTACGAGGAAGACGTCAAGGCCGACACCGACATGAACGTCGTCTGCACCGGCGACGGCCGCTTCGTCGAGGTCCAGGGCACCGCCGAAGCCGAACCCTTCGCCCGCGACGAACTCAACGCCCTCCTCGACCTCGCCGTCGCCGGCTGCACGGAACTCGCCGCCCACCAGCGCACCGCGCTTGATACCGTCCTCGAAAAGTAAAGGGCGCGCCAAGACAGGTGCTCGGCCCGGGCAACCGCGCCGAGCACACTCGCGTCTGAAGGAGTACGGGCGCACGGCTCATCCCTGTGCGTCCGGCCAGCCACACGGGCCGCCCGGCCCGACCGACGAGAGGGACCGTTCCATGGCCGCGAGCCGCCGCCGACGCCGCACCGCCGCCGTCGCCGCCACCCTGGCGGCCGTCGCGCTGACCGCCGGACTCACCACCGGCTGCGCCGCCGTCGACAAGGCGCTGGACTGCGTCCAGACCGCCGACGCCATCGCCGACAGCGTCACGGAACTCCAGCAGGCCGTGGACAACGCCGCGAACGACCCGACGCAGCTCGACGAGTCCCTCGACTCCATCGACAAGAACCTGACCAAGATCGGCGACAAGACCGACAACGCGGACGTCAACAAGGCGGTCGACGACCTCAACAAGGCCGTCGGCAACGTCCGTACGGCGGTCAAGAACGGCGACGAGACCCCCGACATCAGCCCGGTTACGGACGCGGCGGGCGAACTGACGAAGGTCTGCACGCCCTGACGTTGCGCTCGCTGGGCAGGGCTTCTCGTCTGCCGGGATGTGTCGGTGGGTGGGTGCGGGTCCGTGGTGGCTGGTCGCGCAGTTCCCCGCGCCCCTGACGGGGCGCGGCTGCGGCGATACTGGGGGCCATGAGTCGTCTGATCCTCGCCACCCGCAACGCCGGAAAGATCACCGAACTGCGCGCGATCCTCGCCGAAGCCGGGCTGCCCCATGAGCTCGTCGGGGCCGACGCCTACCCCGACATCCCCGACGTCAAGGAAACCGGCGTCACCTTCGCGGAGAACGCCCTGCTGAAGGCCCACGCCCTGGCCTCGGCGACAGGCCTCCCGGCCGTCGCCGACGACTCGGGCCTGTGCGTCGACGTCCTGAACGGTGCCCCCGGCATCTTCTCCGCCCGCTGGTCCGGCCGCCACGGCGACGACAAGGCCAACCTGGACCTCCTCCTCGCCCAGCTCTCCGACATCGCCGAAGAACACCGCGGCGCCCACTTCGCCTGCGCGGCGGCCCTGGCCCTGCCGGACGGCACGGAGCGGGTGGTGGAAGGCCAACTGCGGGGCGTCCTGCGCCACGAGCCGACAGGTACGGGCGGCTTCGGCTACGACCCGATCCTCCAGCCGGAGGGCGAGACACGGACGTGCGCGCAGCTGACTCCACAGGAGAAGAACGCGATCAGCCATCGGGGGAAGGCGTTTCGGGCATTGGTGCCGGTGGTGCGGGAACTGCTCGGCTGACGGCATGGAAGAAGGGCGCCCCACTGAGTGGTGCGCCCTTCGTGGATGAGCCCGGTGGGACTCGAACCCACGACACACCGGACCTAAACCGGCGCCCTCTTGCCAGCTGGGGTACGGGCCCACAGCGCTGCCTACTCTACTTGGCCTGGTGGACCGCTCGGCGGCCTCCTCGGCACCACGTCCTGGTGATCGCGTGGCAATTCGGGCACAGCAGCCGCAGGTTCTCGCGCCGGTCGTCGCTCCAGTCCCGTTGATGTGATCGACCTCCAGCGTCATGGGCCTGCCGAGCCGCTCGGGGCCGATGCCACACCGCGCGCACGCTTGCCGTCGTGCCGGACCAAAATCACCTCGGGGCGCTTGGCCGGGATCGTTCCCGGTTTGCCCCGGTTGTGTGCCTGTCCCAGAAAATGCGCCGTGTCGATGCGCTGCTGGCTGATCCACTGGCGCAACATCGCCCGCTGCCCGCCGTTGTCCGGCCGCCCAAGGTGGCGCAGCACCTTTGCGAGGGAGACGTGCTCATGAGGCACGGTCCCGCGCGCATCCTTTGCCGCGCCCTCGGTAACTGTCCGTCGTCGAGTGACAGTTGGGGCAGAGGAACCGAACATTCTCGACCCGGTTGTTCCGCCAGTCGCCGTCGATGTGGTCGACCTCCAAGGGCAGCGTTTTCCCCAGCCAGACCGCTTCGAGGCCGCACAGAGCGCAGCGCTCCTCGATGCCCAGTTCGCGCATCGCCCTATTGAGTCGGGCACTCGGGACCCGTCTGGCATGCGTCGACGTGTCCTTGACGAGGATTTCGTCAGCGGCCCGACGACGCTGGTTGTGCCTCATCCTCTCCGTGCGGACCACAGGCACGAAATGCGATGTGTCGATGCCGTAGGCCTTGATGCGGCGACTGATGTGCGTGTGATGTCCCCCGACCAGCTCGAGCCCGAGATGACGCAGCACATCATTCGTGCTGGCCGAGGCGGACACAGCTGCTTGCAGGATCTCCCTGGTCCACTTGCTCCCCTCCCGCACGAAGTGAGAGGTGTCCACCCCCAGCTTCTTCATCCGCTGCCTGAGGTAGTCCCGCGTGGCGCTCCCCGGATCCACCCCCAACCGCACCAACGCCTCTCGCACGGAGTAACGAACCGTTTATCGGACAGTCACGCCGGACATGCGGAACGGCTCGTGCCGGAGCATTCCGGTACGAGCCGTTCCAGAAAGCTGAGACGCTTCAGATCCCCAGATCCTTGATGATCTTCGCCACGTGCCCCGTCGCCCGGACGTTGTACAGCGCGCGCTCGACCTTGCCCTCCTCGTCCACGACGATCGTGGAGCGGATGACGCCCATGTAGGTCTTGCCGTAGTTCTTCTTCTCACCGAAGGCGCCGTAGGCGTCCAGGACCTGCTTGTCCGGGTCGGCCAGCAGCGTGACCTTCAGGGACTCCTTGTCGCGGAACTTGGCCAGCTTCTCGGGCTTGTCGGGGGAGATGCCGATCACCTCGTAGCCCGCGCCGGCCAGCAGCTCCAGGTTGTCCGTGAAGTCGCAGGCCTGCTTGGTGCAGCCGGGGGTGAGGGCGGCCGGGTAGAAGTACACGATGACCTTGCGGCCCTTGTGGTCCGACAGGGACACCTCGGTGCCGTCGGCGTCGGGAAGGGTGAAGGCGGGGGCCACGTCCCCCGGCTGGAGTCGCTCGCTCATCGGACCAGGGTAACCGGGGGTCCTGACAGTGCGATGAGCCGTGGAGCTGACAGACTGTCCGGCACAGGCTTCATACCGACTTCGGAGGCGACACGGTGGCGGACACGGCGGACACCAGGACCCCGGCGCAGATCGAGGCGGACATCAGGCGCCGCCGCGCGACCCTGGCCGAGACCCTCGACGAGATCGGGGTGCGGGTGCACCCGAAGACCATCGTCGGGGACGCCAAGGCCAAGGTCGCGTCCAACATCGATCACACCCTCGGGCGGGCGTACGTGGAGGTCAACCGGGCCGTCACGGACGTGCGCGCCCGGTTCGTGGACGAGGACGGGGCGCCGCGGCTGGAGCGGGTCGTGCCCGTCGCGCTCGTCGTCGTCGGCGTGGTCGGGCTGCTCGCCGTCGGCACGCGGCGTCGCAAAGGCTGACCCGACCGCGTACGTCCCCGGGGAAGACAGGTAGGTTTCAGGGCGTGAGCGCCAAGAGAAACGAGCACAGCACCCATCCTGACAAGCTGCCGATCCGGATGCTGCACGACCGCGTACTCGTGCGGCAGGACACCAGCGAGGGCGAGCGGCGTTCCGGCGGCGGCATCCTGATCCCCGCCACGGCGGCGGTCGGCCGGCGGCTGGCCTGGGCCGAGGTCGTGGCGGTGGGGCAGAACGTACGGACCGTGGAGCCGGGCGACCGGGTTCTGTTCGACCCGGAGGACCGCGCCGAGGTCGAGGTGCGCGGTATCGCGTACGTGCTCATGCGCGAGCGTGATCTGCACGCCGTGGCCGCGGACCGGTTCGAGGGCTCGGAGGACTCGACGGGCCTCTATCTGTAGTCCGGCTGCAGTCCGGACAGCGACGGCGAAGGGGCCGGTGACGGGAGTCACCGGCCCCTTCGCCGTCGCTTTGCTACGTTGGAGGGACCCCCGACGAGACGCGCCGTACCGGGACGAAGGCAAAGACGACGCACCCCACCGTCAGCCCGTTTCCCGGAGGTGCCCGTCATGGCCTGGGTTCTGCTCGTCGTCGCCGGTCTGCTCGAAGTCGGGTGGTCCGTCGGTATGAAGTACACCGACGGCTTCACGCGCCCGCTCCCCAGCGTTCTCACCGGCGCCGGCATCGTCGCCAGCATGCTGCTGCTGTCCCAGGCGGCCAAGACCCTGCCCATCGGTACCGCCTACGGCGTGTGGGTGGGTATCGGGGCGGCCGGGGCGGCGGTGTTCGGCATGGCCGTGCTGGGGGAGCCGGCGACCGCCGCCCGGATCTTCTTCGTGTGCCTGCTGCTGGTCGCCGTGGTGGGTCTGAAGGCGACCAGCGGTCACTGATCCAGGCGACCAGCGGTCACTGATCTATTCGCGGCGGGCGCCCTGCGGGACCACGCCCCAGCCGGGGCCGGTCGGGCCGCCCGTGTTCCCGCCGTCGGTCTCGTCGCCGCCGCCCTCCGTCGTGCCGCCGTCGGTCGTGCCGCCGTCGGTGGCGGTGCCGCCGTCGCCGGTGCCGCCGTCCGCGGTGCCGCCGCCGGTCGGGGACTCGCCGCCGGTGCCGCCGTCGGTGGTGCCGCCGTCACTCTGGCCCTCGGTCTGGCCCTCGGGCGCGCTCGGGGACTGGCCGGGCGTCTCGGTGCCGGTCTCCTGGCCGCCGCTGGAGGTGCTGCCGCCGTCGGTGGTGCCGCCCGTGGTCGGGTCGGCCGGGGGCTCGGTGCCGGGGGCCTGGGAGACGTCGGCGCCGGGCTGGAGCCTGAGGTCGAAGTCGGTGACCGGCTTGTTCTTCAGGGCGTCCCGGGTGAACTGGGCCCAGATCTCGGCCGGCGGCCCGCCGCCGTTGACGCGGTCCAGGCCCATCGCGTTGTACAGCGACTTGTGGGCGGCGGTGACCGGGTCCTGGCCCATGACGGCGACGACCGTGGCGAGGTCGGGGGTGTAGCCCGCGAACCAGGCCGCGGTGTCCTCCTCGGCGGTGCCGGTCTTGCCGGCGGCGGGGCGGCCCGCGGCCTGCGCGGCGGAGGCCGTGCCGTTCTGGACGACGCTGCGCAGGACCGAGGTGGTGGTGTCGGCGGCCTCGCGGCTCACGGCCTGCCGGGTGCGCCGCTCGGGCAGGTCGATCGGCGAGCCCTCCTTGGTGACCTTCTTGACCATCGTGTACGTGCCGTGCCGGCCGTGGTTGGCGAGCGTGGCGTACGCCTCCGCCATGTCGAGGACGCTGGCGGTGGCCGTGCCGAGCGCGATGGCGGGGCCGTCGGCGAGGTCGGGGGTGTTCTCGGGGACGCCGAGGTCGATCGCGGTCTGCTTGACCTTCTGGGGGCCGACGTCGGCGGCCATCTGCGCGTACACCGAGTTCACGGACTTGTCGGTGGCCTCGGTGACGGTGACGTCGCCGTAGGAGACCTGGTCCTCGTTCTCCGGGGCGTACGGGTCGCCGGTCCAGCCCTGGACGGGGCGCTTGTTGGTGCCGTCGTAGATGGTGTTCGGGGTGATCACGCGGCCGTCCTGGGTCTCCGAGTGGTTCTCGACGGCCGCGGTGAACACGAACGGCTTGAAGGTGGAGCCGACCTGGAAGTCCCTGCGGGTGGCGTTGGGGGTGTACTGCTTGACGTAGTCGATGCCGTTGTACATCGCCACGACCTCGCCGTTCTTCGGGTCGACGGCGGCGCCGCCCGCGCGAACGTAGGTGTCGACCTTGTTCTTCTTGTCGAGCTTGTCCATCAGCTTGTCGTTGACGGCCTTCACGAACGCGTCCTGCCGGGGCTTCTGGAGCGTCGTGGTGATGCGGTAGCCGCCGGCGTCGAGCCGGCTCTCGTCGATGATCTTGTTCTGGGTGAGGTAGTCCTTGACCGTCCGCACGATGTAGCCGCGCTGCCCGGACATGCCGGTGGACAGGGTGGACTCCTTCGGCACCGGGAACTTCATGCCGGCCCGCTTGGACTCGGTGAGCCAGCCCTTCTTGACCATGCCGTCCAGGACGTAGTTCCAGCGGGACTCGGCGGCCTTGCGGTTCTCGGGGTGGGCGACGACGTCGTACTGGCTGGGCGCGTTGACGAGCGCGGCGAGGTAGGCGGCGCGGGCCGGGTCGAGGTCCGAGGCGTCCATGCCGTAGTACGCCTGGGCGGCGGCCTGGATGCCGTAGGCGTTGCGGCCGAAGTAGCTGGTGTTGAGGTAGCCCTCGAGGATGTGGTCCTTGCTGACCTCGCGGTCCAGCTTGATCGCGATGAAGAATTCCTTGGCCTTGCGCGTGAGGGTCTGGTCCTGGCGCAGGTAGTAGTTCTTCACGTACTGCTGCGTGATCGTGGAGCCGGACTGCTTGCCCTTGCCGAGGGCCGTGTTCCAGGCCGCGCGGAGCATGGCCTTGGGGTCGACGGCGGACTCGGTGTAGAAGTCGCGGTCCTCGGCGGCCAGGATCGCGTGCTGGGCGTCCTTGGAGATCCGCGGGAGTGTGACGTTCTCCCGGTTGATCTCACCGTCGCGGGCGATCACCGAGCCGTCCGCGTACAGGTAGACGTTGGCCTGCTTGGTGGCGAGCGCGTTGGCCGGCGGGATCTTCACCAGCGAGTAGCCGAGGAAGAAGCCGCCGACCAGCAGCAGGGCGACGATGAGGAAGGCGCCGAGCGTCATGCGCCACGTCGGGATGATCCGGCGCCAGCCGGTGCGCTTCGGTTTCCCGGCCGGCCGGGCCTGCGGCGTGGCCGGGTCGCCGTCCGCCTGCGGCTCTCTCGGTGCCCAGCCCGGTGTCGGCTGCTGCGGCTGCGGCTCGTCACTCATGTCGTGCACGGACTCCTGTTTCGCGTCGTACGTCGTTCCCGTACGTCTCTGCTCGCTCTTGCGCCCCTGTGATGAAGACTGTCCCATCCGGCGATCAGTTCCCTGACCGAGGGCCGTGTCGTGAGCCGGGCGGCGGGACGGGCCTGTGCGGGCGAGCGCCCAGCCGGACGCAGGAAGAAGTGAGCCATCCTGCGCGCCTGTTCGTATCGCGATCCCGCGTGCACGAGATTCGCCTGAAGGGGGACACGACGATGCGACTGCTCGCCCTGGCCACGGGCGCCTCGGCCCACGCGGACGCAACGGATCGTACCGTCTGGGCCGGTGCGCACTCGCCCCGCGGCGCCTGAACCGCTCCTCGAAATTGCGTGGCACGCGTGATCGCCGCTCCACTAGGCTCCTGCGCTTCGGTGCCCGGCGGCGAGGAGGGCTGTGGATGTGGGCTCGGGACGGTTGTACCTGGCCGTCGCGGCTGGGGGCTTCAGGCGGTACGCGACATATCGGGCGGCCACGGTGGCCGGGGTGTTCACCAACACGGTCTTCGGCGTCATCCTCGTCTACACGTACCTGGCGCTGTGGGACGAGAAGCCGCATCTGGGAGGGTACGACCAGGCGCAGGCCGTGACCTATGTGTGGCTGGGACAGTGCCTGTACGCGACCCTCGCCATCCAGGGCGGCGGCGCCGAGAAGGACCTGATGGAGCGCATCCGCACCGGTGAGATCGCCGTCGACCTGTACCGGCCGGCCGATCTCCAGCTGTGGTGGCTGGCGGGCGATGTGGGGCGGGCGCTGTTCCAGATGCTGGGGCGGGGCGTCGTCCCCTTCGTGTTCGGCGCGGTGTTCTTCCCCATGGCGCTGCCGACGTCGGTCACCCCCTGGGCAGCCTTCGTGGTCACGCTGCTGCTGGCGGCGGTGGTGAGCTTCGCGCTCCGCTTCCTGGTGGCCTTGAGCGCGTTCTGGCTGATGGACGGCATGGGCGTCAACCAGGTGCTGATGATCACGGGCATCTTCTTCTCCGGCATGGTGCTGCCGCTGAACGCCTTCCCGGGCGTGTTCGGCGACATCGTGCGAGTGCTGCCGTGGGCGGCGCAGATCCAGATGCCGGCGGATGTGCTGATGGGGGAGACCGACCCGCTCGGGGCGTTCGCCTTCCAGGCGGCGTGGGCGGTGGCGCTGCTGGCGGCGGGGCGGCTGCTGCAGTCGGCCGCGACGCGGCGGGTGGTGGTGCAGGGTGGGTGAGCGGAGCGTCCTGCTGGAGGGGCTGCGGGCCTACCGGTTGATCGCCGGGATGTGGGTGCGCTCCAGCATGACCTACCGCACCTCCTTCGTCGTGACGGTGTTCGGCAACCTGGCGGTGACCGGCCTGGACTTCGTGGGGATCCTGCTGATGTTCTCGCAGGTCGACTCGCTGGGCGGCTGGTCACTGCCCGAGATCGCCTTCCTGTACGGGCTGTCGGTGACGGCGTTCGGGATCGCCGACCTGGTGCTCGGCTCGATGGACGTCCTGGGTTCCCGGATCCGCGACGGCTCGTTCGACATCCTGCTGGTGCGTCCCGCGCCGGTGCTCGCCCAGGTCGGCGCCGACCTTTTCGCGCTGCGCCGCCTGGGGCGGATCACTCAGGGCGCGGTGGTCCTGGGCTGGGCGCTGGTCTCGGTCGACGTCGACTGGAGCGCGCCGAAGGTGCTGCTGGTGCCGGTGATGGTGATCAGCGGCGCGGCGATCTTCTCGGCGGTGTTCGTGGCGGGCGCGACCTTCCAGATCGTCGCCCAGGACGCCGCCGAGGTGCAGAACGCGTTCACGTACGGCGGGACCACGCTGCTGCAGTATCCGCCGACCGTGTTCGGCAAGGACCTGGTGCGCGGCGTGACCTTCATGCTGCCGCTCGCCTTCGTCAACTGGGTCCCCGCCACCTATGTGCTGGGCCGGCCGTACCCGATCGCGCTGCCGCAGTGGACGGCCTTCGCATCGCCCCTGGTGGCGGTGGCGTGCTGTGTGCTGGCGGGGCTGGTGTGGCGGGTGGGGCTTCGTTCCTACCGGAGTACAGGGAGTTGACGGTGTCGGACGGCTTGGACGGTGTGGACGGCGGCATGGACGGTGTGGACGGCGGGTTCATCGAACTCGACGGCGTCGAGAAGGTCTTCGACGTGCGCAAGAAGACCGGCTTCATGAAACGGGAACGGCGGCAGGTGAGGGCCGTCGACTCGATCTCCTTCCGCGTGCAACGCGGCGAGATGGTCGGCTACATCGGCCCGAACGGCGCCGGCAAGTCGACCACGATCAAGATGCTGACCGGCATCCTCACCCCGAGCGCCGGCCGGCTCCGGGTCGCCGGCATCGACCCCTCCCGCGAACGCACCCGGCTCGCGCACCGCATCGGCGTGGTGTTCGGGCAGCGGACGACGCTGTGGTGGGACCTGCCGCTGGTCGACTCCTACCGGCTGATGCACCGCATGTACCGGATCCCGGACGCCCGTTACCGCGAGAACCTCGGCCGTCTGGTCGAACTCCTCGACCTGGGCGACCTGCTGGACGTGCCGGTACGGCAGCTCTCGCTCGGGCAGCGCATGCGCGGCGACATCGCGGCGGCCCTGCTGCACGACCCGGAGGTGCTGTACCTCGACGAGCCGACCATCGGCCTAGACGTCGTGTCCAAGTCCAAGGTGCGGGAGTTCCTGCGGGAGTTGAACGCCGAGCGGGGCACGACGGTGCTGCTGACCACGCACGACCTCCAGGACATCGAGCAGTTGTGCAAGCGGGTGATGGTCATCGACCACGGGCGCCTGATGTACGACGGCCCGCTGGCCGGGCTGCACGAGGCGGGGGAGAGCGAGCGGACCCTGGTGGTGGACCTGGAGCGGGAACTGCCGCCGATCGACGCCCCGGCACCCGCCCGGGTCGTCCGGGTGGACGGTCCGCGCCAGTGGCTGGCGTTCCCGGCTTCGGAGTCGGCGGCACCGCTCGTCGCGCGGATCGCCGCGCAGTACCCGCTGGTGGACCTGTCGGTGCGGGAGCCGGACATCGAGGCGGTGATCGCCAAGATGTACGCCGAACAGGCCGAGCGGGCGATCTCGTAGCCCCCGGTGGGGCGAACTCGTAATCTGCTGTGTATGACCGACGACTCAGTCCCGGACCTCCGCGCCTCCGACGCCGACCGTGAACGGGTCGCCGAGATCCTGCGGGACGCCCTGGCGGAGGGCCGTCTCGACATGGCGGAGTTCGAGGAGCGGCTGGACGCGACGTACCAGGCACGGACGTACGGCGAACTGGCGCCGATCACCCGGGACCTGCCGGCCGCGGGCGTCACGGCGCCCTCCGTGTCCCTGGCCAAGGAGCCCGCCGCCGGCCCGGACGGCTCGCACTGGTCCGGGCGGATCGTCGGCGGGGAGGGTTCCTCGTCGTGGGCCGTGGCCGTGATGTCCGGCTTCCAGCGCAAGGGGCGCTGGACGATGCCCCGGCGGTTCACCTGCCTCGCCCTCTGCGGTGGCGGGGAGATCGACCTGCGCGAGGCGAACTTCGCGGACCGCGAGGTCGAGATCAACGCGATCGCGATCATGGGCGGGGTGGATGTCATCGTCCCGCCCGGCGTCGAGGTCGTCGTCCGCGGCATCGGCATCATGGGCGGCTTCGACCACCGCGAGGAGGGCGTCCCCCGCGCCCCCGGCGCACCCCGCGTCGTCATCACCGGCTTCGCCTTCTGGGGCGGCGTCGGGGTGCAGCGAAAACTGACCCGGGCGGAGAAACAACGCCTCCGCGAGGAACGCCGCCGCCAGCTGGACGGCTAGCCGCCGCCGGCTGCGGGCAGCAGGCGGCACCCCGCCACGCCGGGCTGCGCACCCCCCGGCACCAACCGACCTCAGCCTTACAGCTCCGCCGGTACCGACCCCTTGAGACTCTCCAGGTCGAACGCCTCAGCCATCCGCGCATACCCCTTGTCACTGGGATGCAGATGATCGCCAGAGTCGTAGTCGGCCCGCAGCCGCCGCGGATCGTAAGGATCACGCAGCGCCTCGTCGAAGTCGACCACCGCGTCGAACACCCGCCCCGCACGAATCTCCGCATTGATCTGCTGCCGCACGGCTTCCCGCGTCTCCGAGTACCCCCGGTGCCCACCGAACGGCATCAGCGTCGCCCCCACGACCTTCAGTCCCCGCGCATGCGCCTGCTCGACCATCGTGCGCAGCCCGCCGACGATCGCGTCCGGATCCGCGAGCCGCCGACTGCGCAGGATGTCGTTGACCCCGAGGTCGATGACGACGACCTTGACGTTCGTCCGCTCCAGCACGTCCCGCCCGAAGCGGTTCAGCCCGCTGGGGTTGTCCGCCGGCCGGCCCAGCCCGTCCGTCAGGACGCGGTTCCCGCTGATGCCCTGGTTGACGACGCTGTAGCGGGGCAGGTCCCGCCCGGCGGCGATCTCCGCGCGTAGCCTGTCGGACAGGACGTCGGTCCACCTGTTGTTGGCACCGGCGGTGGAGGTGATCCCGTCGGTGAGCGAGTCGCCGAGGACGACGACCGTCCCGTCGGACTCGTTGCTCAGCACGTCCAGCGCGGTCAGGTACCGCCAGTACATGCTCTGCTCGGTGTACGGCGAGCCCGTCGCGTCGGCCGTGTGGTCGCCCTGGGCGACGTAGGAGATCTGCCGGGCATGCGGGTGGTACGTCACCGAGCCGGAGCTGGTCGGCGTGTACGTGGTGATCAGGACGTCCGCGTCGTGCGGGATGACGATGCGCACGGCGTCGCTCATCACCTGCCGGCCGGGCGGGATGACGACCGTCGGCCCGCCGTTGAAGGTCAGCTGCCGCAGGGTGTCCGGGAGCGCTGCGGCCGTGCCGCTGCCGGCGGCGACGGCGATCGAGGCGCCCGTGATGCTCAGCGGCGCCTGACCGTAGAGATTGGACAGCGTCACGCGGGCACTCGTACCGCCGACGCTGGTGTGGACGACGTTGCGCACCGAACGGTCCGCCATGCCCGTCGTCTCCGTGCCCGGCTCGGCCGCGGCCGGGGAGGTGGACCAGGTGCCGACCCAGGTGCCGGTGGAGGCGGGGGCGGCGGAGTTGTTCGGGAGGCGGTCGTCGGCGAGAGCGTTGCGCGCCGGCGTACCTCTGTCGGACGCCACGCCGACGTATATGGCGGTGGAAAGGGCCACGATCGCTGCGACAACGACGGCCAATAGGGCGTAACCACGACCCCGGGTCATGCTGTGTAGTTCTCCTCGGGCGATGGGAGCCCAAGGCTCCGATCTGATATGCCCATGATGCGTCATGGGCCGGGGGAAGCTCACACGGACCCCGTGGCACTACCCCCTCCCGACAGACGCCGGGAACTCCTGATCCGTTCCAGGAGTCGGTCAGGAAGGGACAATGTGTGCGGGATCACCGAGCGGGTGGAGCGGATGGAACGGACGAAAGCAGAAGAAAAGGGCGACGTCGGAGGGCAGCATGCCCGCCCCGTCGTCACCACGAACCGTGCGATGGCCACCTTCAGCCCCGCGGACGAGGAGAAGCAGCGCGGCGTACGCCGCATGAAACTCACCGCCACCGGGCTGCTGCTGTTCGTGGCCGTGGTCTACATCCTCGCCAAGTGGGCCCAGAACTCCGGCGCGGGACCCTGGGCGGGCTACGTCGCCGCGGCCGCCGAGGCGGGCATGGTCGGCGCGCTCGCCGACTGGTTCGCCGTCACCGCCCTCTTCCGTCACCCCCTCGGCATCCCCATCCCGCACACCGCGATCATCCCCACCAAGAAGGACCAGCTCGGCGTCTCCCTCGGCGAGTTCGTCGGTGAGAACTTCCTCTCCGAGGACGTCGTACGGCAGCGGCTGCGTGCCGTCGGCATCGGCAGCCGCCTCGGCGCCTGGCTCGCCGTCCCCGAACACGCCGACCGGGTCACGGCGGAGCTGTCCACCGCCCTGCGCGGCGCCCTGACGGTCCTGCGCGACTCCGACGTCCAGGCCGTGGTCGGCGAGGCGATCACGCGCCGGGCCAACGCCCAGGAGATCGGACCCGGCATCGGCAAGATGCTGGAGAAGGTGGTCGCCGACGGCGGCCACAAGCGGGTCGTCGACCTCGTCGTCACCCGCGCGCACGACTGGCTGGTGCTGCACCGCGACGAGGTGATGGACGCCGTGGAGGGCGGCGCCCCCGGCTGGACGCCGAGGTTCGTCGACCGCAAGGTCGGCGAGCGCGTCTACAAGGAACTGCTGCGCTTCGCCACCGAGATGCGCGACATGCCCGCCCACCCCGCGCGCGGCGCCCTGGACCGCTTCCTCACCGACTTCGCCTCCGACCTGCAGTCCGACACCGACACCCGCGCCCGCATCGAGCGCCTCAAGGGCGAGGTGCTGGGCCGCGGCGAGGTCCAGGACCTCATCGCCAGCGCCTGGACGGCCGTACGGTCCATGATCGTCGCGGCGGCGGAGGACGAGCGCAGCGAGCTGCGGCTGCGCGTGCGGGCCTCCCTGCTGTCGCTCGGCTCCCGGATGGCGCGCGAGCGCAAGGTGCAGGACAAGGTCGACAAGTGGGTGGAGGACGCGGCCGTCTACGTCGTCACCACCTACCGCAAGGAGATCACCTCCCTGATCACGGACACGGTGGCGAGCTGGGACGCCGAGCACACCACGAAGAAGATCGAGGCGAACATCGGCCGCGACCTGCAGTTCATCCGGATCAACGGCACGGTGGTCGGCTCGCTCGCCGGCCTGCTGATCTACACGGTGTCGCACGCGCTGGGTGCGTGAGCGGCCGGGTGCGTGAGCGGTCGGGGACGTGACGCGCCGGGGACGTGACGCGCCGGTGGCGTCAGGTATCAGGGCGTAAGCGATTCCGCTCAGGGCACTCGACCCGGGTTCTTCTCGATGGGGAGGGAGCCCATGACCACCGCACAGGCCGGGACCGGCCGTACCGTGACCACCGACATCCCCGCCCGCCTCGACCGCCTCCCGTGGTCACGCTGGCACTGGACGATCGTCATCGGGCTCGGCACCGTGTGGATCCTCGACGGTCTCGAAGTCACCGTCGTAGGCAACATCGCAAGCCGCCTGTCGGAACCCGGCAGTGGCCTGCCCATCACCTCCGGCGAGGTCACCGGCCTCGCGGCAGCCCTCTACGTGGCGGGAGCCTGCTCCGGCGCCCTCTTCTGGGGCCGGCTGACCGACAAGTGGGGCCGTAAAAAACTCTTCATGATCACGCTGGCGGTCTACCTCGGCGCCACCGCCCTGACCGCGATCGCCTTCGACACCTGGTGGTTCTTCCTCTTCCGCTTCCTCACCGGCTTCGGCATCGGCGGCGAGTACGCGGCCATCAACTCCGCGATCGACGAGCTGATCCCCAAGGAGTACCGCGGCCGCGTCGACCTGATGATCAACGGCAGCTTCTGGCTGGGCGCGGTCTTCGGCTCCCTCCTGTCGATCGTCGCGCTCGACACGGACATCTTCGCGGCGAACGTCGGCTGGCGCCTCACCTTCGCGCTCGGCGCGGTCCTGGCCCTGGTGATCCTCCTGGTCCGCAGGCACGTCCCGGAGAGCCCCCGCTGGCTGCTGATCCACGGCCGCGACGACGAAGCGGAACGCATCGTCTCCTCGATCGAACGGAAGGTCGAGCAGGAGAACGCCGAACCGCTGCCGCGCCCCGAGGGCGAGATCACCATCCACCAGCGCCGTAGCGTCACGTTCCTGGAGATCGGCCGCACGGTCTTCTCCGACTACCGCCGCCGCGCCGTCCTCGGCTTCTCCCTGTTCATCGGCCAGGCGTTCCTCTACAACGCCATCACCTTCGGCTTCGGCGCGATCCTGACGACGTTCTTCGACGTCCCGAGCGGCAGCACCGGCTACTACTTCGCGGTCATCGCACTCGGCAACTTCTGCGGCCCGCTGCTGTTGGGCAAGCTCTTCGACACGGTCGGCCGGCGCGTGATGATCTCCGGCACGTACCTGCTGTCCGGCCTGCTCCTCTTCGGCACGGCCTGGCTCTTCGACCAGGGCTCGCTGAGCGCGAGCACGCTGACGGCCTGCTGGTGCGCGGTCCTCTTCTTCGCCTCGGCGGGCGCGTCCAGCGCCTACCTGACGGTCTCCGAGGTCTTCCCGATGGAGACCCGCGCCATGTCCATCGCCTTCTTCTACGCCATCGGCACAGCGGCCGGTGGCATCAGCGGCCCGCTCCTCTTCGCCGACCTCACCGGCACGGGCAAGGTCGGCGACACGGTCCTCGCCTTCCAGATCGGCGCGACCCTGATGTGCCTGGCCGGCCTGACAGCGGCGCTCCTCGCGGTGCGGGCGGAACGCCGCTCCCTGGAGGACATCGCCACACCACTGACGGCGACGGAGGAGGGCAAGCCAGACGGCGACTCCACGACGACCTCCGGCTCGACGGGGTCCAGGACGGCGACGGCGTAGTGCTCGCCTGACTGCAGCCGCCGCGACGGCCGCAGCCGGCGCAGCTACGGCCAGCCGCCCCAGCCGCGGGCGGCCGCAGCGTGCTTGGCTGCGGCCAGCCGCCCCAGCTGCGGGTGGCCGCAGCGTGCTTGGCTGCGGGCAGTCGCCCCAGCCGCGGGCGGCCGCAGCCGGCTCAGCTGCGGGCAGTCGTGCCGCTTGGGGCGGCACGGGTGGGCGCAGCGGCACCCCGCCAGCGCGGGCGAGCGACCCGACCCGTGCCCAGGCCACAACGCCAGGGCCCCGCAACGTGCCGGACGCTACTCGGCCGCACCCTGCCGCACCCGACCCCGCCGCCGCAGCAACAGCAACCCACCCGCGACGGCGGTGACTCCCGCAGCGGCAGCCCACCCGACGACCTCCTCAGAACCGGTGGCGGCAAGGTCCCTCCCCGAGGCAGGCGAGGCAGGCGAGGCAGGCGAGGCAGGCGAGCCAGCGACCGACGGACTGGCACCCGCATGAGCCCGGGCACCGGACGCCGCAGGAGACGAGGCAGGCGCCGACGCCGGCGCCGCTGCATCCATCGCCTTGTCCCGCGTAAAGGCCAACGTTCCGAAGCCCAGCTGGTCGTACCCCCCACTGTTCGGCCCGTAATCCCCACCCCCACCCTCCGGCGCGGCCTTGGCCGCCGCACGCGTCACATACGACGCCGACATCCCCCGCCGCTTGGTGTAGTGGTTGGCGATCATCGCCCAGACGGGACGCGTCATGGCCGGGTCCACACCCGCGGCCTCCGTCGCGGTCTCACTCCCCGACCACCCCCCGATCGCCCCCTTCTTCCGCGTATTGGCCGTGTACGGCACATCTCCGCCCAGGCTCCACTTCGCCACGTACTGCGCCCCCTTGAGGAAGCGGCTGTCGTCATAGCCGTAGAGATCGATGCCCTGGTTCCACGCCATCTCGCAGACCGTGCCCATCAGCCCGACCCCGAGCAGTGAATGCCCCTGGTCCCGCCCGGACTCGACCCACTCGGCGAGCCCGTCCTCGTGCACGACGGGAATCGCGTGCTTGACGGACCCCATGCCGTCGCCGTGCTTGAAGTACTCGACGGCCCGGTCCACCACGGCACGGTCGTCGCAGAAGATGCCCGTGGCGAGCGCACAGGCGATGGCCGTCAGGTCCCAGTTGGGCCAGTAGTTGGTGATGACGGCACCGTTGTGATCGCTCAGGAAACTGTCGCTGAGCGGATAGAAGACGTTCCGCATCACCTCCTGCGCCCGCCCGAGCGCGAAGTCACCGTGCCCGCGTACGAGTTCGGCGGCGTTGGCGAACTGGTAGCCGTACAGCCCCGCGGCCAGGAACCGGTCGGCCGAGCCCTGGATCGACGTCAGCTTCCCCGACCAGGCGTTGAGGATCGCCACCGCGGTGTCGGCGTGCGCGGTCTCGCCGCTGACGTGGTACCGCAGGGCGTTCTGGTAGGCGGCGTGGATGTCGTTGTAGAGGACCGCGTAGTTCTGCGGCGACCCCGCCCCCCGGTACACCGTCGCCTGCGGATTGGCCCGCCAGCCGCTCTGCGCGTGCCGGTTGGCGGTGAGCTTGGCGAACCCGGCCGTATAGGGTCTGGCGCCCGCCTTCACCTTGGCCGCCATGCGGTCCAGGTCGGTACGGGTGTGCAGCAGCCCGGGGTGGGCGAAGGCGGAGCCGGCGGCGAGTGCCGGGCTCGCGAGAGCGGTCGTACCGACACCGGCGCCGACGCCGATACCGGCGGCTCCGGCTGCCGCACCCGTGGCCTTCAGCATGCTCCGGCGGCTGATCTGTCGTGTCACGTTGTCGTACCTCAACGTCGTAAGTCGCGTTCCTGCGGGGGACGGTGAGGAGACGGCCGGACGGCGAAGGCGATAACAAAAACTGCGCTATAGTTGATCTGCGTCCAGTCGCCGGAACTCCTAGCTCCGGTCACACGGACAATGCGTTGGTGGTCCAAGGAAAGACGCCCCACTTCCTGTGGGGAGATGCAGGTGCAAGGCCTGCCCGGCGCTCCAGACGAGAACCCCGGCCCTGGGTTTCAGGGCCGGGGTTCTCTGCTGTGCGCTCTGCTCAGCCGCGCCGGTCGGCGACCACCCAGGACGCCACGGCCACGGCCCCCGCCACCCCGAACACGGCAGGCCAGGCACCCACCTTCTTGGCCAGCGGATGAGACCCGGCGAAGGCGGCGACATACGCGGCCGACAACGCCCCCGCGGCCACCGCGCCGGCCTGCTGACGCCACTGCCGCGCGGCCGCGGCCCCGGCGACGGCGAGCACGGCCCCGCCGAGCGGCCGCTGCCTGGTCCAGCGGGCCACGCCGTAGCCGCCCACGAGCCCGCTCGCGGCGATCACCGCACTGGGAACCTTCGCCATACCTGCCTCCTGCTTCAGCTCTGCTGGGCTCTGGGCCTGCTGCTCCTGCCCCGCTCGCGATCACTGAGGCTAGCTCCCCAGCTCGGGTCACACGCGAACATGAGTCGAGGCTTGTCAAGTTTCCGGCTCCGAGCTATATAAGAAGGCGAAGAACGTAGGGCATCGCACCGGCAGCGCCTGAAGAGAGGAGTGACCAGTGATGCTCATGCGCACGGACCCCTTCCGTGAACTCGACCGGCTCACCCAGCAGGTCCTCGGCCCCGCCACGCGCCCCTCGGCGATGGCGATGGATGCCTACCGCTCGGGGGACGAGTTCTTCGTCCACTTCGACCTCCCCGGCATCGACCCCGAGACGATCGAGCTGGACGTCGAACGCAACGTCCTGAACGTCCGAGCCGAACGCAGGTCCCCCGCCCCCGAGGACGCGGAGCTGCTCGTCGCCGAACGGCCCACGGGCACCTTCACCCGCCAGCTCTTCCTCGGCGACACGCTGGACACGGAGCGCATCGACGCCTCCTACGGGGCCGGCGTCCTGACCCTGCGCATCCCGGTGGCCGAGCAGGCCAAGCCGCGCCGCATCCAGATCACGGGCGGCGACAAGCCCAAGCAGCTCAGCGGCTGACGGCACGGCACTCACGTACCCACACACCCACGCAGAACCCACGAGGGCTGTCCCGAGGACGTCCCACCCACGGGACAGCCCCCGCCCCCCACACCCACCCCGCGCCGCCGGAGTCCCAGCCCGGCGGCGCGACGCAGGACCGGATCCGGAGGAAGACCCACACATGAGCGTGACGACGGTGCCCAGTGTGACGACTGCTCTCACGACCCCGAAGACCCTGATCCCCGCCCCGCAGCGCAACCACGACACCCGAGGCGACGACAACGCCTGGACCCGGCTGATCGAAGCGGTGCGGGAATCGGGCCAGTACACCACCAGGTCGGAGGCGGAGCGGGTCACCCGTATCGTCCTGTCCGCCCTCGGCGGTCATGTGATCGGCGACGAACGGGTCGACCTCGCCCGCGCCCTGCCCGAGGAGGCCGCCAGGGTCATCGCCTCCCAGATCCCGGCCACGCGCCGGCTGACCGCCGCCGAGTTCGTCGACTCCGTCGCGGCACGGATCGAGGGAGCGACCCCCGCCACGGCCCGCTGGGACGTCAGCTCGGTCCTCAGCGTGCTGCCGCCCCTCGTCGGCGACGACCTGATCACCCGCATCCTGGCCCAGCTCCCCACCGGCTACGCCCTCCTGTTCGGCCGAGTGGACCTGAGCCCGGCGTCGTAGGGCTCGGCTCGTAGGACCGGACCGGGCGTCATAGGCTCCTGAACCGCGCGACGGCCACCTCTTGGACGGACGGGAGGTGGCCGTCGGACAGACGGCCAAGCCACCGACAGGAGCCGACACTTGACCCGCACGAGGTCCGCGACCCTCACCACCCCCGACGGCACGCACCTCACCCACAGGGACCACCAGCCCCCTGGGGAACCCGCGGCCACGTTCCTCCTCCTGCACGGCCTGGCGGGCCACCAGGGCGAGTGGGACACCCTCGCCGCGCAACTGCAGGCCGACGGCCACCGCGTGGTGACGTACGACGCCCGTGGCCACGGCGCCAGCACCCGCACCCCCGCGACCACGACCCGCGCGGCCCACGTCCAGGACGCCATCACCCTGATCGAGGAACTGGACCTGGCCTCCGTCATCCTGCTGGGCCAGTCCCTCGGCGGCCACACGGCCATGCTCCTGGCCGCGTCCCACCCCCACCTGGTGAAGTCCCTGATCCTGATCGAAGCGGGCCCGGCCGGCCCCACCCCGGACGTCCCCGCCCAGATAGCGATCTGGCTGGACAGCTGGCCGACCCCCTTCAAGTCCCTCGACGAGGCGGAGGCCTTCCTCGGCCAGGAGGCCTGGGCGAGGGGCCTGGAGAAACGGGAAGACGGCTGGCACCCCGCCTTCGACCGCACCACGATCATCGACACGATCGCGGAACTGGCGACCACGGCCTACTGGCCCGAGTGGTCCCGCATCACCTGCCCCACCCTCCTCATCCAGGGCGAACACGGCACGATGCGCCCCGACGAACCGGCGCAGATGCTCACCCACCGCCCGCACACCCACCACATCCGCATCCCCGACGCGGCCCACGACGTCCACCTGGACCAGCCGGACCGCCTCTACGAGGCGATCAGGACCTTCATCTCCTGACCCAGCAAATAGTTCGACAGGGGCCCGTCTCCCCGCCCATCCTGCGGTGGCGCACCGGCGCACCGGCGCGCCCGACCCGCCCGAGGGAGACGACCGTTGAAGCCCCGCATCCGCCACATCACCTTCGACTGCACGGGAGAGCCCTACGAACTCGCACGCTTCTGGTCGGAGTTGCTGGGCCACCCGATCTCCGACGAGGACAAGCCCGGCGACCCCGAGGTACTGATCGAGTTCCCGAACGGCGCCCCCGGCCTGCTCTTCGTCAGCGTCGAGGAAGGCAAGACAACCAAGAACCGCATCCACTTCGACCTCCAGCCCACAGGCCGCACCCGCTCCGAAGAGGTCGAACGCGCGGTGAGCCTCGGCGCCCGCGTCCTGACGGACCGGACCCTCCCGAACGGCAGAGGGTGGGTCGTCATGGCCGACCCCGAGGGCAACGAGTTCTGCGTCGAACGGGGAGAACTGGATCCGGTGCGGGATCCGGTGCAGGACCGGGTGGAGGACTGACGGTTCCCGGTGTACGACCACGACGGCGGCCGGACGAGACGAGGACGCTCAGCCCAGACCAAGCACCTGCCGGTCAGGGTCACTCGGCGGGCACCTCCACCGCCCAAGGGAGACGGCCCTCACCTCGCCGTCCCGGAGGATGCTCAGTCGAGACAGAACTCGTTGCCCTCGATGTCCTGCATCACGATGCACGACTCGTTGTCGTCATCTGCAGGCAGCAGTCGCACGCGTACCGCGCCGAGCGCGACCAGTCGTGCGCATTCGGCCTCAAGCGTGGCCAAGCGCTCTGCCCCCACGAGTCCGGTGCCGACCCGCACGTCGAGATGCAGCCGATTCTTGGCGACCTTGCCTTCGGGAACGCGCTGGAAGAACAGTCGCGGGCCCACACCTGAGGGATCAGCGCAGGCGAACCATGAACCCTGATCCTCAGGCGGCAGCGAGCGATTGAAATCGTCCCAAGTGGCAAAACCCTCCGGTGGCGGCGGTACGACGTACCCCAACACCTCGCACCAAAAGCGAGCGACGCGCTCAGGTTCTGCGCAGTCGAAGGTGACCTGGAACTGCTTGACCGATGCCATCGGTCCAACATAGCAAGGCGACTCTCTTGCTCAATTGCCCGAGCACATCGGCACGTTGACGGGACACGACTTGGCCCTGGCGCGTAGCCATGTTTCACCCAGTCTCTTCACCGGCGGCTGTGCGCCAGATCTGGACCAGGCAGTACTGATCTGCTCCGCCCAGTTTCTCTTCGGGCCCCCGGCATGGGCAAAGGTTCCCTGCGTCCCGCCAAGGGAGAGGTGAAAGGCCCACTCGCGCGATTGAATGTCCATTGCCATCGCATCCGGTACAACCCGGACGAGGGCCGGACCAAGGGGACTTCTTTCCGCCCCCCGGTCGATGGTCTCCAGTGCGAGGCCGCCGCCGGGAAGCTCCACTTCCACGTCCTCCGCACCGGACCACTGGGCATCGCTTGCCGGAGGGACGGTCGACCAGCACTCCAACCGCACGGACGCCCGGATCACTTGGGGCGGCACCTGCAGATAGACCATGCCAGGGGCGGAAAGAAGCCAAGTCGTGCGATCCGCGTCTGGTGCATAGGTATCGACGCTGTGTCAACCAGCCCAAAAATGCGGTAACTGGGAGTAATCACAGTCTCGAAATCATCCAGCAGCCTGTTCAAGGGCGCCTCGCACGTCATCAGTGAGTCGCGAGCAGCATCATGTCCTCAGAGGCAGGACCCGCCCGACGCGGCCAGAGCCGAGTGCCCTACGGCTTAGCGGAACCAGCCTGATCCTGGGCGCTGCTCAATGCACTGATAAAGCGCGACCACGCCTCGCTACCGACGGAAACGATGGGCCCCCGTTGGTGGTAATGCTTGGAGTCGCGTATGAGCGCACCGTGTGCGACGTAGGCACACTCCAGGCATTCGGTGGTGTTGCCGCCGCTGTACGACGACTTGAACCACCGTGGCTCGGAGGCGATCAGGGGGCTAGCGGGCATTCAGAGCTCCTTGCGGGCGCGATGGATCAGGGCGGAGGAAGCCTCCATGTCCAACGCTTGTGCGCGCAGGTACTCGAACGCAAGTCTGTATCGCTCTAGTTCCTCTTCCTTCTCCAGGAAGAGGGAGCCTGCGTGGAAGTCGACGTACACGACGTCGAGGGCCGGTTCAGGGCCCCCGATGATGACGAAGCTGCCCAGGGCGGCAGCGTGGGCGCCCTTGGAGAACGGCAGGACCTGGAGAGTGATGTGAGGGGACTCGTTGGCTTCGAGGAGCCGGTCGAGCTGCTCCTTCATGACCGCCGGCGAGCCGACCACGCGCCGGACCACCGATTCATCGAGGATCGCCCACAGGTGCAACGGTTTCGGGCGGGTCAGGATCTCCTGCCGCTTCATGCGGATGTCGACGAGCCGCTCGATCTCTGCCGACTCCAGGGGCACTTCGTTCGCCTTCTGCAGCGCTGTGCTGTAGTCGCGTGTCTGTAGGAGTCCAGGGACGTAGACGCAGCAGAAGTGGTTCTCACGGACCGCCTCGTCCTCAAGGGTGAGCAGCAGGTTCATGCTCTCCGGGATGGAATCGGCGAAAGAACTCCACCAGCCCTGCTCCTTGGCGCTCTTGGCGAGGTTGACCACTGCTCGCCGCTCAGCGTCAGTTGCTCCGTACTCCCGGCAGAGCGCGTCGACGACGATCCACTTGACCGGTCCGGCCGTGGTCTCGTACCGGCTGACGGTCGCTTTCGATACGCCGACCAGGCGCCCGGCTTCCTCAAGCGTCAACCCGGTGCGGGAGCGCAACTTGCGCATGGTGGCGCCCAGTTGGCGGCGTCGTGTCGTGCTCCGTTCGGGCATGAGGCTCCTTCGCCATGTGCCGGGCATCAGCCCGGAGGACGCCCATCAGGCTAGGCAGCGGTGAAGCGGGCTCACCACCAGGTTCACTCGATAGATTCCCATGAGAAGTTACACAGTGAGATTTCTCTGTGCCATGCTCGTTACCGGTCGCTACGCAGCGCAGTCGTACGGATACGGCGTGATCAAGCGCGTTGCGTGGCCAGGGAGGGAGGACAGGTCATGCCTGGCTACGAGGTCACGGAGTCGCGACTGCGCTGCGTACTGCCCTTCGAAGCAGCGCCGGCGGAGGTGCGCCTGCTGAGGAGAGCGGCCGTGCAGCAACTCAGCCGGTGGGGCATGCCGGTCGCCCCTGACGACGCAGAACTTCTTGTTGCGGAGCTGGCCACCAATGTCGTCAAGCACGTTGGTGAAGGGACGTCGGCGGCCCTGATCTTGGAGAGGAGGGCGGAGTGCGTACGTCTCGAAGTTCACGACAAGAGTCCGGTCATGCCCATCGTCAGGGAGGCGGCATGCGGTGATGAGTGCGGCCGTGGCCTGCATCTGCTCGCGGCGATGGCAGTGGACTGGGGCACTGTTTTGACCGCGGCAGGCAAGGCCGTCTGGTGCGAGATTCCCCTCAACAGCGGGCGTAGCTCCCACCGTTTCGACCGAGCTGTGGAGGCGCTCGAGAACTACGAGGGTGCTGGGCGCGGGCTAGGCCGGCATGGGAGAGGTCGAGAGGTGAGCCTCGTCGAGTCGGCTGTCGAGCTGATCGCTGATCTGCTCCACTGGACTAGCGCCCGAGGGCATGATCCGGACGACATCCTCGACCGCGCCCAGATGCACTACGAGGCTGAAGCGGACGCGGCGTAGTGGACGGCTGTCTGAACCGACTTGCGCATCTCCTCCCTGAGAAGCGCCGGCGTCCGCCAGGATTCTCCGGGACGGCTCCTGTGGCACATGCGGTGGCAGTTGGCGCACAAGCATGCCAAGTCGTTGAGCCTGGTCTCTCGCGCTCCAGAAACGGGGAGGGGGGTGACGTGATGGACCTCGATGTAGCCCTCGACCAAGTCTCCGTAAGCGCGGCCGAAGTCGAAGTCGCAGACTTCACACTGGAGCGCGCCGCCGCGTCGGCGTACTTGCTCAATCTTCAGCGAGCGGAGCTTCGGATCCCGTTCGCGGGCGAGTGCGCGGCGGACAAGAAGGCGTCCCTCGATGGCCGTGACACCAGCCTCATCGACCTCGTCAGGTTGCGGTGCTATGCGATGAAAGTCGCCAGAGCCGATGCCTTCTTCGATCGCCCTTGCAGCTTGGAGCATCTCAGTCTCATGCGCAGTGAAGGCCTCAATCATGAGGAGCGTGGGTTTCCCACATCGTGTGGCTTTGCCCGCGTACAGCTCGTGATTCGTCATGAAGTCGGTGGTCTTGCGGCTGACGCTGTTCGGGGACCGGAAGCTAGGCAAGGCACGAGCCGCGGGTTCGTGGATCGGCAGCGACCTAAGCAGCTCCGAGAGCTCGTGTACCTCAGGGTCCGCAGTCCGCAGCTCGCGCCAGCCGTTCTTCACGACGAGAGCGCCGGCCAGCACAAGCTCGTCCTCAGTCCCAGCAGGGGTCCGCATAGATCATATCGTATGAGTGTTCGGCACGGCGGAGGGTGCGTGCAGGGAGCCGCGGAGGGTGCTGCACACTTGGGTAGGTCTCGTTGTCAGTGGGGTCTGTCACCCTCAGTGATGGTGGATCGCAAGGTGCGTCTGCCGCTGCACGACTGTAAGGAGGGGGCATGACCCGCGTGAACGCACTTAAGTACACCTCAGTGGAGATCTGCGCCGGAGCTGGAGGGCAGGCGTTGGGCCTCCACAACGCTGGCTTCAAGCACGCGGCCCTTATTGAGATCGATAAGGACGCATGCCAGACCCTCAGGGACAACATCAGAGAGAAGCCGGAGTGGAGCGGCTGCAAGGTCATTGAGGCTGACCTGAGGGGGTTCGACGCGGTCGAGTTGGGGCTGGACCCCGGCGAGCTCGATCTCCTGGCGGGAGGAGTCCCGTGCCCTCCGTTTTCGGCAGCGGGCAAGCAACTTGGGCGTGACGACGAGCGTGACCTCTTCCCGACCATGCTTGCACTCGTTGATGACTTGGAACCCAAGGCTGTAATGATCGAAAACGTACGCGGCCTTCTGGACCCGAAGTTCGCCGAGTACCGCGAAGAGATCATCAAGGGCCTGGAGTCCATGGACTACGAGGTGTGCTACTGGGACGTCCTGGAAGCCAAGAACTACGGTGTTCCGCAGCTGCGCCCGCGCGCCATCCTGGTTGCCATGAAGCCGGAATATGCTCAGTACTTCGAACACAAGAAGCCGGCGGAAACCAAGCAGCTAAGCGTGGGCGAGGCATTGCACGACTCAATGCGGGCCCGATATGACGCCGTTGCCGACGACCCCCGGGCCGAAAGGGCATTCAAGAGGTGGTACGAGAAGGCGCTGGAGGGCGTCGCGCCCACCGTCGTCGGCGGCTCCAAGAAGCACGGCGGTGCGGATCTGGGGCCGACACGAGCCAAGCGCGCGTGGGCCGATCTTGGAGTCTGCGGGCTGGGCGTCGCTAACGAACCTCATGAGATGAAGGACGCAGATCGCGACCTATTCGCCTCGGCGGGACCAAAACTCACGGTCAGTCAGGCTGCCATCATCCAGGGATTCGACGAAGACTGGCATTTCTCAGGGCGTAAGACCGCCGCATATCGCCAGGTTGGTAATGCCTTCCCGCCGCCTGTTGCACAGGCTGTCGGAGAGCAGATCTACGCAGCCTTTGAGGCTGCTGAGAAGGCAGCTAGCGACGGATAAGCCTGCATCTCACTGACTGCGGTTCCTTAGACGACTGACTGTGGCCGCGATCTTGATCGCACAATCTTCGGCTGGATCGTGCTCCCAAAAACGGAGCACAGTCCAGCCGGCGGCCCTGAGTTGTTCATCCGTGTCCCGGTCGCGGGCAATGTTCCGCGCCACCTTGCCTGACCAGTAGCCAGAGTTAGTCCTCGGCGGTACGTAATGCTCAGGGCAGCCGTGCCAGTAGCAACCGTCAATGAACACGGCCAGCTTTGCTGATCGAAAAACGATATCCGCCGTTCGGCGAAGGTCAGGGAGAGGCTTGGCTGCCACTCGATAACGCAGTCCTTGAGCGTGGAGCAGGCTCCTCACCAACCGCTCTGGCTTGGTGTCGCGGCTACGGATCGCCTGCATGTTCCGTCGGCGGGCCGCTGATGATGCCCATGACCCCTCCGGCGGTTCCCAGTCGGTCTCGTCACTCATTCGTTGGGATGCCCGCATTCTGCAGCAGCCGTTTCTGCTCAGGCTTGGATTTCGTCTTCTTTCGCACGATAGTCCGAACGAGAGAAGGGAGGACTTCGAAATTCAATTCGAAGGACTTTAGCACATAGAAGTCAATCCCGTCCTCCTTGTACCAGTCGACATCCATTCCGAGCTCACGAAGTTCTCGCGTGCGGCGTTCTGTGTGGACCCCGTCTGCTGTGACGATGCGCAGTTTTGCTGCCTCTATCGGTTCTGCCAGATTTTCTTGAAGCAGTGAGAAGAGGTGCTCATGAAGCTGATCCCCGTAGGGGGCTTTGAGGTACCCCTCAGGAAAGTATTGACTGTATCGCGTATCTAGCTCTGCTTGGACCCGAGTGTAGAGTTCTCTGAATTTCGGATTCTCGTCCGGTAGATGCATAAGCATGCGAGCCTTCAAAGCATCAGCCGTCACTCGCTTGGCGTACGTGTAGGCTTCAAATAGCTCCTGGGCCTTCGCCTGCTTATCAATCTGGGAAAGCAAAGTTTGGAGGGCGTGCTCAGCGTCGGACTTGATGTTTTTCCACTCATTCTCAGGTGAATCTTTAGCAGTCACTGACTATCTCTCATTCTGTGGTCAATGCGGCGAGTACTGACTCTAATCGGAAAGCGTAAAGTCCAATTGCTGTGCGGCCAGACGTTGAAGGATTCTTCTATCATTTGGGGGTGAGCTGTTGACGATCTGGGCGAACCACGGAGCGATCCAGGAAGAGCTCTGATAGGGCCATTCGCCGAGTCGTAGACAGTTGCCTGGAAGCCATTCTGGATCCGGCGGTTCCACTGACCGTGTGGCAGCAGTCATTGATACCCGTGGCTCGTCCGTGGAAGGGGTTCGGCGTCCCAACTGTGCAGTTACCCCGATCAGCCACCAGTCTAGAACGCGGAGAAGATGCGGGAGTTCACGGGGCAGTGAAGCACTGTGCAAGCCAGCGGCCCTGTGCGCGGTGAGCGCCAACTCGCTGGGCGGCTCTGTGTGACCTGCCTCCCGTTCAGTGATGGTGATCACATCAGCGGCTTCGGCAGCTCGGTCGATCTCTTCGTACGTCTCATCGGTAATCTCTGCATGCAAGAAGCGATTCACGCCTCGATAAAACTGTCCTGGTGTCTCGATTCGCAGCTCTGCTCCGGCTCGCATCCTCAGCTCGCTTGCCAGCGAAGGCCAAGGGCGTCGGCCTCGACCTAGTTCTTCTGGCTCGTACCAGTCTTCCTTAGTGTCGCGAGAAACAAAGAGCAATCGCTTGCGTTCTTGCGAGGAGGCGATGAACCGGACCACTTCTTCCCAGAGTAGGAAATCCCCGGCAGCTGATAGTGGAGTGCCTTTCCCAGCGTCGGCGAATCCAGGAGGGATCCGATTTGGGAACCTGTATGAGGATGCCTCGCCCACACGGCGCTGGATCTCTTCGGCATCAGGTGGTTCTGCGATGTTGGACCCAAAAAGTTCCGCGACCTGTGGAAGCACGGGATCATGTGCGTCCACCGATGCGGGCGCGAGGTCGTGATCTTTGAGACCCTTGACGAGGTCAATAAGTTCTTTCTTCCAGTCACTCAACAGGTTATCGACTGCTTGACTGGATATCTTAGATGCCAGAGATTCGCTCGCCTCGGTATCCCTGGCATACTTGATTAGTAGATCTTGGACGAATTCCCGCGCCCCTATGATTGCCTTGTTGGCGTCGCCGAGTTTGCGGTTGAGGAGACCGGGGGCATCTTTGAGGGCTTTTGTCCTCTCGGCAATCACACGATGGCGTCCGCGCACGAATTCCAACCCGACCTGGTGGGGGAGCCAAAGGCGGTTCTGAACGCTCTTGAGGGCGTTGAGAACCTGCTCGCGAGCGGCAGGCGTGTATTCGTAGAGACTGAGCAGGACATTCGTGTCGAGCACGACGATTCCCTGCTTGAAGAACTCCGGTCGTTCCGGACTGTCTTCAGGTGGGCTTCCTTGCAGCCAGTCCCTGTATTGCCTGATCAGGGGGAGTTCGTTCCCGGGACCTTGCACTGCCCACTCCTTCACTGAAACCGGGACTTGATTTCTCTTCTGGTTAGTGCGAGGAAGTGTGTTTAGGAAGGAGTGGCCCCGGCTCTTTTGGGTCGTCTGGGGTTGCAATCCTCCACCAGGCGCCCTCGAGTTCGATTTTCGGTTGAGGAAGTCCTACATCAGCTTGAGCTTTGGTAACCCGTACGCTAACGAACTCCCCTTCGCGTGGAACAGGCACCTCTAGCTTCGCAGCGATGGCCTGATGGCTGGCATAATCCCCCATGATAAGAATGCCCTCCTTTCGCAGCGCGGATCGGGCGCCCCCATTGCCTCTTACCCTTTTCATGTAGTCTTTCTGCTGGGCAACGGTGCGCACGACATTACGTCCAATGCGGCGAGACTGGACCAGCCTGAACAACTCATTGAGTCGAGCCTGTCCGGATTTATGTGAGAACACCTGCTGTCGATCTCTCGGGTTCATATGAAGCAGAACATTCTCAGGTAGCTCTGCCTTGTCCCAGAGCCAAAGAATCTTGTTGCGATGTTCAGCCTTTATCGTGAGTTTGAGATCCCGATTGTTGCCGCCATTGAGCCACTCTCGCCGTATGCGGAGCAGCCCTGCGCTCCAGAGGCTCTTCGAGTCGTCGGCCCAGACGAGCAAGCACAGGTGTCCGATGGCTTCCGGAGGGATCATCCATCCACCGAACTGCTGTGAGTACTTGCAGTCCACATCGACACCGGCTATTCGATAGTCCATCTCGATGCCGTCATCAAATTCGAACTCGCGCTGCAAGTTGATCTCGACGAGTGTTCCCGCATGCGTCTTCTCAGTCTTGAAGAGCGTCTTCCAGTCATATCGACCAGTCGCTTCGCCATTGAGCAACTGGTCAATCGTGTCCCGCAGTACGGTCGCGAAGCGTCGGCCGGCTGGGTCGAGCCGTGCGATGCGATCGCGTACAGCGACGAGTTCGGGATCGTCTACGAGGGCCGCCTGAGCGCCGATGTTGATCGCTGCTGAGATGTCGTCCAGGGGGAGCACGATCCATTCCTTCTATAAGTTGGCGGCCTGGTGCAGGTGACCCTACATAAGGCGCTCAATGAAGACAGCACGTTAGACCCACATCGTGGATCTTGAACGTGCGGGCTCGAGGCGGTTAGAGGGGCAAGGGTGCCTCCAGGCCGACTTGGCGCTGGGTTTAAGCGGCCTGCTGGCAAGGGGCGCTGTCGCGAGGAGCCGTTTTGTAACAGGGTGGCCGCCCGCTTCCTGGCCAGTGTCGTGCCTCCACGCCCCGCCCCAAGGGCGCTTCACTCCGCTGCGCTGCGTTCCGCGTCGGCTGGCGCCGATGGCCCTGCGGGCCACCCTTGACCCGGGCCGCTCCAGCACGGGAGAGAAGCGAGCGGGCGGCCCGGAGAGGCGGGGGTCACGGGTGGGTAATGCAACTGGTCGGCTGTCCAGTCGACCGGCGTGGGCGAACGCGTCAGCAGTTCGGCGTACGCCGGGTCGGTTCGGCGGCGGGCCGCTGGTGGTGGGGCGAGGCGTCCGGGGCGTCACCAGAACGCGCCCGCTCCCATCCCCAGCCCGAGCAGCACACAAGAGACCCCCCAAGCCAGATGCGCCCCTGCCGAGTACGACACGTTCGCCGGCCTTCCGTCCTTCTGGTGTACGACCACCACCCGGCGTGGGTCCCTCGGGTCGTAGCGGAGGACGACCGGGACTCCGGCGTGGAGAGGGTGTTGCTCGTGATTGAGGGGGGTGCGGCGGTACGTCTGGTCGGCCGGGGCGTTGGGGCGGTCGACCGGTGGGGCTTTGTAGCGGACCTGGGGCGGGTGGAGGGTGGGGCCCTCTCGGCGGGGGCCACGGGCCACCTCGCCCCTGGTGCGGATGCCCCGGACACCGAGGCGGGAGAGGGCTCGGCGCTGGCGTTGGGCTATGCGTAGGTTCCAGATACCGAAGGCCGTCATGGCGGCGGCCATGATGAGTGCGATCGTGAGCCAGGGCTGGTCCATGTGACGTTCCCCCGGGAGCCGACGTCAGTCGTCAGTGTCTGTCGTCCGGGAAGACGGGGGTGGTGTCGTGGCAGTTCCGTGGGGCCGGCTGTCGGGCCGGCCCGGGCCGGCACCGCCCCGGCTACTCGGCGGTCTCCGTCCGTTCCCACCAGCGGTACACCGTTGCCTGGCCCTCCGGTGTCTCCTCGTGGCGGGTCGTGACTGTGTAGTGCCCGTGGCCGCCGCGGTGGGGCATCTTCAGTTCCTGGCAGGGTGGGACGACCGGCGCGATCTTGCTTGCCAGGTCGTCCGTGGTGGGCCGGATGACCCGGTGCTCTTGTCAGGCCGTGCGTCCGTGGCAGGCGCCGTACGGTTGCCCGGAGCCGCACCAGCAGGCCGCGGTGCTCTGTGGGGGCCAGGCCACCGCCCGCCCCCTGGCCGCCAGTGTCGTCGCGTACTGGGGGAGCAGGGTCGGGTCCGACGGGGAGGAGAGTTCCGACGCTGCGAAGGCCTCGTAGGACGGGACCGTGCCGGTGACGATGCCCAGGTTCGGGGTGCCGGAGGACGCGAGTTCCCGCAGGGCGGACTCTACGGTTGCGAGGTGGGTTTCGTGGGAGGGGTATTCCGAGGCCAGGTCGGGGTACGCCTCGAGGAGTTCTGAGAGTTCCGTCGCCGGCCAGTGGAGGATCGCCACCGGGAAGGGGCGGGAGAGGGCCTCGCGGTAGGCGCCCAGTTCCGCTCGGAGGCGGGTGATCTCCGCTTCCAGCTCTGCCGGGTTCTCCGAGCCCAGGGACCAGACCCGCTTGGGGTCGTGGAGTTCGTCCAGGGTGATCGGGAGGGAGTGGACCGTGTCCGCCAGCGCGTCCCACTCGTCGTGGGACTTGCCGAGCATGCGGCGGACCCTGTGGCGGCCGAAGAGGAGGGGGTGGGTCGGCTGCGGGGGTTCCGGGACGTCGGTCAGGAGGAGGCGTACGGCCGCCGTGAACGTGTCGTGCGCCGCTTCCAGCTCGTCGTGCGATTCCAGGGCCTCGGCGACGATCACCCAGGGGGCCGGGTCCCGCGGGGACGCCACCCGGACGCCCTCGATGATCGCCCTGGCCTCGGCCTCGTGGCCGTACTCCCAGAGGTTCGACGCCTTGAGCGCCCGTACCAGGTGGGGGTTCTCCAGGCCGTCCGTGGAGGACAGCAGACGGTCGTAGAGGGCCGTGGCCGTGGGGCGGTCGCCGGCGAGTTCCAGGTGGGCCGCGGCGCGCAGCAGCAGGGCCTCGGAGTCCTCGGGATACAGGCCGGCGGTCCGCTCCAGGCGTGCCGCCTCGGCGGTGTGGTCGACGTTTTCGGCAGGCGAGTCGGGGCGCATGGGGGACACCGTACTGCCGGGAGGTGACGAGCGTGAGAGATGCGCAGGCCAGACGCCTGGCCTGCGCGGGTTCCCCATGCTTGTCATCCCGGCTCTACAGATCGCCCCGAATCGACGCCATGGCAGCGGGCGGGCATGACAGCGGGCTAGAGGGTTACGCCGTCTATTTGTAGCGTTTGAACCGACTTTGCGGCGAAGGGGACGCTGACCGATTTGCCGGACAGGCGGATGTCCGAGCGCGGGGTGTAGAGGTCGCCGCCGCCCGTCGTCACCGTGTTCCAGCGGGGTACCGCGCCGTTCGTGCCGCCCGTCACCGTCGAGAAGCGGGAGAGGTCGAAGGTGAGGGTCTGGGCGGATGTGGACGTGTTCACCGCGACGATCACCAGGCGGCGGGACGACGCCGAGTACGCCGCGACCGCGTAGCTCACGCCCGTGTCCAGGATCGTCATGCCGGGGCGGATGTGGCGGCTGAACTGGGCCAGTACGTAGTGCTTCGTCTGGACCGTGGTCGGCTGGAGGGTGTTCGCGTCGTAGGCGATCATGGCCCAGCCCGTCGACGGGTCCATGACCTGCCAGTAGCACCACGCCGTGGGATGCAGCCAGCGGAAGTCGTAGCAGAGGTTCGACGCCATGGTCAGGCCCGTGCCGTCGCTGTCGCCCGTCTCGGAGTTCCACAGCTTCTTGCGGGACGTCGTCACCACGTCCGTGTAGAGGAGGTCGCGGCGGCCGCCCGAGCCCTGGTAACCGTGCACGTTGACCTGGGAGACCAGGGCCTTGGTGGACGAGTTGAAGGACGCCCAGGTGGAGCGGGCCGTGTCGTAGTTCGTTTCGTCCGACGCTGCGATGCGGAGGTTCGTCAGGCCGCGCTTGTCCAACTCGCTGCGCATGTACGGGAGTACGGCCGCCTGGACCGCGGGGTCCATGTGGCAGCCCTCCTGGGTGCCGGTCGCGGTCCACCAGGTGGAGGCCGGCTCGTTGAAGGGGTCGACCGTCGCGAAGTTCACGCCCCAGTTGTCGCGCGCGTACAGCGCCGTCGCCGCCAGGTGGGAGGCGTGCTGGCGGTAGTTCCAGGTCTGGAGGTTGTTGCCGCCGCCCGCCGCACCCGAGGGGTTGTGGTTGCTGCACATCCACCACATCGGCGAGTTGGCGAACAGCTCGGTGATCGCGCCCCGCTGGGTCGCCTTCACCAGCATCGCGCGCTGGTTGGCGTCCGCCGACCACTTCCAGGCCGAGGAGGCCGGGTCCTCGTTGTTCCAGTCCTGCCAGAAGCCCTCGATCTGCTTGAAGGCGGGGATGTTCGGCGACTTGACCATGGTTTCGCCGCCGACGCTGTTCCAGCTGCACGCGCCCAGGTTGTAGCGGGCGATGTTCAGGCCAAGGCCGGGGAGCGATCTGCCGTTGTACGTCACCGACTTGGTGGTGAAAAAGAGGTCCGCGAAGTCGTCCCGGGCGCCGAAGACGTTGGCCCACCAGGCGAGGGAGGTGCCCCAGCCCTCCCAGGTGCCGTACGTCGTCGAGGGGTTGACGGCGATGGTGGCGTCCGCGTGCGCGGTTCCTGTCGCCAGGGCGCTGCCGAGGAACGTACCGCCTGCTGCGGCCAGCAGGGATCTGCGTCGTATCACGGCTCCTCCGTAAAGGAATCGGGGCAGGCGCCGGTCCCCGGCCCGGCGTCGCGAGTGTTGTCCCGTTCATGGCGACGGGCTCATGGCATCGAGAAGCATCGGGTGCGGCGGGTGGGTTGTCGAGAGTTCTGACGAACCTTTCTCAAACCCGTGTACGAAGTCGCGGATTCGTTCGGCGGGGTGATGCTGTATAACGAACAGCAGGGCATACACACGTACGAGAGGAGGGGCAGCCGGATGAACGGTGGTCGGGTGACTCTGCGTCCCGCTCTCGCGCTGCTCTTCCTGCTCCTCGAGGTGGCGCTGCTCGACACCGGCAGCCTCTCCGCCACCGTCGCGCTCGCCGCGACCGCCGCGGCCTCCGCCGCCCTCGCGGTCTGCGCCGTCGTCGCCTCGCGCTGCGCGCCCACCGTGCCGCGCACCCGGGTGCGTACGGCCATCCGCGACCGGAATCGCCGCACGGCCTTCCTGCCCCAGCGCGATCCCGACGCCCGGGGGCGCACCCGGCCCCGCGCGCCTGGACACGCCCTCCGGGCGACCGTCGCGTAGGGACTCCACCGCTTTCCCGGTGACCCCGCGCGGGTCGTCATGCCGCCATGTCCCACTCCCGGCACGACGAGACCCCCGGAGGGCTCACCCATGTCCGTCTTCGCAAGCCTGGTCGAGCGACTCGCCGACCTCCTCCAGCCGCTGTTCGGCGCCTCCGCGGCCGCCGCCGCGATCGTCCTGTTCACCGCGCTCGTACGACTCCTCGTCCACCCCCTGTCCCGGGCCGCCGCGCGCGGCCAGAAGGCCCGCACCGCGCTCCAGCCGAAGATCGCCGAGCTGCGGAAGAAGCACGGGAAGAACCCCGAGAAGCTCCAGCGGGCCGTACTGGAGCTGCACGCCGAGGAGAAGGTGTCGCCGCTGGCCGGCTGCCTGCCCGGGCTGCTCCAGGTGCCCGCGTTCTTCCTGCTCTACCACCTGTTCTCCAGCGACACGATCGGCGGGCGGGCCAATGAGCTGCTCGACCACCAGCTGTTCGCCGCGCCGCTGGGGGAGCGGTGGGTGGACGCGCTGGACGGTGGTCTCCTCGGTGGGGCGGGGTTCGTGTACGCCGGGCTGTTCGTGGTCGTCGCCGGGGTCGCCGCGTTCAGCTACCGCCTCAGCAAGCGCATGATGGCCGCGAACCCGGCCCTCCCGGCCGGTGGCGAGCAGGTGGCGGGGCTCGGGGCGGTGACCAAGGTGATGCCCTTCATGTCCTTCTTCACGCTCGTCACCGTGGCGGTCGTGCCGCTGGCCGCCGCGCTGTACGTCGTGACCAGTACGACGTGGAGTGTCGTCGAGCGGGCTGTGCTGTACCGGTAGCCGGTCGGTGCGAGAGGTCCAGTACGTGAACTGGGTATTGCGGAGTGCACTCCCAGCTTGGAGGATCGACCAGTCCTCCGATGGCTGGCCCGCCGCATCCGGGTCGCAGGCCTCGGGCGGGCGCCCGCGATCGAGGGAGACGTGATCATGAAGCTGCTGCGAGTCGGTACGGCCGGGGCCGAGCGGCCCGCGCTGCTCGACGCCGACGGGACCCTGCGGGACCTGTCGGGCGTCGTGCCGGACATCGACGGTGCGCTGCTCGCGGACGACGCGGCGCTCGACCGCGTCCGTGCTGCCGCCGACGCCAGTGAGCTGCCCGCACTGGACGCCACCGGACTGCGGATCGGGCCGCCGCTGGGGCGGATCGGCAAGATCGTCTGCATCGGGCTGAACTACCACGACCACGCGCGCGAGACGGGTGCCGAGCCGCCCGGCGAGCCGGTCCTGTTCATGAAGGCGCCGGACACGGTGGTCGGGCCGAACGACACGGTGCTCGTGCCGCGCGCGTCCCGCAAGACCGACTGGGAGGTCGAGCTGGCCGTCGTCATCGGGCGTACGGCCAGGTACCTGGGGTCCGCGGAGGAGGGGCTCGCGCATGTCGCCGGGTACGCGGTCGCGCACGACGTGTCCGAGCGGGAGTTCCAGATCGAGCGGGGCGGGACCTGGGACAAGGGCAAGAACTGCGAGACGTTCAATCCGCTGGGGCCGTGGCTGGTGACGGCGGACGAGGTGCCGGATCCGCAGCGGCTGTCGCTGCGGCTGTGGGTCAACGGCGAGTTGAAGCAGGACGGGACGACGGCCGAGCAGATCTTCCCGGTGGGGGAGGTCGTGCGGTACCTCAGTCAGTTCATGACGCTGTACCCGGGCGATGTGATCAACACGGGGACGCCGGCGGGGGTGGCGCTGGGGGCGCCCGAGCCGAAGCCGTTCCTGCGGGCCGGGGATGTCGTGGAGCTGGAGATCGAGGGGCTCGGGCGGCAGCGGCAGGAGTTCAAAAACGCCTGAGGGGCGGAGAGCTGCGGAGCGTTCGCGACTGCGGGTTCGTCGTGGTTGTTCGCGCAGTTCCCCGCGCCCCTGAGGGGTCAGTCCAGCAGCACGGTTGCCAGGTCGCGCCACGCCTTCCTGGGCAGGGCGTCGCGCGGCTCGCCGTCCAGGACCTGGAGGGCGAGGTGGTCCGCTCCCGCCTCGAAGAAGGCGTCGATCTTGGCGCGGATCGCCGTCTCGTCGCCCCAGGCGAACAGGGCGTCGACGAGGCGGTCGCTGCCGCCGTCCGTCAGGTCGTCCTCGGTGAAGCCGTGCCGGAGGAAGTTGTTGGTGTAGTTCGGCAGCGGGAGGTAGATCTCGAGGAACTCGCGGGCCAGGGCGCGGGCGCGGGACGGGTCCGTCTCCGGGATGACGCCCAGCTCGGGGGCCAGCAGCGGGGCCTCTCCCAGGATCTCGCGGGCGTGCGCGGTGTGTTCCGGGGTGACCAGGTACGGGATCGAGCCCGCCGCCCGGTCGCGGGCCAGCCGCAGCGACTTCGGGCCCAGAGCGGCCAGGAGGCGGCGGTTGGCCGGCACTCCGGCGGCGTCCAGGCCGTCGAGGTGGGCGACGAGGGCCGAGTAGGGGCGGGAGTACTGCTCCACGCGCTTGGCGTGGCTCACCCCGAGGCCCAGCAGGAAACGCCCGGGGTGGGCCGCTTCCAGGTCCCCGAAGGCCGTGGCGGCGGCGTCCGGCTCGTGCTGCCAGATGCTCTGGATGCTCGTGCCGACGGTGAGCTTCGAGGTCGCCTCGATCAGCGGGGCGGCGTTGGCGGCGGAGCTGTTGCCGCCGAGCCACACGGCGCCGTAGCCGAGTTCCTCCAGTTCGGCGGCGGCCTCGGTGAGTTCGCCGCGCCGGTCCGGGTCCTCCGAGCGCAGGCCTACGCTCCAGATGCCGTACCGGCCGACGGTTTCCTTCAGGGCGGTGGTCATCGGTTGGGATCCCTCCGGTTGGGCGCCATGTTCGATCATGCGTACTGCAGGTGCCAACCGGAGGGGGCCGCCGATGATTCCGACAGCAACCAGCTGTCCAGGAACCGCAACTAGCCGTCCAGGAACCGCTCCAGGGCCTCGACGACGAACCGGTGGTCCTGGAGCTGCGGCAGCCCGGACACCGTCACCGCGCCGATCACGCCGACGCCCTCGACGGTGATCGGGAAGGAACCGCCGTGCGCCGCGTACGTGTCGGGGTCGAGGCGCGAGGACTCCTCGAACGTCGTGCCCTTGGCGCGGAAGCGGGCGCCCACCAGGTAGGAGGCGGAGCCGTAGCGCTCCACCACCCGGCGCTTGCGCTCGATCCAGGCGTCGTTGTCGGGGGTGGAGCCGGGCAGCGCCGCGTGGAACAGCTGCTGGCCGGCGCGGTGGATGTCGATCGCGACCGGGGCCTGGCGCTCCCGGGCCATGTCGACGAGGAGCGAGCCGAGTGCCCAGGCGTCGTCGTGGGTGAACTGGCGGAACACCAGGCGGCGTTCCTCCTTCTCCAGCTCCTCCAGACTCGGGGTGAGCTCCGGGTGGAACTTCGGGGTGAGCTCCTGGCTGTGCGAGGGGTTGCTCTTGTGGGTCACAGGGTCACCGTCACCTTCTCGCGGGCCGAACGACGGGCGGCTTCCAGTACGTCCAGGGCGGCGGCCGCCTCCAGGGCGGTCACCGGGTTCGGGGCCCCCTCCAGCAGGGCCTTCGCCACGGCCGCATAGTAAGCGGGGTAGTCGCCCGGGAGGGTGGGTTCGGGCCGGCCGCCTCCCGTGACCGGGGACTCGCCGGAGCCCACGCGGCCCCACAGCGACTCGGGCTCCGCGCCCCAGCCGGGCCCGGGGCGGTGGCCTTCGCGCAGGGCCGCCTCCTGGGGGTCGAGGCCGTACTTGACGTAGCCGGCGGCGGAGCCGAGGACGCGGAAGCGGGGGCCGAGCTGGGCGGTTGTCGCGGAGACGTAGAGGTGCGAGCGGACGCCGTTGGTGTGCGTGATGGCGATGAACGTGTCGTCGTCCGTCTCGGCGCCCGGGCGGCGGATGTCCGACTCCGCGTACACGGCGGCCGCCGGGCCGAAGAGGACCAGCGCCTGGTCGACGACATGACTGCCGAGGTCGTACAGCAGACCTCCGATCTCTGCGGGGTCGCCGGACTCCCGCCAGCCGCCCTTCGGCTTCGGACGCCAGCGCTCGAAGCGGGACTCAAAGCGCCAGACGTCACCCAACTCGCCCTCGGACAGCAGCTTGCGCAGGGTGAGGAAGTCGTTGTCCCAGCGGCGGTTCTGGAAGACGGAGAGGAGCAGTCCACGCTCCTCGGCCAGGGCGGCCAGCTCACGGGCCTCGGCCGCCGTGCCCGCGACGGGCTTGTCGACCACGACCGGCAGACCGGCCTGGAGCGCGGCGGTGGCGAGCGGCACGTGCGTCTTGTTCGGGGACGCGACGACGATCAGATCCAGCTCGGCGGCCCGGTCGAACAGCTCGTCCGGGCCGTCGGCGAGGCGCACGTCCGGGAACTCGGCACGGGCCTGCTGCTGCCGCTCCGGATTCGAGGTGACCACCGTGTCGAGGGCGAGGCCCTCGGTGGCGGCGATCAGCGGGGCGTGGAAGACGGAGCCGGCGAGGCCGTAACCGACGAGGCCGACGCGGAGGGGCGAGCCGGGGCTGCCGAGGGGTGTGCCAGTCATGGCACCCACTTTGGCAACGCTGTTGCCAAAGTGCAAGCGCCAGGGACAATGGAGGGCGTGGGCGTGAACAGGGCGGACGACCGTACGGGTGGAATGGGCGGAGTGGGCGGCATGCGCGGCGCCGCAGGGACATGGACCGGAGGGGCTGGGAGCGGAGGGGCAGGGAGGGGAGGGACAGGGAGCGGGGCGAATCTGCTCGCTTTGCGGAGCCACAACGCCGCGCTGGTGCTCGACCTGCTGCGGACGGCAGGGCCCGACGGCATCAGCCGGCTCGAACTCGCGGAGCGGACCGGCCTCACCCCCCAGGCGGTCAGCAAGATCACGGCCCGGCTGCGGGAGGACGGGCTCGCGGCGGAGGCGGGGCGCCGCGCGTCGACCGGGGGCAAACCGCGCACGGTGCTGCGGCTGGTGCCCGAGGCGGGGCACGCGGTGGGGGTCCACCTGGACCGGGACGAGGTCCGGGCCGTGCTCGTGGATCTGCGCGGGACGGTGGTGGGGGAGCGGCGGGCCGCGCTGGACCTGGGGGCGGGTGCGGGAGCGGTGCTGACGGCGGTGACGGATGCTGTGCGGGCGACGGTGGGGGAAGCCTGGCGGGGGGCGGGGGCGGAGGTTGACCGTGCGGCGGGGGCGGAGGCCGTGCGGGTGACTGGGGCGGGGGCTGGCCGTGCGTCGGAGGCGGAGGCTGGCCGTGCGTCGGAGGCTGGGGCTGTCCGTGCGGCGGAGATGGACGCTGCCAGGGCGACGGGGGCTGCGGCTGTCCGTGCGGCGGAGATGGACGCTGCCAGGGCGACGGGGGCGGGGGCTGTCCGTGCGTCGGAGGCTGGGGCCGTCCGGGCGACTTCCGGGCCGGCGGAGGCGGAGGCTCTCCGCGTGGCCGGGTCGGAGGCTGTCCGGGTGACGACGGCGGAGGCTCTCCGTGCGCCGGTGCCGGGCGCTGCCGGGGCCACGGTGGCCGAGGCGTTGCCCGCCGGGCCGCCGGCCCTCGCCCATGCCGGTTCCCTGCTCGGGGTGGGGGTGGCGCTGCCGGGGCCGCTCGACCACGTCCGGGGTGTGCTGCACCGGGTGACCGGATTCCCCGAGTGGGACGGCTTCCCGCTGCGGGAGGCGCTGGCGGAGCGGCTCGGCGTGCCGGTCGTCGTCGACAAGGACACCAACGCCGCGGCGGTCGGCCTGGCGGCCGGGGGCGAGGGCGGCTCCTTCGCGTATCTGCACCTCGGTACGGGGCTGGGGGCCGGTCTGGTGATCGGCGGGAGCGTGCACCGGGGAGCCAGGACCGGGGCCGGGGAGTTCGGCCACCAGGTGATCCAGCTGGACGGCCCGCCGTGCACCTGCGGCGACCGGGGCTGTGTGGAGGCGTTGTGCCTCGGTGCGGTGGCGCGCGGGGACGTGGAAGAGGCGGCACGGGTGCTGGGAGCGGGCGCGGCGAACCTGGTGGGCCTCCTGGACATCGACGTGGTGCTGCTGGGCGGCCGGACGGTGGCCGCGGCGCCGGAGGCGTTCGTGCGGGGAGTCGGGGCGGTACTGGGGGCGCGGGCGCGGCGGACGGGGGAGGACGCCGTGCCGGTGCGGGTCGCGCCGGGCGGGGAACGGGGCGTCGCGGTGGGCGCGGCTCAGCTGGTGCTGGGGCCGGTGTTCGGGCGGGGGGCCGGGTGAGGGGCGGGGGCGGGATCCGGTGAGGGGGCTGGACTTGGTGTGAGGGCCGGATTCCCTGTGGGAGGCGACTGCGAGGCGTGGGCCGGATTCGCAGTGTGGGCCGGGTTCGCCGTTCGGGCCTGGTTCGGCGTGTGGGCGGGGTCCGGCATGTGGACCGGATTCGCTCCACCGGTCGTATCAGCTGCAGCGCTCGTGATTCGCTGCAACGGTCGTGTTCGCTGCAGTGCTCGTATGCGCCGTAACGGCCGGATTCCGCCCGGGCGCCCCCGCGGTGTCCGGGAAGATCCGCCCCAGGTGGTACTCCAGCACCGTACGTACGTCCGCGAGTGAGCGGCGGCCGTGCAGCACGTCCAGGCCCAGCCCGACCGCTCCCGACACCAGCAGGTCGGCCTCGCGCACCCGGTCGATGCCCGGCGCGGTGCTCCCCGCCGCCTCACCCACCCCGATGATGTCCGCGACGAGCCGTTCCAGCGGCTGCTCGGCGGTCAGGAAGACCTCGGCGAGCACGGGATCGGTGAGGCTCCGCGCGTAGTACGCCGTGAACACCCGCAGGGCGAAGGCGCGTTGCTCGTCCAACGGCAGGAACTCGTCCAGCACCGCCCGCAGCAGCGCGCAGGGCTCTGTCATGTCGTACGGAATACGCTCCTGGGCCAGCCGTTCGTTCTCCTCGTGCAGCAGCCGCAGCGCGTCGACCATCAAGGCGTGCTTGGAGTCGAAGTGGTACTGCACGACCCGCAGCGACACCCTGGCCTCCGCCGCGATCCTGCGCATGCTCGCCGCGTCCAGCCCCTGCTCGGCCGCGATGCGCCACACCGCCTCGGCGATCCGGCGGCGCTGCCGTGCCCGGACGTCCGTCGGCCGGGGCGCGGGCGGAGTGCCCGGAGCGGGCAGCGGCTGCCGGCGCCGGCGGTACGCCCGGGCCTGACAGCTCCGGGAGCAGTAGATGGGCGGGCGGCCCCGGCTCGAACGGAGCGTGGGCTTGCCGCACACCGGGCACGCCCGTTTCTTTTCGTCACGCACGCCTTCACGATAGCGCGCTGAAGAAGTGTGACGTAATGCCGGAAACCAGCTTCGGTTATGGGCTTGAACCCTCCATCTGATTGATACGTTCGTAACGTCAGCACACGCACTCCTGCGCCCACCTCTCCCCCCGGAAGGGAAGTCCATGAAGTACGACGTCCTACAGGTCCTCGGCATGGTGATGCTGGTCGTCTGCGCCCAGGCGCTCGTCCGGCTCCTCGTCGACAACGATGACCGGGGGCTGCTGGACGGGCTCCCCGGAGGGTTCCTCCCCACGCTGCTGGCCTACGCGGTTCTCACCGCCGCCGGTGTGCTCCTGACCGGCTGGGCCCACTCGCGTGCGAAGGCGCTGGGGCGGCGCTGAGGATGCTGTCCGGTCGCCTGAGGTGTGCGCCGACCGGGCGGATCCGTGCCGCCGTTCGGGGGCCTTCCCGGCGACGTCGGCTCGCTTTCGGCTCCATCCGGCAATGTCACATCTCCATGCGACCCTGCACGCCCGCTCACCTCTGCCTCGCGGCGGCAGCCGCCGTTCTGCTCGCCGGGGCTCCTCCGGCGTACGCGGACGAGCCGGCGCCCGACTGTGCCGCGCCCGACGACCACACCTTTCCGCTCACCACCCGCATCCACGGCGGGCCCGGCGCCTACGAGGCCGGGGGCGGGTTCGGGACCTGGTACGTCGAGCTGGCCAACACGACCGACCGGCCGTGCACCGGAATCCACCCCGTCGTCGTGCTCGTCGACGACAAGCGGGCGCTGGAGCCGTCGCAGCCCCGGCTGGAGTTCTTCGAGGGGACGCGGGCCCACCCCGTGCGGTTCGAGAAGACAGACGAGGACGAGCTCATCGGGGCGTTCGCCGACGACGAGGACCGCTTCGCCGGGTTCACCGTCGGGCCGGGCAGGACCGTCTCCGTGAAGGTGCGGCTCGCGGTCACCTCGGACGCCGTACCGAACAAGGTCACCGTCAACGCCGCCGTGGTGCAGCGGCACGACGACGACGGCGACTGGGTCGGACAGTCGAACGACTACCGCTTCGGCATCGGCGGTGACGGGCCGATCGACGGGGGCGAGCCGGAGATCGACGGCGGTACCGACTCCCAGCCCGACTCCCAGCCCGACTCCGACCCCGACCCCGACCCCGACCCCGACTCCGAGGCCTCCGTCCCGCCCCGCGAGGACCGTCTCCCGTTCGCCGAGGAACTCGCCCATTCGGGAAGCGGCGACCAAGTCGCCGTGGCCGCCGTGGCCGCCGTGGCCGCCACGGCGATGCTGCTCGCCGGGGGCGCGGCACTGCTCCTCGCGCGGCGGCGCCGCTGAGCCTCTGAGCCGCTGAGGAGCCGTCCCGCCTGTCGGGACTCCGTACACGGGCCATTCCCCAAGATCCGGCCACTGTTTAGGCTGGGGAACCCGGCCCCAAGGCGCACGCTGCACGCGTACGGCAGGAGATCCCGCACATGGCAGACCGCAAGCCCATCGAGTCGTGGCTCACCGACATGGACGGTGTACTCATCCACGAGGGCGTCCCGATCCCCGGCGCCGACGCCTTCCTCAAGAAGCTGCGCGAGTCCGGGAAGCCCTTCCTCGTCCTCACCAACAACTCGATGTACACCCCGCGCGACCTGCACGCCCGGCTGCGTCGCATGGGCCTGGACGTGCCGATCGAGAGCATCTGGACCTCGGCCCTGGCCACCGCCCAGTTCCTGGACGACCAGCGGCCGGGCGGGTCGGCGTACGTCATCGGCGAGGCCGGCCTGACCACCGCGCTGCACGACATCGGCTACATCCTGACCGACCACGAGCCGGACTACGTCGTCCTCGGCGAGACCCGCACGTACTCCTTCGAGGCCATGACGAAGGCGGTGCGGCTCATCCTCGGCGGCGCCCGTTTCATCTGCACCAACCCCGACGAGACGGGCCCGTCCACCGAGGGCCCGCTGCCCGCGACCGGCGCGGTGGCCGCGCTGATCACCCAGGCGACCGGCAAGAAGCCGTACTTCGCGGGCAAGCCCAACCCGCTGATGATGAGGACCGGGCTGAACGCCATCGGGGCGCACTCCGAGAGCAGCGCGATGATCGGCGACCGCATGGACACGGACGTGCTGGCGGGCATGGAGGCCGGGATGCAGACGTTCCTGGTGCTCACCGGCCTGACCAGGCCCGACCAGGTCGAGGGCTTCCCGTACCGGCCGTCGCAGGTCGTGGACTCCATCGCGGACCTCGTCGACCGGGTCTGAGCCCGGGAGCAGCGGGCCCCCGGGCCCGTGGCAGCGGGCCGGAGCTCAAACCCGTCGCCACCCGTACGGAGCAGTCGCCGCGTCCCTGAGGATGCGGTGACCCATCGTGCGGGGGAGGCTCCAGGCGTCTGGAGGTTCACGATGGGTTCCCTGAGAGTCACTGTCTGTACGAGCGTCCTGGTCGCGGCCGCCCTCACCCCGGCGGCGTACGCGGCGGACGCAGGGGGCGTCGCGGTGACCCCGGCGACCCCCGCGCCCGGCAGTGACGTCACGCTCCGCGTGACCGGCTGTGCGGAGAGAACGGCCGTCGCCCGCTCGGCGGCGTTCGTCGCGGACGCGCGGCTCACCGTCACCGACGGTGACCTCGTCGGCGAGAGCCGCGTCCGCTCCACCCTCGACGCGGGGACGTACGCCGTGCAGGTCCGCTGCGGGGACGCCGAACGGGCCGGCACGTTCACCGTCCGGGAAGGTGACGGACGGCGGCGGTCGGCGTCCGGGACGGACGAGTCTTCGTCGTCCCCGCCCGTCTTCGCCGGGACCGGCGGCCTGCCTGCCGCACCCGGGACGGGCGGCCGGCCCCCCGCACCCGGCACCGTGGGTCAGCCGCCCGTGCCCGAGGGCGGTGGGCAGTCGTCCGCGCCCGGCGAAGACGGCGAAGACGGGGACGGTGCCGGTGACGGGCAGCGGTCCACGCCCGGGGGAGACGAGGAGCAGTCCGCCTTCCGGCGGCCGGGCGCGCACCCCTCGCCCGTGGCCCCGGTCCGGGCGGGCGGTGGTGGCGCGGCGGACCTCGTCGCCGCCGAGGACCGCGGGGCCGGTCCCGGCACGGCACAGGGCGTGACCGGCCTGGTGCTCGCGGGCGTCGCCGCGGTGGTCGTCGCGCTGGGCGGTGTCCGCCGCAGCCGTGGAACGGACTGACCATGTCCGAACACGATCGAGAACAGGAACGCATCAAGGGCCGCTCCTCCGGCACCGGCCGTCTGCTGGCCGGCGTGACCTGGGTGGCGCTGCTGCTCGGGCTGTGGCTGTGGGGCCGCGAGGTCACCGACGTACGGCACGGCATATCCGCCCCTACGACCGGTGACATGGCGGCGGCCGGACGTCCCCCGGACGTGAAACTGCCGCCCGAGCACCGCCCGTTGGGCGACGCGCTGCCCCAGCGCGTCGACATCCCCGGGCTCGGGGTGCAGGCGCCCGTGGTGGCGCGGGGACTGGACGCGCGCGGCGCGCTCGATCCGCCCCCGTACGACCAGCCGGGCGTGGTCGGCTGGTACGCGGGCGGCGTGGCACCCGGGGCGCCGGGCACCGCGCTGATGGTCGGTCACGTCGACACCGACACCCGGCCCGCCGTCTTCTACAAGGTCAGCGCCATGCGTCCGGGCCAGACGATCCGGGTGATCCGGGCCGACGCCAAGGTCGCGGAGTTCACCGTCGAGTCCGTCCAGGTCCTCACCCGCGACCACTTCGACGCCCACCAGGCCTACGGCCCCCGCGAGGCGGGCCGTGCCGAACTGCGGCTGGTCACCTGCGGCGGCAGCTTCGACCGTACGACCCGCAGCTACACGGCGAACGTGGTGGTGTCGGCGTACCTGACGGGCACGGGCCTGTAGGGCCTGTCGCGGCCCCGGGCGCCCACCCAGCCCGGTCGACGACTCGCTCCCCCTGAAGTCGCCGACCGGGCTGGTCCTCGACCGCGCGCACGGGCTGCGGGAGTAACCCGGCGAGCTGCGCGGGAGGGCGCGGGAGCCACGGTGGGTGAAGCTCTGGCCGGAGGCCGGGCCCTGCTGAGAAGACTCTAGAACCAATGGGCCGCCCGGGCCTAGAGGTTGGATAACGTCAAGTCCCGGCTCGGTGGCTCTGCGTCACGGGTGCAGGTGGGCTTTGCTCCCACGGGAGCTGCGCGACGTATGTCAGGATTGAGACTTAACAGTGTGCCCAAGGGGGAGTTGGATGTACGGCAACAGGGGGGTAGGGACAGCCGCCGGAAGGCGGGTGTCCGCAGCGGTGCTGGGGGCGGCACTGCTGATCGCGGGCTGTTCCTCCGGTGACGGAGGGGACGGGGCGGACGGAGCCGACGCGGGCGCCGGAATCACTCAACAGCCCAAGGAAAAGGCCCCGTTCTGGGTCAATCCGGATGGCACGGCGGCCCAGCAGGTCGCCGCCTTGGAGAAGACCGGCAAGAAGCAGGACGCCGAGCACCTCCGCAAGATCGCCGAGCAGCCGGTCGCCGAGTGGATCGGCCCGGACAACCCGCGGGAGCAGACCAAGGGGTTCACCGAGGCCGCCGACAAGGCCGGCCGTACGGCACTGCTCGTGCTGTACAACATCCCGCACCGCGACTGCGGCCAGTACTCGCAGGGCGGAGCCGCCGACGGCAACGCCTACCGCCAGTGGCTCGACGGCGTGGCGGCGGGCATCGGCGACCGCTCCGCCACGGTCATCCTCGAACCGGACGCGCTGTTGCACCTGGTGGACGGCTGCACCCCGGAGCAGTTCCACGAGGAGCGCTACGACCTCCTCAAGGGTGCCGTCAGCAAGCTCAAGTCCCTGAAGAACACGAAGGTCTACCTGGACGCGGGCAACGCCGGCTGGAAGAACCCCGACCAGATCTTCGAGCCGCTGAAGTGGGCCGGCATCGACCAGGCCGACGGCTTCTCCGTCAACGTCTCCAACTTCTACTCCACCGAAGACTCCATCGCCTACGGCAAGCAGCTCTCCGCCAAGGTCGGCGGCAAGCACTTCGTCATCGACACCAGCCGCAACGGCAAGGGTCCCTACACTCAGGGCAACCCGGACGAGCGCTGGTGCAACCCGCCCGGCCGGGCCCTCGGGGAGACGCCGACGACGAAGACGGCGGACCCGCTGGTCGACGCGTACCTGTGGGTCAAGCGGCCGGGCGAGTCGGACGGCGAGTGCAAGGGCGGCCCCAAGGCGGGCCAGTGGTGGTCGGACTACGCGCTGAAGCTGGCCAGGGCGAGTTCCTGACTAGAGGGCCGGGCACACGTCGGCGACCAGATCGGGCTCGACGGCCAGTTCCTTCTCGTCCTCGGTCAGCTCCCGCCCCGCCAGGGCGCACAGCCGGTCCATCCACCGCTCGGGTTCGAGGGGGATCACGGAGGTGCGCGAGCCGTCGACGATCGTGAGGGACTTGCCGTCGGTGCTCGGTGAGAGGACCGAGCCGTAGCCCACGTAGTAGCGGTAGGTGTCCTGGCGCTTGTCGATGTCCCAGACGACCTGTTCACCGGCGGCGGTGGTCGTGTGGAGCAGGCGGTCGCCGAGGAAGCGGCCGAGGTAGTAGACGCCGTTGCTGGTGAGATCCTGCCGCCACGTCTTCTTCTGTACGTCCCGCAGGCGTACCCGGCCACCGGCGTCCTGCACGGCGAGGAACTTCCCCTCGGGGGAGAGGGCGAACGACCGGACCGACCGGTCCCCGCCCTCCCTCTTGATCCACCGCTTGAACTCACCGGTGGTGAAGTCCCAGACGCCGATCTCGCCCACCGTCCGCACCACCGCCTGCGGTTTTCCCGGTACGGCGGTGGCGAAGGTGCCGGTCGCCTCGTTGGCGAGCTGGGCCCGCTCCTGGACGGGAGGCCGGTAGATCTCACCGACCGTCTTGCCCGTGTCGAGATTCCAGCGGGAGACGTACGACAGCCCCGAGATCACGGCGTGGTCGTCGTCGGAGAAGCTCAGGTTGATCCAGGACGGGACGAGCCCCGTCTGCGGATCCGCCCCGGAAGCCGTGATGTCGGGAGGGGCCGGCAGTTCGAGGACGTGCTCCTCCGTCAGGGAAGAGCCGTCGATCCGCCAGACGAGGACCGTCCGCTCGTCCTGGGCGATGGTCAGCATCCGTCGCCCGTCCGGGCTGAAGGCGGCGTAGAGCCGGGCCAGCGGCCGGGACGGGCGCGCGGTCGCCAGGAGCCGGTGGTCGGCCAGGTTCCACAGTTGCAGTCCGCTGCCGCTGGTGTCGACGACCGCCATTCTGCCGCTCGGTCCGTCCGGTGTGCGGATGCGGTTGACCAGCGAGTTGGAGTCGAAGGACGTGGGCGGCTCGACGCGTACGGTGACGATGCTTCCGCCGACGGAGACGGCGGCGCGCAGGTCGTCCGGAGAGCCGGCCAGCGCGACCGCCGGAGCGAAGGAGCGGCCGGTGATGTTCTGGTCCTCGGGGGCCGCGGCAGGGGTGTCGAAGGTGGCCGGCCAGCCCTTGTCCAGGTCGATGAGGAGGAAGCGCATCCGGCCCAGGTCGCTGCCGATGCGCCCGGTGGGATTGACCAGGTAGCGGCCCGTGGCGTCGAGGCGGGGCGTGTGGAGCGGACACAGCCCCTGAAAGGCGGTGTTGCTCCAGCTCTGGAAGCGCCGGGGCGTGGTGCCCAGCCGCCACGCTTCGAGTGAGCCCTGCTCGGTACAGGTGACCAGGACGCGGCCGTTGCCGCTGACCGTGGCGGCGGCGGTGGCGCGCTCTTCCCAGGGGCGGCGCAACGAACCCCGGTCGAGGTCCCAGGCGACCAGTCGGCCCCGTACGTCGTCCGCTTCCGCCCCGGAGGGCACGATCCGTGCCACGACCGTGTCGTCCGCGGCGAACCAGGCCTGCGCCGCGTCCCAGCCGCGCGGCGGGGCCAGGGTGCGGCCCGTGCGGCGGCCGTCGTCCGCGTTCCACATGAGCACGCCCTCACGGGGGATCGCGGCGAGGATCCGCTTCCTGTCCCCGTCGAAGCGCAGGTCGTTGGCGGCACGCGGGTTCTTCTCCACGGCCTCGCCCTCGCGCAGGGCAATGATCCGGAACTTCTCCGGGTCGGAGGAGAGCGGTACGCCGAGGGAGATCAGACCCCAGTCGCTCGCCCGGGCCACCCTCCGCCCGTCGGCCGACACGGCGATCCGTTCGGTGTCCTGCCGTTTCGAGAACAGGAAGGGCTTGGGCCGTTTCTTCCCGCGCAGGTCCAGCCGCACGAAGTCGCCGTTGGCCAGCACGGTGTAGGCGAACGAACCGTCGTCCGTGAGGGCGATGTCCTCGACGTCGTTATGCCCCTCCATCACGACCCGCTCCACGTCCTGCGACCGCAGATACTGCGCGAGCAGCGCGGAACGCGCGTCCGGGCGGGCCTCGGCCCGGTACGCCCCGACCGTGTACAGCGCGGAGGCCGTCAACGACGTGCCGTCGAGACTCGCGGCCTGCCGCGCCAGCCGGTCGGACGCCAGCCGCCGCTGCTCCGTCAGCAGGTTCAGATACAGCACGGACACCACCGTGGCCGCCACCACGGCCAGCACCGTGACCACGGCCCACAGCGCCCGCAGATACCGCTTGCGGCGCTCGGACCTCGCGGTCTCCTGCTCCTTGCGCGCCCGCAGCCCGGCACTCGCCTCGACGAACTCCCGGTCCTCGTCCGTCAGTTCGGCAGCCCGCCGCGCGAGCCACCCTTCCGCCACCGACAGCGCCGGATCCTCCAGCAGCAGCCCGTCGGGCCGCCCTGCCCGCAACCAGCGGGCGCGGTCGTAGCGCAGTTCACCGCGCCAGGTGAGGAACGTACGGTCCTTTTCCAGCTGCTGCGCGAGCGGCTGCCAGTGTTCGATGAGGGCCTCGTGGGCCAGCTCGACCGTCTCGCCCCGCTCGGGGTCCGCGCCCAGCACCAGGACCCGGGCCTCGGCGAGTGCGCGGGCGATGGCCCACTGCTCCTCGCCGGCGTCGCGGCGGGCGAGCCGGGCGCGCAGGGGCGTGGCGCTGCCGGGCGGGATCCGCACCAGCGCGCGCAGCAGCCCGGTCGCGGCATCCTCCGCCGCTCCCCGCAGCGCCCGCTGCCACGCGGAGTCCGCCCTGCTGCTCAGCACCCCGCCGAGGCCGCCGAGTTCGCGGTAGGTGTCGAGGCGCAGCCGGCCGCCGACCTGCCGTTCCCACAGGGTCGTCAGGACGAAGCCGAGCAAGGGCAGGGCTCCCGGCCGGCCCGCCGCGTCCTCGATGAGCCGGTCGGCCAGTCCGCTGTCGTACTCCACGCCTGGGAAGGCCCGCAGGGGCAGCCGGACCACCTCGGTGAGCTGCTCGCGGGTCATCAGGCCCAGCTGGTGCGCGGGCGCTCCGCCGACCAGCCGGCTCAGCTCCGGGTGGCGCAGGACCGCGTCCTGGAAGTCGGTCCGCAGCGCGACCAGGACCGCCACCCCGGGGTGCCGGCAGGCGTCGAGGAGGGCGTCCACCAGGGTGCGCAGCTCCTCCTCGGGGCGCAGCAGCAGCGCCTCCGCCTGGTCGAGGGCCAGTACGAGTCCGCGAGCCGAGCGGTGGGTCCGCAGTGCCTCGCGGATCGCCGCGGCGTCGGGTTGACGGCCCTCCGCGCGCAGGGGGACGACCTCCACGTCCTGCTCCTGCAGACGGGGCAGGACGCCCGCCAGGAGGAGGGAGGACTTGCCCGAGCCGGAGGGGCCGGTCAGTGTCACACAGCCCTCGGGTGACCCGTGCGGGCAGAGCAGGTCGACGACCGCGGTGATGTCCTCGTCCCGGCCGAAGAAGTGCGCGCTGTGCTCCTCGGTGTACGGGCGCAGGCCCGGGAACGGGGAGTCGGGCGCGAGCAGTCGGGCCAGATCCGGGAGTTCGTCGAGGACCGTGCGGGTCGGGATGCAGAAGGCCTGCCCGCGGTGCGCCGGTGAGATCGAGGCGACGATGCCGACCACGGCACTTAGGTCCTCGTCCCACACGGCGGAGCCGCTGAAGCCGGGCTGGATCGGGTCCGACTGCCCGTCGAGCGGCGACATCTGAAGCCGGCCCGTGCCGGTCCGGGCGCGCAGCCGGGCGGTGTGCCAGCCGCCGCCGGTGTCGTCCCTGGGCAGTCCGAAAACGATGGCTCTGTGGTCCCAGACGTCCCGGGGCGCCACCATCAGGACCGGCCGGGCCTCGGGAAGCGGGCGGGACAGGGACAGCACGGCGACGTCCCCGGTGCCGTTGGCGCGTACGGGCACCCAGTCGAGGACGACGGCATCCACCGGCTCGCCCTCGCGCAGGACCAGGCGGACACCGAGGGGCCCGTCGGGGCGTTCCTCCTGGCGGGCCGGCCGTTGCGAGGCCTCCAGGACGACATGGGCGCAGGTCAGCACGAGGGTGGGCGCGATGAGCACGCCCAGGCCGCCGATGTGCCCGCCCGTTCCCGTGACCTGGACGGTCGCGGCGGCCAGGACGTCCTCGGCCACCGGGTCCGACGTGGTCGACTCGGTCATCTCCCGTTTCCCCCGCCACCGTTGACCACACGCGTTACCGATGTCGTACCGAGAGCACACCAGATGCCGTGTGCAGGTCAAGCGTGTTTCCCGTCAGTGGCCGGGCACGCGAAGGGGCGCCCTCCATACCGGAGAGCGCCCCGATCAGCCGATCGCTACGGCACCTTGACCCACTGCGCCTTGCTCGGCGTGCCCCGGTCGTCCGTCACGAACAGCATGTACCAGCCCGCCTGGACCAGGTTCCGGTTCTTCGGCACGGCCACCGTCAGCTTGTCGCCGGACGCCTTGAAGTCCAGTGCGATCGAGCGCTGGTCGACGTCCGTGACGTGCGTGGCGGCGCTCGGGCGGATCAGCCGGGCCTTCTTGATCCTGGCCGCGTCCGACGAGGTGAAGGTGCCCGTCCCGCCGCGCTCGATGGTCTGCGGCCCGCCCGACAGCGAGGGCTGGTCCCCGTCGCCGTAGAGGTACGGCGGCGTGTAGATCTCGATGCGCTGCTCGAACTCGCCCGGCTTGGTGTTGGCCTTGTCGCCGTAGAGCGAGTCGGAGCCGAAGAACATCACGCGGCCGTCGGGCAGCAGGATCGACCCGGAGTGGTAGTTGCGGCCCACCAGCGGGTCGGCGACCCGCCTGAGGTCGTTCTTCTCCGTGTCGTAGATGCGCGCCTCGAAGATGTTGGAGTCGCCGCGGCCCCGGTAGTCCTCCGAACCGCCGGAGATCAGCACGCTGTCGTCGGGCAGGATCGAGGCGTTCGGGTAGCGCGTGCCCTTGTCCAGGGACGGGCCGTCCACGAAGCGCGGGGTGTCGGCCTTCAGGTCGACGATCCGGGTCTTCTCGCTGGACTCCTGGGACTCGCCGACACCGCCGCCGCCGATCACCATGTACTTCTCGTCCTGCGCGGGCGGCAGCAGCACCGTGCCGGACGTCTCCATCAGCTTGGGGTCGCTCAGGCCGGGGATCTTCGTGAACTTGTTGGTGTCCACGTCCCACACGCCCGGGTCACGGCCCACGTTGTCCGGCCCGTAGCCCGCGTTGGAACCCGAGTAGAAGACCTTGCCGTTCTGCATGAGGAACAGCGCCGGGTAGGTCGGGAACTGCCGGACCTTGTCCGTGTAGCTCCACTTCTTGGTCTTCGGGTCGAAGACCTCGTTCTTGCCCGGGACGAGCTGGCCGATGTCGTCGAGGCCGGAGACGCTGAGGATCTTCCCGTCGCTCAGGGTGGTGAGCGTCGGGTACCAGCGGGCCTCCTTCATCGGGTCGACCTTGATGTACTTCTCGGCCACGGGATCGAACTCGAAGGCGTCCCGGATGCCCTGGAAGTCCTTCTTGTCGAGGGCGAGCTTCTGCGCGATGCCGTAGGTGTTCTTGGCGTCGGCGCCCTTCAGGCCGTGCACGCGGTAGTTGTCCTGCGTGCCGGTCTCGTACTTCTTGCCCCGCTTCTGCGCCTCGACGTAGATCCGGCCGAGGCCGGGGTCGTTGCGCAGGAACTTGCCGGTCGCCTTGTCGAAGACCTTCTTCGCGCGCGGCACGAGCACCGGGTCCTTCGAGACGAAGGTCTTGCCGTTCTCCTTGCCCGTGAACTTGGTGCCCGCGGGCAGCGTGATCGGCTTGTCCGGGTTCTCGTTGTGGACGATCATCAGGCCGCCGGCCTTGGTGACGTCACCCTTGAGCTTCTCGTACCGCTTCGTGCCGCCCGCGATCAGCAGGTTGCCGTTGGCGAGCTGGGTGTGGCCCGTGCAGAACAGGTCGCTGGGCGTGGGGACCTTCTTGATGGTGCCCTTGACCGGGTCCCAGATCCGGGTGTCGAACTTCTTCGCGTCGAAGTTGTCCTGGTCGTTGCCCGAACCCGCGACGAGCAGCACCTTGCCGGTGCGCAGCAGTGCCGCGTGGATCGTGTTCTGCCGGTACTCCTCGGGAAACTCGATGATCTCCCACTTGCCGTTCGCGGCCTTGTACTCCGGCTTGTTGATTGTGTACTGGTGGTATTTCTCGGTGCCGAAGCGGTAGAGCCACGGCCCGTTCATCCCGGCCAGCGCGAGTACCACCGCCGTGCCGATCGCGAGTCGACGGGCCCGGCGGCGGCCTGCACGGTCGTTCATTCCTTACGTCCCCCAAGTCCACCAAGGGCGATCTGCATGGTCTGGTCGGTCCCCCCGACCTCCCCGTTTGCGCCAGGGGTGGCGGCCCAACCGGGCTTGTGCTGCGAGGCGTGCGCCGCCGACGGCTGCTGCGGGATGGGCAGCGGCTGCGTCCGGTGCGGTCCCGCAGGGTCCTGCGGCTGCTCCGCGGCGGGAGCGGCGGGCTTCTTCGCGTCCTGCCGCAGCTGCCAGCGCCAGGCGAAGACCGGCGAGGCGGTGATCAGCAGCGCGAACGTCGCCCAGATGATCATCGCGGGGTGCGAGTGGCCGAAGACGAAGCCGGCCGCGATCGACGCACCGAAGATCGCGACGAAGTACCAGTGGTAGCGGAACGTCCCGAACCAGCGGTCCGGGCTCGCCGAATCACCCTTGGGCGTGACCACGAACTTGCTCTTGCGCCGCAGTACCGAGTCGATCAGCGCCTTCGCGTACAGCGGCGCCGACAGCGCGGACATCACCATGCCGGCCACACCGCCGGAGCCCTCCGGCTCGTGCGGCGAGACGTTGTGCCGGCGGTTCCAGACGTACAGGCCGATCTGCAGGGCGGAGGCGTTGCCGTAGAGCATCAGCCAGACCGCCGGGTCGATGTTCACACCCGAGGCGCCCAGGCCCAGGAACAGGCAGCAGCTCAGTGCCGCCAGGATCCAGTTCAGGGCCGACATCGGGTAGAAGATGATCATCATCGTGTAGTTGAAGAGCTTGCTCGGCGGCAGCGAGTACCAGCCCTTCCAGTACTGCTTGAGGATCGTCTCGTACGTCCCTCGCGACCAGCGCATCTGCTGGGTGAAGAAGTCCGTCCAGGCGCTGGGGCCCTCACCGACCGCGAGCACGTCCGGGGTGTAGACCGAGCGCCACTTGTTGCCCGTCGCCGGGTTCTTGTGGCGGTGCATCTCGAAGCCGGTCGCCATGTCCTCGGTGATCGAGTCGTACAGACCGCCGATCTGCTTGAGCGCCTTGATGCGCACGGCGTTGGAAGTGCCGACGAACATGGGGGAGCCGTAGCGGTTGCCCGCGCGCTGGATCAGCGCGTGGAACAGGAACTGCTGCGACTCGGCGGCCTTGGTGATGGGGTTGTCGTAGTTGCCGTAGACCTGCGGGCCGATGACGAAGCCGACGTCCGGGTCGCGGAAGAAGCCGAGCATCCGCTCCAGGTAGTTGGGCAGCGGCACGTGGTCGGTGTCGACCGAGGCGAAGAAGTCGTAGTCGTCGCCGTGCGCCTCCAGCCAGGCGTTGTAGTTGCCGTGCTTGGTCTTGGCGCGGTGCGGGCCCTTGGCCTGGTTCCACTTGGCGACGCCCTTGCGGGAGAAGTGGTGCACGCCGAGGCGCTCGCAGACCGCCTTCACCTCGGGGTCGTCGCCCTCGTCGAGCAGCCATACGTGCATCAGGCCCCGGTGGCGGATCCTGACGGCCGCCTCCAGGGTCTTCGTCACCATCTCCAGCGGTTCCTTGCCGGGCACGAAGGAGGTGAGGAAGGCCACTCTGGTGCCGGTCTCGGGCACCACCGGGATCGGGTCGCGGGCGACCAGCGTGGCGTGCGCGTTCGACACCACGTTCATGCAGCGGAAGAACTCGATCAGACCGATCGAGACCAGCATCACGATGTCGAGCGCGGGCAGCCAGTCGAAGGCCGGGTAGTCGCGCTCGGTCCAGTGCTCGGGCTGGAGCAGCCACACCAGCAGCACCACGGACAGCACCGGGGCCGCGGCCAGCATCAGGGCGACTCTTATACGGTGCGGTTCCTGTGAGATCAGCGACCGGTACTGCACCTTGTACGGCTTGGTCGGATCAGGCTGGGTGAGGGGACCCGCGAGCCGGCTGTAGTGCTCGTAGTCGTATCGCGGCAGCGTCTTCTTGATCCGCCGGAACGTCCCCGTGGTGCTCATCCGATGGGCCGGAACCCTGAGCTGGGTGGTCTGGGACGGGTCGTGGTCCTGCTGCCGGGCGCCCGTCGGCCTCGACGTCATGAGTCATTCCCCCCACACGCGGACACCGCGTGTTTCGTCGCTTCCTTCCGTCTGCGGCAGGTCCCCCTCGACCTTCACAGACGTATCAGTGGTGGGTCGCTGTCACCACGTCATCCACACCCTATAGACACGGCAACGCGACCTTCCGGTTGCATGATGCCCCCCTCGGCATCGCTTCATGAACAGAGGCCCCTACCCCCGTCCAGCGCGCAACCGGCTCCGAATCCCCCCAACTGCCGCGAAACCGCAGCATCTTGAAAAACCAGAAAACCAGGGTTCTACGGCGCTCATCATGATCGCAAGGTGCGAAACGCGGCGTTTACCGGTCATACGCGTTCATTGTGGTGGGTGTGGGGAGCCTGTGGAGTGGTTGTGGACAGGCGGGCGCGGATGTTCCCGAAGTGCTCTCTTATGGCCTCCTCCGCCCGCATCGAGTCGCCGGACCGGACCGCGTCGAGGATCTCCCGGTGCTGCCGGCAGGTGACCTTCGGGTCCTGCGGCTCGCCCCCGAGGTCGGTGCGGACCCGGTGGAAGGCGTCCCAGAACGCCTCCAGGACCTCGCTCAGCAGCACGTTGTCCAGCCCCCGGTAGAGGGTGGCGTGGAAGGCCCGGTCGGTCTCGGCGAGACCGGCTCCGCGCGCGGCCTGCTCTTCCATACGGCCGACGAGCCCGTCCAGTTCAACGAGGTCCGCGCGCGGTATCCGCCCCGCGAGCCGGGAGACGAGCCCCGTCTCCACGGCCTCCCTGAGTTCCAGCAGCTGGAGCAGGGAGTCCTCGCCCCGGTAGTGCCCGGCGACCGTGCGGAAGGCGAGGCCCTCGATCATCGGGGCCAGGGACATCGGGCCGACGTAGGTGCCGAAGCCGTGCCGGATCTCCACGATGCCCATGGCCTGGAGCGCCTTCAGCGCCTCCCGCACCGAGTTCCGGCTCGCGCCGAGGTACTCCATCAGCTCGGGCTCGGTCGGCAGCGGGGCCCCGGAGGCCAGCCGGCGGTCGATGATGAGCTTCTTGATCCGCTCCTGGAGATCACGCGCTGCCATGGCGAGAGGGTATCCGGCCAATCGCGCGGTGGACCGGGTTCCGGCCAGAGTGGACCAGGGCCGTGGCCGGGTATGCGAAAGGCCCCGCTTCCGCGAGGGGCTTTCCGGTCGGTGTGACTGGACTGCGCCGGGCTTCTGCTTTCCGGCTCGCTGCGACGCCGAGAGGCGGGGGTGTGGGTGGCGGAGCCCCCACAGCGCCCGGCGAAGCCGCGCAGAAAAGACGGTGGCGGCTTGGGTTCGCGCTTTCCGCGAACCCAAGCCGCCACCGGCATCGTGCGCCGCCAGGGACTCGAACCCCGGACCCGCTGATTAAGAGTCAGCTGCTCTAACCAACTGAGCTAGCGGCGCGCGCTGACGACGTAACTCTACAGGACGCCGGGAGGTGCTCCGGACCACGGGCTCCGGCCCCGAGAGGGGGTCCCCTGCGGGGCCGCGTACATCATTCGGACCGTCAGCATGCGCGTGCGGAAAACAGTTGAGAAACTGACGACGCGCGCCCGGACGGGTGCAGGCGCGGCCTTTTCCGCCGGAAGTGTGAGGGGAATCGCATGAGGTCTCCGGTATTCGAGGAATTCGACCCCGCGAGCGACTGCGACTGCCCCGGATGCGTCCACTGGCGCCGCGCCCTGCCGCATTCCTGGGCCGGCCGCACCACCGCCCACCCGGCCGCACACCGTGCCCTCGCCCTGGCCGCCGTGGCTTCGGCGGCACTCGGCGCGGGCCACGCCGTACCGGCCGCGGCCGCCCCGCAGGCACCACCCCATCGACCCGGCTTTTCCGCAGGTGACGAGCCTGACACTCCCCAGGGCGGCAAGGCACCGCTGTACGGCCCCGGCGGTCGTCCCGTGAAGCCCTCGGCCACCCTCAAGCCCGCCGCCATCACCCGTACGGAGATCATCAACCGGGCCAGGACCTGGGTCGCCGCGAAGGTGCCGTACAGCATGAACGACTACTGGTCCGACGGCTACCGCCAGGACTGTTCGGGCTATGTCTCGATGGCCTGGAAGCTGCCCGGAAACGAATGGACGGGCAGCCTCGCCCAATACGGTGAGCGGATTTCCAAGGAGGAACTCCAGCCGGGCGACATTCTGCTCTTCCACAATGAGGCCGCCCCGGAGAGCGGCTCGCACGTCGTGATTTTCGGCGGCTGGACGGACTACACGCACAGCTCCTACACCGCCTACGAGCAGACCCGCCCGCACACCCGCCGGCAGTCCACCCCGTACGCCTACTGGAACGATTCGGACCAGTACGTCCCCTACCGGTACAAGGGCGTCACCCCGGAGCCGGGGAAGGAACAGGGGACCGTGCCGGGGAAGGAACCGGCCGGCGGGAAACCGGGCGCACCGGCCGCCACGCCCTACCCGGGAGCGGCGTATTTCGGCCCCGGCGCGAACAACAAGTACGTCACGCTGCTCGGCCGGATGCTGGTCGCGCGCGGGGCCGGCGGCTCCTACGCCTTGGGCCCGAGCCCGCGCTGGACGGACGCGGACCGGCGGGCGACCCGGGCCTTCCAGCTGGCCCAGGGCTGGACGGGCGCCGACGCCGACGGCCTGCCCGGCCCGCGCACCTGGGAGCTGCTGGTCACCGGCAAGGGCAAGGACGTGAAGGCCGGGGCGGTCGGGCCGCCGCCCTCCTCCCACGGCGTCCCCGGCTACCCGGGCCGGGCGATGTTCCGACCCGGCGCCAGCAACCCGTACGTCACCCAGCTGGGGAGACGGCTGGTGCGCAAGGGGTTCGGCAGGTTCTACCGGGTCGGACCGGGACCGCGCTGGGGCGAGGCGGACCGGCGGGCCGTCGAGGCCTTCCAGCGCACCCAGGGCTGGCGGGGCGGCGCGGCGGACGGCTACCCGGGTCCCGAGACCTGGCGGCGGCTCTTCTCGTGAAGCCCGCCCCGGGGGGGCCCGGACCCCGGGCACCGGGGATCACCGTTGTGACGCATCTGGCGCGGAGGCTGGAGGCACCCATGAGTACGACCACTTCCCACACGTCCGAGCCCGACGGGCCGGCCGGCGGCCTGGCCGACGGACCGGTCAGGCCCGCCCGGCTCATCCAGAACGAGGCCACCACCGAGATCCCCGTCCACCTGCTGTTCCGCGACGACCCCTACCCGGCGCCGGTACCGCTGAAGCCGGCGGTCGTCGCCCGCCGGCAGGGCACGGGGGAGCAACCGCGCCTCGGACGCCCGCCGGCCGTGGCACCGCGCCCGGCGCCACAGGTCGACCCCGACCTGGCGGAGCGGCCCGCACGGGTGCTGCCCGGGGCGGCGGGGGTGCTGGCCGGGGTGTGCGGGGCGGCCGGGTGCGCGGCCACCTCCTGGTGGGCCGGGCTGCTACCGCCGCTCGTGCTGGAGGCGCTGCGGCTGCCCGCGCACACCGGGGCCGGGCTCGGTCCCGCGCAGTGGGCGGCGTACGCGGGGGCCGGGGCGCTCGGGCTGTTCGGGTTCGGCGGGCTGGCCCGGGGCCGGACCGGGCGGGCCTGGGTGCTGGATCTGTTCGGCCGCTACCGGGGGACCGTCCGGCGCTCGGGTCTGCTGTGGGTCAACCCGCTGCTGCTGCGCCGCCGGGTGGACGTACGGCTGCGGCACTGGCGCAGCGAGCCGGTGCCGGCCGCCGACGCGAGCGGGGTCGCGCTGCGGGTGGTCGTCCTGGTGGTGTGGCGGGTGCGGGACACCGCGCGGGCCACGCTGGGCGTCGAGGACCACGAGACGTATCTGCGCGAGTGCGTCGAGGCGGCGCTGGCCCGGGTGCCGGTGGAGATGCCCGGCGGGGCCAAGGGCGCAACGGACGCGGCCGCCGAGGCGCTGAGCCGGCTGGTGGCGGCCGACGCGGCGGCGGTCGGCCTGGAGGTGTTCTCGGTGCAGCCGGTCCGGGTGGAATACGCCCCCGAGGTCGCCGCCGCGATGCACCGCCGCCGCATCGCCGCGCTGGACGCCCAGCACCGGGCGAGCGTGCTCACCTCGGTCGTGGACTCGGTGGAGGACACGGTGACCCGGCTGACCATGCGGGGGCTGGTCGAACTCGACGACTACGAGCGGAAGGCGCTGGTGAAGGACCTGACGGTGGCGTTCTGCGCGGGCCGGGGAGAAACAGCTCCGTGATTGGTATGGACATGTTCAACTGACGTCCTTACTCTCAGACTTGGTCTAGACCTACCTGCACAGCTCACTGCACCTCCCCCACGTTCTCCAGGAGCGGCAGCATGCGCACTAGGACCAAGTTGTCCGCAGCCGCGGTGGGGCTGGCCACGACCGGAGCCCTCGTACTCTCCTCCGGCGGCGCCAGCGGCCACGGCTACACCGACCTCCCCGTCAGCCGGCAGAAGCTCTGCCAGAACGGCACCGTGACCAACTGCGGTCCGATCCAATGGGAACCGCAGAGCGTCGAGGGCCCGAAGGGCTTCCCGGCCTCCGGCCCGGCCGACGGACAGATATGCAACGCCGGCCTCGGCCAGTTCAGCCAGCTCAGCGCGCCGCGGACGCCGTCCGGCGGGGCCTGGCCCACCACCAAGGTGACGGGCGGACAGACCTACACGTTCCGCTGGCAGTTCACGGCCATGCACGCCACGACCGACTTCAAGTACTACATCACCAAGCCGGGCTGGAACCAGAACCACAACCTGGCCCGGTCCGACCTCAACCTCACGCCGTTCTTCACCGTGCCGTACAACGGCCAGCGGCCCCCGTCCACGCTCAGCCACAGCGGCAGGCTGCCGTCCGGGCTGAGCGGCCGCCACGTCATCCTGGCGGTGTGGACGATCGCCGACACGGGCAACGCCTTCTACGCGTGCTCGGACGTGACGTTTTCAACTGCCCGTCGCTAAGGCGACGGGCTTGCACAACGGGCATCACTGGCGGTGACGCTGCGTTTGCGTCCTGCCCCGCCCCGCTGACGCGGTGGCGGGGCAGGGGCCGTTGACGAGGCCCCGCGTCGCCACAACTCCCGTGCACGAGTACGGATGTTGCGGGAGCTGTTCCGGTCTGCGTGATCAACGAATCCGCAGGACCGGCACGCGAACCAGGCCTGGGAGACCCGGTTTGCCTTGTCGATGTGCCCGCACTCGGCGCAAGTACGAGAGGTGTACGCCGGATCGACGTACACCACCGGCACTCCCGCCTTGCGGGCCTTGTACGCGATGAACCGCCCCAGCTGGGAGAACGACCAGCTGCAGTGGGTGGCCCGTTGGGGCTTTCGAAGCCGTACCCGTTCGCGGATGCCTGTCAGGTGCTCCAGGGCGATCCCGCGACCGGTGCGTTCTGCCTCGGCCACCATGTGTTTCGCGATCTTGTGGGTGATGTCCTTCGCCCGCCGCGCTTCCTTGTGCCTGCGCTTCTTCAGCCGGCGTTTCGCGGACGGGGTGTTCTTCTTCTGCAGCTTGGTACGCAGCGCGCGCTCCCGTACCCGGCTCCGGTTGATCTGCCGCCCTGCCATGATCTCGCCGTCGGAGGTGGTGGCGATGTTCACGATGCCCAGGTCGACGCCGAGGAAGTCCACCGGATCGGTGTTCAGCGGAGTTTCGGGCACTTCACAGGTGGCGTTCAGGAACCACATGCCGTCGCGGTACATCAAGTCGGACTCGCCCTTGCGGTGCAAGGCCAGGGTGGTCAGCTGCTCCGGGGACGCGGTGAACGCCACGTCCTTGATCCGCCCGGCAGTCGTCCAGATCGAGAGCCGCCGCTCGGCGATCTGCCAGGACAGCATCCGGTCGTCGTACGGCTGCGCGCTCTGCGGCCGGAAGACGACCGGCTTCTGCGTAGCCCTGCGGTAGCGCTTCGAGCCTGGCTTGCCCAGATTCCCGGCCCGCAGGTTCGCCTTCAGCGTGGCGTACGCGTCACACGTCTTCTTGATCACGTGCTGTGCGGCCTGCGCCCCCAGACCCCACCGCGCCTTGATCTGTCCGTAGGTGTGCTCGCGCAGCGCGAAGTTCCGCTGCACACCCTTCTCGAACGCAACCTCGCTGACCCAGATCGCCGCTTCGTTGCAGGCGCGCAGAGTCACCTCAGTGCCGCCGCCCGCACGGGCGTCGGCGCAGCTTGACCTGCACCACCAGCTTCATGAAATCGAACCTACACAGACGTACGAGCGTCCACTGCACGTTCTCGATGCATCACTCGACCGGGTGGCACCGCAGAAGCCCCGAGGTCCCTCACAAGAAGCCTGAACGTTCTGAGGTTCCCTTGAGTCACCGGTGCGGCCGGTGTGGGTAGGTTCCTCCCACGCCGGCTGATCGGGGCCGGCGCATCGACCTCGGGGGATGCGCGATGGACGTGATCTTCTACGTCGTGCCCGGCCTGATCATGGCCGTGGCGGTCTTCATGGCGTACCGGGTCGTGCGGCGCTGGCTCCAGATCCGGGGCGCCTGGAACAGCGGGCTGACGGCCGAGGGCCGGTGCCTGCGCGCGTACGCGACGGTCGGCGGAGGGCATGGCCACACCGCCGTGAGCACGGCGCTCCATCACGTGTACGAGTTCATCACGCGCGACGGCCGGGTCATCCGGTTCGAGGAGGAGGGCGGCCCGGGCACGATCGTCGAGGGCGACTACGTCACGGTCTACTACAGCGACGGCCGGCAGGTCGTCGCCACGGCGCAGCCGCCGAGCCGGGCGAAGCACACGGTGGCCACCTTCGGCATCCTGACGTTCCTCGGCGTGATCGTCGTGTTCTGCGCCGGTTTCGTCGTCACGTACGTCCAGATCTTCGGCCCGTACGGCGACTTCCTCTTCAGCGGCGGCAGCGGGACGAGCCTGACGCCGTGACCCTCCACATCTGACGGCCCGTCAATTACCCTGCGCGCCCATGGACACCAGGGCGGCGGCGGGTACGGTCGCGGAACTCATGGCCGAGCGGTGGGGCGATCACCGGCCGGGACTGTGGTGCGAGGACGAGGTCCTGACCCACCACGAGGTGGCGTCCGGAGCGGCGGCCCGGGCGGCCCTGCTCGGCGACCTGCTGCCGCCGGGCGCCGAGCCCCACGTCGGGGTGCTCCTCGACAACACCTCCGAGTTCCCCCTGTGGCTGGGCGCGGCGGCCCTGGCCGGGGCGGCGGTCGCCGGTGTGAACCCGACCCGCAGGGGCGCCGAACTCGCCCGCGACATCCTGCACACCGAGTGCCGGATCCTGGTCACCGAGCGGACCCACCTGTCGCTGCTCAGGGGCCTGGACCTGCCCGGCACGCGCCTGCTGGTGACGGACACCGAGGAGTACGCCGACCTCCTGGCCCCCTACGCCGGCGCACACCCGGACGCCTCCCGCGCCACCCCCCGCGACCGCTTCCTCCTCTACTTCACCTCCGGCTCGACCGGCGCGCCCAAGGCCGCGCTCTGCTCCCAGGGCCGCCTGGCAGCCGCCGGACGCTCCCTGGCCGGCCAGTTCTCCCTGGGCCCGGAGGACGTGCACTACCTCTGCATGCCGATGTTCCACGGCAACGCGGTGATCGCCGGCTGGGCCCCCGCGCTGGTGACGGGCGCGGGCGTGGCCCTGCGCCGGCGCTTCTCGGCGTCCCGCTTCCTGCCGGACGTACGCCGCCACGGGGCGACGTACTTCACCTACGTCGGCCGGGCGATCCAGTACGTCCTGGCCACCGAGCCCCGCCCCGACGACCGGGACAACCCCCTCCGCCTGGGCTTCGGCACGGAGGCGGGCGCGGTGGACGCGGCGGCCTTCGAGCGGCGGTTCGGCGTGCGGCTGGTGGAGGGATACGGCTCCTCGGAGGGCGGGGCGGCGGTGCAGTGGTCGCCGGGGACCCCGCCGGGCGCGGTCGGCCGGGCGGCTTCGGGGCTCGTCGTCCTCGACCCGGAGAGCCGTAAGGAGTGCCCGCCGGCCCGCTTCGACGCGGCGGGGCGGCTGCTCAACGGGGGCGAGGCGATCGGCGAACTGGTCAACCAGGGACCCAGCCCGTTCGAGGGCTACTGGCGCAATGCGGCGGCGGAGGCGGAGCGGACCAGGGACGGCTGGTACTGGACGGGCGACCTCTTCTACCGGGACGCCGACGGCTACCTCTACTTCGCCGGCCGCACCGACGACCGCCTCCGCGTCGACGGCGAGAACCTGGCCGCCGCGATGATCGAGAACATCCTCGCCCGGTACGAGGGTGCCGCCGCCGTCGCCGTGTATGCCGTGCCGGATCCGGTGACCGGGGACCAGGTGATGGCGACGATCGCCGGGACCTTCGACCCGGAGGCGTTCGAGAGGTTCCTGCTCGCCCAGCCCGACCTGGGGACGAAGATGGCGCCCCGGTTCGTGCGGGCGGCGGGGCGGATGCCGGTGACGGCCACGAACAAGATCCATCGGGCGGCGTTACGGCGGGAGGGCCTGCGGTGTGCGGACCCGGTGTGGTGGCGGCCGCCGGGGGAGAGCGCGTACCGCCTGCTGACCAGGGAGGATCTCGAACACGCCGAAGGGCCTCCCGCTCCCACGAGAGGCCCTTCATCAGTGCGCCGCCAGGGACTCGAACCCCGGACCCGCTGATTAAGAGTCAGCTGCTCTAACCAACTGAGCTAGCGGCGCATGACTCCCGCCGACCGCGTTCCGCTTGGCGCGTTCTCGCGGCGGCGACGGAGAAAATAATACCCGGTCCTGCGGGGTGCTTCCGACCAACCGCAGCAGGCCCTAGATGTGCTGTCCGGGGACGTTGGTGACGGGCGACACGCCTTGAGTGGTCCTTGAACGGGGCGAGGGCCTCTGGGTTCGGTGTGGATTG
>NZ_JBEXSR010000047.1:0-78727 GCF_040613735.1 Streptomyces sp. NPDC006235
GACAAGCGCGACTACATCTTCAACGGCACCCTGACCGTCACCGCGATCGTGATCTGGCTCCGCGACACCGTCCAAGAGCCATCAGAAACGGCCTAACGGAGCCCTACTGGCCTTCTGGCGCTTGTGCCAGTCGGCCTGTGACGGCCATGGCCGCTGGTCGCGTCGATCGCCGCTCTTACCGCCCGTTCGATCAGCGAGATGCCGCCCTGCTTCGACGCGTTGCCGCTGCTGAGGACCGAAACCAGGTACCGGTGCCCGTCCACCGTGACCAGTCCGATGCTGTTGATGACCCACAGCCCGGTTGTGGTCCGCTGCACCCAGCCGTTCTTGAGTGACCATTGGGAGGACACGGCCGACACCCCCCAGTCCTGGCCCTCCGCGATGTCGCCCATCAGCTCCCGGATGTAGGCCTGGGATTCCGGGTTCAGCCCTTCGCGCGTGCGGACGGAGTTCGCCGACGCGTAGGGGAAAACCGACTCCAGCAGCCGGATTTGGTCCTTGGCTGTCGTCTGTGTGAGGCCCCAGTGAACGCCGGGGCCGCCATGTGTCGAGGAAAGCCCCAGCTGTTCGTTCGCCGCGTCGAGGCCTTCTCCCTTACCAATCGCCCGCCACAGGAGGTTCGCCGCGTCGTTGTCGCTCGTTTTGATCATCGCCTCGGCGGCCTGCCGCTCCTCGGCTGTGAGTTCGCGGCCCTCATCCTGCGCCTGGAGCAACAACGCCGCGAGAATGTTCACCTTGCTGATGCTCGCCGTGTTGAACGACGCGTCGCCCTGGTAAGACGCGATCTTCCGGTCAGCACAGTTGAGGTCGCGCACGACCACAGCCAACCGGGTCTCATCGTCCCTCAGTACCGGCTCGAGCGCCCGCGCGAGAGCCGCGCCGAGATTTTCTGACGGTTGCCCCGCCAATGCGGCGGCTGGCGCCTGGCTGGGCGTGGGGGACGTCTGCACCTCGTCGAGCGTGCCGGTGGAAGAACATGCGGCGAGCGACGCCATGACCGCGGCGGTGGCGCAGGCCGCCAGTGCGTGCGGGCGCAAGGCGACGCAACGGGGTCTTCTGAGCTCCTCATACGCCGCGTTGCGCTGTCCATCGGGCATGGCGGGCAGACCTCGGTATTCCTGTGGAGGGAGAGGACAGTAGACCCGACAAATATGACATATCGGTCATGCGTGCAGTGATCAACAGCACGGCACGGCGTGTCGCTCCCGAGGAGTCCGCCATGTCCGCAACCGCTGCCTCATCTCCGCGACCATGCGCGCCGCACGCTCACGAAGCTCAGCAGGGTAGGGGGACGGACGTGCGGTGACTCGATCACCTCAGGGACTCGAGCCTCCATCGGACCCGGAGCGGTTCACAACGTCGGCGCCCACCCGAGAGAGGGACTTCAGCGGCCAGTCAGGATGCCCCAACCTGAAGATAAGAGACGAATAAACCCTGAGTGTGTGCGGCGGCGACGGCCGGGCAGACGGCGAGTCGGGGGCAGGTGATCATGTTCTGCTGCTGCTCGTTCTCCTGCTCGCCCTGATCCTCTTCGGTGCCGGATTCGCCCTGAAGCCCTGTGGTGGATCACCGTCATCGTCCTGGTGATCTGGCTGCTTGGCTTCGTCCCCGCTCCACCGGATCCAGCGGGAAGCGAGGCCGCTGGTACCGCTGGTAGACAGCACCGCGAACCGTCGACACGCGGCTTGGGGCCGTACCGAAGACGGTGTGGCCCCAAGCCGCGCTGACTGCCGCGAACCTCCACCGCGGCCAGACCGGCGGTGAAGGCCGCGGATGACGGGACCGCGTGCGCGGTCCCAGGAGGTGCTCGCCGCGCCCTGGGGAATCGCCTCGGCGGACCGTACCCGCTGGGCGGAGCGATCCCCTGTGACGCACTTGGCGACGCACTTGTCGCCACAAGGTGCTGTACACAATGACCCGATCACAACAGGACCAACGGCGGAATCGAAGTGTCGCCTCATCTTCGCGGCTGGGCGTCCAGCACCTGCTGGAGCGCCTCGAACTCCTCGACGCACTTTCCGGAGCCCAGCGCCACGCTGTCCAGCGGGTCCTCCGCGATGTGGACCGGCATGCCCGTCTCGCGGCGCAGCCGCTCGTCCAGGCCGCGCAGCAGCGCTCCGCCCCCGGTCAGAACGATTCCCCGGTCCATGATGTCGCCGGACAGCTCCGGCGGGCACTTGTCGAGGGTGGTCTTGACGGCGTGGACGATGGCGTTGACCGGCTCCTCGATCGCCTCGCGTACTTCGGCCGCGGAGATGACGACGGTCTTCGGCTGCCCGGAGACGAGGTCCTGGCCGCGCATTTCGGTGTGCTCGTCGGAGTCGAGGTCGTACGCCGAACCGATCGCGATCTTGACCTTTTCGGCCGTGCGCTCACCCAGCAGCAGCGAGTACTCCTTCTTGACGTGCTGGACGATCGCGTTGTCCAGTTCGTCGCCCGCCACACCGATGGACTGGGCGATGACGATGCCGCCGCAGGAAATGACCGCCACGTCCGTGGTGCCGCCGCCGACGTCGACCACCATGTTGCCCGTGGCCTCGTGGACCGGCAGGCCCGATCCGATGGCCGCGGCCATCGGCTCCTCGATGATGTGCACCCGACGGGCGCCGGCCTGGGACGACGCCTCGATGACGGCACGGCGCTCGACACCGGTGATGCCCGAGGGCACACAGACCACGACCCGCGGACGAGCCAGATACCGCCGCTTGTGGATCTTCAGGATGAAGTAGCGCAGCATCCGCCCCGTGATCTCGAAGTCGGCGATCACGCCGTCCTTCAGCGGACGCACGACAACGATGTTGCCGGGCGTGCGCCCGATCATCTTCTTCGCTTCGGCGCCCACCGCGAGGATGCCGCCAGTGTTGGTGTTGACTGCGACGACGGACGGCTCGTTGAGCACGATCCCACAACCACTGACGTACACCAGCGTGTTGGCGGTCCCGAGGTCGACAGCCATGTCACGGCCGATGAACGACATTGAGTTCCCCATCAGGACTCGTCTGCCCTTTCCACGATTTCTGCAGGGCCTTTCGGTCGGCGAGGCGGGTGCTGTTGCTCTCGCCCACTCGCCCTCCACATCACCGGACCGTATCGGCGTGCCCACCGCGGCGAGCCGCTCCCACGCCGCCTGCCCCACTTGTCACCTCAGCGGCTGATCAGCCCAGGTCTGGGCATGGGGGGGCGTGGTCAGGCACTCTTCGGCAGTGCTGCTCGCGCGTCGCAGGCCGACCAGAGCGTGCCTGCCCTGTCTTTCGGACCCGGCCGGGGCCTCCTCGCGGCTCGAGGGGGGTCGCGAACGGCCCGGCACGCAGCCACAGCCGTGCGCCTCGCCCGGGTCGTCCATGGGTGATGCCGCCGGCGATGCGTTTGCCGACCGGCTCCCGCTGCGCTGCGAAGCCCTGGGCGACGGCCATGACGATCTCCAGGCCGTGTTGCCCGACCGGTCCCGCGTCGGAAGTCCAGGCGGTCCGCCGCCCGTAACCGGTCCAGCAGCACCTGCTGGAGCTCCTCCCACACCCCGGCCTCCTGCAACTCGGCCAGCCGCCGCCAGCAGGTAGGCCCCGAGCCGAAGCCCAACTCCTGCGGCAGGTACTCCCACTGGATCCCGGTGTACAGGACGAACAGCACGCCCTGCAGCGTCCTGCGGTCATCGATCCGCTTGCGCCCCGGGTACCGGAACCGCCGCTCATGATTCGGCAACAGCTGCACGATCAGGGCGAGATACAGGGTGGCCCCTGCATACGCGGAGGCCGCCAGCCAACTTGCGGATGCGGGCGGCGGCGGACCTGACCCTCTCCTTCAACAGAAGGTGCTGGTTGTCGATCGCATGCCCGGATGGCCGTGGCTTTGCACGTTGAGGTAGATCTCGTCGATCAGGTCGAGGTCCCCGTAGCAGCCCTCGACCAGTTCAACCAGGCGCCTCGCCCGGGGCGATCAGCCCCGTCTCGTAGGCGAAGACGACGGCCTGGACGCGGTCGCGCAGGTCCAGCTTCGAGAGGATACGGCCGACGTGGCTCTTGACCGTGGTCGGGCTGAGGAACAGCCGGGAGGCGAGTTCGGCATTGCTGAGGCCCGTCGCGAGCAGGCGGAGCACCTCGAGCTCGCGCGGGGTCAGGCCGGACAGATCGCGGTGCGGGGCGATGGTCTGCGGTTCGTCGTGACGGGCGAAGCGCTCGATCAACCGGCGAGTGATCGTGGGCGCGAGGAGAGCGTCGCCCGTCTGCACCAGGCGTAAGGCGGAGACCAGATGTTCGGGGGTGACGTCCTTGAGCAGGAAGCCGCTGGCGCCGGCCGTGAGCGCGGCGTAGACGTAGTGGTCGAGGTCGTATGTGGTGAGGATGATGACCCGCGTTTCGGCCGGGCCGGCGTCGCCGATGATGCGCCTGGTGGCCTCGATGCCGTCCATCTCCGGCATGCGGATGTCCATGAGGACGACGTCGGGCCGCGTACGGCGAACCGCTGCGACAGCCTCGGCCCCGTCGGCGGCCTCAGCCGTCACGTCGATGCCGTCCGCAGCCAAGATCATCTTGAAACCGGTGCGTACGAGGGCTTGATCATCGGCGATGACGGCGCGCAGAGGTGCCCGGTCCGCGGTCATACCGCGCTCCGTGGGATGCGGGCCGTCACCCGGTAGCCGTCGGTCGGCATCGGTCCGGCCGTCAGCTCACCCTGGTAGACGGCCAACCGCTCGCGCAGCCCCATGTGGCCACGGCCGTTGCTCTGCACCGGCGGGGAATCCTCAGTGCCGCCGGTGTCCGTGATCTCGATCTCCAGACAGGCGTCGGTGTAACCAATGGCGACGGACGCCTGCGCACCGCGCGCATGTTTGATCGTGTTGGTCAGCGCCTCCTGTACGACGCGATACGCCGCGAGGTCCACCCCCGGTGGCAGAGGATCCGGCGGCAACGACACCCCGACGCTCACGGGCGTACCGGCGGCGCGTACTCGTGCGACGAGCGCGTCGAGCTGTGCGAGTCCCGGCTGGGGCTCCAGGCCCTCGGGCTTCTCGTGGTCCGGGGCGGCCAGCAGGCCCATCACGTGGCGGAGTTCGGCCATGGCGGCCCGACCGCCCGCCTCGACGGCCAGTAGTGCCTCCTTCGACTGCTCGGGCGCCATGTCCATCACCTTGCGGGCCGCGCCGGCCTGGATCACCATCACGCTCACATTGTGGGTCACGACGTCGTGCAGTTCGGCGGCAATGCGGGCACGCTCCTCCTCGACGGCGCGGCGCGTGGCCTCCTCCTGAGCGGCCTGCAGTTCTGTCACCCGGTCCCGGCTGGAGGCCAGCCGCAGTTGCAGAAAGCGGACGAGGCTGGCCAGCATCCCTGCCACCAGGAGCACGAATCCCGGGCTGGACCATCCCGGGAGCACGGGTTCCGCGTTGCGGAAAGCGAAACCGGACAGCGCGGCGGCGATCACCAGGACGGCGATCGCCGCTATCCGGTAACGGCTGTATACGACGGCGCTGTAGGCGCCGATGACACAGGCCAGGACGGTGATCCAGGAGGCTGAGCTGCCGATGGCCAGTGCTGCGCCCAGCACCACCACGAACAAGGTCAGCGGATACCGGCGCCGGGCCGCCAGCGGCAGCGTCGACAGGACGACCAGGGCCCAGGGCACGGAGGAGGGTTCTTCCTCCACGGGCACCTGACCAGGGTCGGGCGGCGAGGGAGGGGCCGGGACCCCGGTCCCGACATCCACCGTAGGGGGGTTGATGTTCACCGGCCCGTCGCCGGGATAGCGCACCGCCACGAACAGGGCAATGACGGTCAGTACGAACGCCAGCACCACATCGGCGCGCACCGCTCGCGGGGACAGCGGGGAGGCCTTCGCCTCCGGGCGTAGCGCGTCGACGAGGTGCTGATGCCGGCTACGCCGGTCTTCCGTCTCCATCCGTGCATTGTGCTGCGCTCTCCGCCCGGCCCGCGTCCACCTGTCCGGCCAGGGCATTGCCCTGGAGTCCTCCTTCTCAGGGATGACTCCGCGGCCGAATCCTCCGCAGGAAGGACCTGATGTTGGTTCCGCGGCCGACGCGCCCCATACGCGGCACCTCTAGGTTCGCAGGACCGGCAAACGGCATGTGCCTCTCGCGACCGCAAGGACGGACGACTGCTATGCATCAAGTGATCGAACTGAAGGGTGTGGCGAAGCGCTACGACAGCGCCGGCGCGCCGGTGCTCGGACCGCTCACGCTCAGCGTCGCCAAGGGTGAGGCCCTTGCCGTCACGGGCCCTTCCGGCAGCGGCAAGTCCACGCTGCTGAACCTTGTCGCCGGCCTGGACAAGCCGACCGATGGCGCCGTGACCGTGGCCGGGCGACGGATCGACCGGTTGAGCGAGCACGCCCTCGCCAAGTTCCGTCGCGAGCACATCGGCATGGCCTTTCAGTTCTTCAATCTTCTCGACGACCTCACCGTCACCGACAACATCCAGCTCCCGGCCCAGCTGACCGGGACCAGTCGGCGCAAGGCCGCGGCCCGCGCGGGTGAGCTCATGGAGATGCTGGGGATCCAGAGGCATGCCCGCGCCTACCCTGGCCGATTGTCCGGAGGTGAACGCCAACGGGTCGCAGTCGCCCGGGCGTTGGTCAACCGGCCCGCGCTGCTGCTCGCCGACGAGCCCACTGGTGCGCTCGACACCGCCTCGGGCCACGACGTCCGCGATCTGCTGATGGATCTGCACCGCGCCGGACAGACCATCGTGCTGGTGACACATGACCTGACGCTGGCGGAGGCGTGCGCGAGCCGCACTGTTCACCTGGTCGACGGTCATGTCGCCCTCGACTCTTACGCGCAGGCCGTCCGATGAGCCTGTTCGGTACCGGCGCGCTGGGCCGGGTCGTACGTTCCGGCGTCGACCGACGGCGGGTGCAGACCGTGGTGATCGCCGTGGCCACGATGATGGCCGCGGCCTCGGCCGTGGTCGCCGGGTCGCTGATGGTCGCCTCGGCCGCGCCCTTCGACAAGGCCTTCAAGGAGCAGCAGGGCTCGCACATCACCGCGCAGTTCGATTCGGCCAAGACGAGCGCGGCGCAGCTGGCGAGGACCGGGAAGCTGCCCGGCGTCGCCGCGAGCGCGGGACCGTACCCGTCCACGGCGGTCCGCCCGGTGGACCGGTCGGGCTTCCAGCTGCCGACGCTGACCCTGGTAGGGCGGTCCGGTCCTGACGGCGCCGTGGACCGGGTGGATCTGAAGGCGGGCCGGTGGGCGCGGGAGCCCGGCGAGATCGTGCTCGACGCGTCGTTCGAGGGGCCCGCCATCGGGATCGGTACCCCCATGAAGACGTCGAACGCCGAGGACGCCCCGACTCTTTCGATCGTCGGCTTCGCCGTGTCGGCCAGCAGGACCGCCGACGCCTGGGCGGCCCCCGCGCAGGTAGACGCGCTGGGATCGAAGGGCGATCCGGTCTCGAGTCAGATGCTCTACCGCTTCGACTCCGCGAGCACGAAGCAGCAGATCCTCGCCCACCGGAAGATGCTCGCCACCTCCGTGGGGTCCGGAGCGCTCCTCGGGACCCAGTCCTGGCTGGACACCAAGCGCGCCGCTGATCAGGGTGCGGCGGCGACCGTCCCGTTCATGATGGCCTTCGGCTCGCTCGGCATCGTGATGTCGGTGATCATCGTCAGCAGCGTGATCAGTGGCGCGGTCGGCACCAGCCTGCGCAGGATCGGCATCCTCAAGGCCATCGGCTTCACTCCGCGCGAGGTCGTACGCGCCTACGTGGCCCAGGCGCTGATCCCGGCCGTCGTCGGCATCGCCCTGGGTGTCGTCCTGGGCAACCTCCTGGCAGTGCCGCTGGTGTCCGACACCGAGTCGGTGTACGGCGGCGTCTCGCTCTCGGTGGCCTGGTGGGTGGACGTTGCCGTGCCCGCCGCCGCCCTGGTCGTCGTGGAGCTCGCGGCGCTGATTCCCGCGTTGCGGGCCGGCAGGCTGCGCACGGTCGAGGCCATCGCGGTCGGCCGGGCGCCGCGCACGGGGCGCGGCCAGTGGGCGCACCGGGCGATGGGGATGCTGCCGCTGCCGCGGCCGGTGACCTACGGTCTCGCCACCCCCTTCACACGTCCGGTTCGTACCCTCGCGATGCTGCTCGCGGTGGCGTTCGGCACCGTCGCGGCGACGTTCGCGGTGGGGCTGACCTCGTCCCTGAACGCGATCGGCACCTCGCAGGACCCCGAGAACCGTGCCGCGGTCACGGTCACGACGACCAAGGCGATCGAAGTCGCTCCCCCGCCGCCGCCTCCTGTGGGGGGCGACGCGGGAGATCCGCCTCCCGTGGAGAACAGCGCTGGTGGCACGTCCAAGAAGCCCAAGGCCGCCGATCCGGCGAAGGTGCGGTCCGTCATCACGTCGCAGCCGGGCACGGAGTCCTACTACGGCAAGGCCCAGACCGAGGTCGCCGTGGCCGGGGTCTCAGGATCGATCCAGGCCAGCCTCTACGAGGGCGATTCGCGCCCCGGCAGCTACGAGATGCTCTCCGGGCACTGGATCACCGGCAAGGGACAGGTCGTGGTGCCCTCACGCTTCCTGGAAAGGACCAGCACCAAGCTCGGTGACACGGTGCGGGTGACCTACGAGAAGGAGACCGCGAACCTGCGGATCGTGGGCGAGTCCTTCGACACGTCGGGCAGCCGACTGGAGATCCACGCGGACATGGCCGCCTTCACGTTGGCCGAGCCCAGCACCTTCCTCGTCGAGACGAAGTCCGGCGTCTCCGCCGACGAGTACGCCCAGAAGGTCGCCGCGGTCGTACAGCCGCTGGGGGGCGACGCCACGACCGGCTCCGAGTCGGGGCAGGACGGCGTCATCCTCATCATGGCCGCGATGGCGGTGCTGCTCACCCTCATGCTGATCATCGTGGCCGGTCTCGGCGTACTCAACTCCGTGGCCCTCGACACCCGGGAACGCATCCACGACCTGGGGGTCTGCAAGGCGATCGGCATGTCGCCGCGGCAGATCCTGAGCCTCGTACTCGCATCGGTGGCCGTGATCGGTGTGATCGGCGGGCTGCTCGGCGTCCCTGCGGGGTACGCGCTGCACCACGTCGTCATGCCGGTGATGGGGCGTGCCGTGGGCACCAGCCTGCCGTCGCTTGTCCTCGATGTGTACGGGCCTTCGCAGCTGCTCCTGCTGGGGCTCGGCGGGGTCGTGATCGCGATGCTGGGCGCGCTGATCCCGGCAGGCTGGGCCGCCAAGGCGCGTACGGCCACGGCGCTGCGCACCGAGTAGCGTCCGGCGGAGCGCGAGCTGCTGGGGCGGATCCGCCAGGTCCGCGGGTCGGGCCGCCCGTACAGGCATAGGTGCCGGTGTCCCCGTCCAGGCAGGTCCTCTTGAGAGGGAGTCGAAAGGCCCGGACGGGGGGGTGGCAGGGAAGCGTTGCGGAATATCGGCGGCGAGACCGAGTGTGGGGCAGGCGCTCCGACCCGGCTCCGCCGCCACACAGATCCGGCCCCTGCCCATCCGCTCACCGAGTGGATCGCGTGCGCTGGCACCATCGCCGTTGGCGGCGTTACCGAGGTCCACCCGTCCCACGGTGACAGCAGCGTCACCCTTGACCTGGTCGATCCGCGTGTGACCGAGGCTCGCCCGCCGATGGAGAAGGGGCAGCGCCTGCTGATCGTGGTGCCCGAGCGTACCGACCAGGAGGCGTCCACGTTTGAAGGCGCCCGACTGACCCAGTACCGGTCAACGATCACGAAGGCACTCGACAAAGCCGAGCGCGAGACATGCCCCTCGCCGTGGAACCGTACCGGCCAATAACGTCGGAGCCCGGCCAGCCGACACAGGAACAGTCTGCTGCACCGAACGTGCGCAACGCATCCTGCGGTTGAGATGGGCGGCAGGGCCGTCGAGGGATGCCACGTCTTTGAGCAGGGCTCCGCTGGTAACGGATCTGCGCCTATCAGCGGAGCCGCGCCCAACGAGCATCACCGTCACGGCCACCTCCGACGGCTACCACCGCTACCACTTCACCCACATCACCACCGCCACCGCCACCGCCTACATCGACCGCACGTGACCGCCCCGCCCGGCGGCGAATGGCGCCGCTGCGTCTTATCTGTGAGGAGTCCTACAGCTGAGGTGCGGCGGGCGGGGGCGGGACCGGTGCACTACCGCGTCGTCTCGCGCGTCACCGTACCGAAGGAGGAGCTGCCTTCCTCGGTGTTCCGTCGGTCCGGTGCCCCCGTCCTGACGCTGATCACCTGCGCGCCGCCGTTCGTCCCCGAGCGGGGCGGCTATCTGTCCAACCTCGTCGTCACGGCGGAGCCCGCCGAGTCGCGGGGGCCGGGGAACGGGAGGGCGTAGCGGTCCACGTAGAGCCCGCGCACCTGGTGGAACCGGCGCTGCGGAACACCCCGCCGACCGACGACGCCGAGGCCATGCGACATGTCGAGCGGTGCGACCGCTGCCGCGACGAGCTGCGGATGATGACCCGCGTGGTGACCGCCGCCCGCAGCGCCGAGCTGGAGGACATGCCGGCCGCACCTCCGGAGCTGGTCTGGCAGCGCATGGCACAGGGCCTGTCACGCGAGTCCGCCCCACCGCCCCACCGCCCCACCGCCCCCGAGGAGCCTCGGCCCCAGCGCAAAGCGGAAGCTCCTCGCCGTACTCGCCCTCGTCGTGGTCGCCGGCGGCGCTCGCCCGCCACGCGTTGAAGCGAGATGTCCGATGCAGAGCCAGCCGACCTCGAAACGAGGTGGTGCTTACCTGACCGTCGTGCCAGCCGCGCGTCTTGAGGGAGTCTGGCGCCGTGGAAATACCGTTGCCGGAACAGCATCACCTTCGATCGAATGCCTCCATGACTCATGACGGCCCGGCGGACCACAGAGCAGAACCGGCGCTTTTGGGATGACGAGGCGGCTGCGTGGCACGGGCCGCTCGCCCGTGATCACCGGGCGCAGATGGAACCGTCCTGGGGATTGTGGGCCACCACTGAGTCGCAGGGCTCGTCGTGGAAGACCTGATGGAGATTCAGGCATCCCAGACTGCGCGGGACTACGAAGAAGTTTCCGCTGACTGGGCCCAGCAATGGCCCAGCGAGGAGATCTGGAAAGCTCGGCTCGCAGGCTGACGGCTCCGCAGGCACCGTGTATCGCCTTACTCACCCCCCCCGGAGCACCTCGATGCTCCCACCGCAAGCCCTCAGGTGGTGCCGACTTCAGCCCGTCCGCCACTGAACCCGCGCCGGCCGCAGCCTGAAGAGGCGCGGCACTGTCCCGGACCCACACCGAGTCGGAGTGCTCAGACAGCTTCGGCAGCGGACCTCCAACTGGCAGGGTGTCAGCCTCTGGGAGCTCGTCCGTTTTTCAGGTGAACTTACCGCTTTCATGAGGAAAGGCGCTGGACATCCTCCTACGCTCTTATCCGGCACGAGCAGTACAAACACGGTGTGCCTGCCCTTTTGGGCTCGATGACCGTCGGGGGTTCGCATGAGGCCGACACAGGCCGGTTGGTGGGGCTCGTTGCACGCCGTTCGTATCGGCTGGTCATCGGCGGCATGTGGGTGGGGCAAGGCTATGGGGCTGGGATGCGTGCTTGCCGCCACGCTGAGCGCGAGCGCGACGGCGGTGCTGTTCATCCCGGTCGGCGTAGGAGTGCCGGCTGCGCATGGTCTGGCTGCCCTGTCCCTGCTTGGGCGTGCCAGGACGGTTGCCGGAAGGGTGCGTCTTCGCCTCGCGCTCTTTGCGGGTTCTTTGGCAGCGGGTGGCCTTCACCACCTCGTTGTCAGCCAACTCCCTTCCTCGCGAGGGGGGCCCACTGGTGGATTCCACGTCGCCCTCCAGGTGCTGGCGGTCACCGGAATCGTCCTGTGTCTGGTGGTCGCGATCGCCGGGCTGGTGATCGCGGTTGCGGACCGCGGGGCGACGCTGGTCTGGCTGCGGCGAGTCCTGGACGGATGGATGATCGCCGGCTCCCTGCTCACACTGGGCTGGGTGCTGCTGCTGCATCGTGCCGACCAGAGCGACGACGCCTTCGGGTCGTTGCAGGATCTGGCACGCGTGGCGACGGACATCCTGGTCTTCGGACTTCTGGTGGCACTGCGCTATTCCCTGAAGCGTCCTGAGCGCACAGCGACAACGGTAGCCGCCTTGGCTCTCATCGTGTTGACCGCAGGCGACATGCTGCGCATCCTCGTGCCGGCCTCCGGCACCTGGTACGGCATCCCTTGCGCGGCGGTCTGCTCGATCACTGGCCTGCTCCTCATCACCGTGGCCCCATGGCTGCCCGGAGGCACCAGCGTCGCGGACGTCGACCAGCGCATCATGCCTGTTGTCGGGGTCGTGGCCGCTTTCGTGCCCGTGGCCATCTGCGTCCTGGCCTTGACAGCTCACACCATGGTCGGAGGCCGCACCGACATGGTCCTGCTGGTACTGGCGGGTTTGCTGCCCATCTCGCTCGGTATCCGGCAGGGCCTCATCCACGCCGATCACCTGCGTATCACTCGCGAAACCACCACCCGGGAGGCGCTTTACCGCGCCTTGGTCGACGGCACTCGGGACGTGATCACCATCGTCAGCCTGGACGGCCGCGTGCTCTACGTCAGTCCTGCCGCCCACCACGTCTTCGGCTACCGGCCTGAGGACCTGCTGGGTGCCCGTCTGCCCCTGTACTGCCACCCTGACGACCTGACGCCGCTGATGCAGGCGGTCGAGGCACTTCGGCAGGAAGCCGCATCAGGCATCCGCGGTCCGGGCCGCCGCGTGTCCTGCCGGGTCCGCCACGCCGACGGACGTTGGCGCCACGTCGAATCGACGGTCAGCCACCACACCGAGGGAGTGATCTTCAGCAGTCGCGATGTGACCGACCGGGTCGCCCAGCAGGAACAGCTCGAGCATCTGGCCTTCCACGACGCGCTCACCGGACTGCCCAACCGGGCCCTGTTCGCCGACCGAGTCGCGCATGCCCTGCGGAAGCGGACCACGCGCACAGCCCCGCCCACAGTGCTCTTCATGGACCTGGACGGCTTCAAGGCTGTCAACGACTCGGCCGGACACGCGGTGGGCGACGCTCTCCTTATTCACGCCGCCCGCCGGATCCAGGCATCCGTACGGGCTGAAGACACCGTGGCCCGCCTCGGTGGTGACGAGTTCGCAGCCCTCCTGGAGGGAGAGGCCGGGGCACACCCCGCGCGTACCCAAGACGTCGCCGAACGCATCCTGTCTGCCCTGACACAGCCATACCAGATCGCAGGCAAAGAGGCACTCGTCTCGGCCTCCATCGGCATGGCGGTAGCCCTCCCGGACGTCACACCGGACGAACTCCTCCACCAAGCAGATGAAGCCATGTACGAGGCCAAGAGAGCAGGCAAAGGCCGCATCCGCACGCACCTCCCCCAGCCCCGCCAACCCCGCAACAGTCCGTCACCCGAGGCCCGCCAGACCGCCATGCCCCTCCATGCGTCAGACGAACCGGCTGCGCACGGTCTCGGGCAGTAACCCCGTGCCGCCGGTACCCCAAACCCAGAAATGCCACTCCGGGACAACAACTCTCCGCCATCGGCATGCGCTGGGCATAACCCGCTCCATGACCGGCGATCTCCCGCGACTCGTAGCCGACCCTGTTGGTGCTGTCACGGGACTGCCGGAACCGGCGGTCAGGGGCGGACGGTGCGGGAGGACTGTAGCCCAGGGCCGCAGGATGCCGGCCTGTCGACTGGCCGCAGGGAGAGGCGGACGTGGGGCTTATCGAGCAGGGGCTGGAGCAGGTGTTGCACACCCGGCCTACCCCCTTGAGCATCGAGGCTCGCCTCCGGTTTCTGCTGGCAACGCATCGGTATTCCACCCGGAGGTGGCCGCAGTCCTTGGGGTGTCGCAGCGCACCGTGCAGAGGTGGGTGATGAAGAAGTCCGGAGCGCGTCGCCCGCCGGGTCCGCTGCGTGTCCGGTGATCGAGGAAGCGGTCCTTGTTCGGTGGCAGCCCCGGATACGGGCCCGCCGGCGCACCCAGGCCGAAACGGAGGGCTTCGTCTTCCACACCAGAGCGCGATTCGGGTTCGCTGCTGCAGCCGGCTCCTCGGACGATCCGCGGGTGCGGCGGTTCACCCAGTACCTGCCGCGAGAGGCAGCCCAGGAGCCGTTCACCGCCCGGGACGCCGGCGCAGGCGAGCAGGAGCAGCAGTTAGTGATCCTGGCTCGCGCGCTGAGGCATCCCTGCTTCCGCGACGGGGGCCGTCGCGCCCACTGTCTGCACATCGCCTTCAGCGACCTCGAGTTCGCCGACTTCTCGATCGGCTGAGGCCTGCCTGGCCGTCTCGGCCAGGCGCAGCAGGAGTGCACGGTTGCCTGGCGCGGCGAAGAATTCCCCAGGTGTCGCCCGTGGCCGGGCCTCCAGCATGGCGCACCGAGCCGTGTCCGCAGCTGAGGCCCGGACGCCGCGCCAGTGATCCGGGACGGCGTCCGGGCGGCCAAGAGCGCGTGCTCGGGACGGACAGCGCGCCATCGCCCGGCCTAGGGCGGGTGTGATAAGCGCACCATGCGGGTCAGTGCGCCGTCTCGGCCATGTCGCAGGTGTGGCACACCACTCTGCGCGCCGGGATGCGGCCGTACGAAGCGCCCATGCCGATCGGGCGGGTGACCTGTGCCTGTCGTACGCGGGCGTGGTTCTCGCAGGTGGCCAAGCCGCAGCGCGAGCACACACCGATACCAGTGGTGTCGCTGCGCGCCTCCTGGAGGCAGTCATAGCACCTCATGTCCAACTCCGATGTCAGTAGGGCCGGGTGCGGCGGCCAACACGAACAAACCCGTACAAGCCACACACACCTACTCGAGGAGCTTGAAAACTAAACCCAAGGTTAGACTTTGTCAAACCTAGGATCCGATCGATCGTGCGGAGGTAACTGCGCCTGCCTGCTGATCCCGCTGCTGCCGGTCGAGGACAGCACGGCGGCGGGTATCTGCTCCCCGCTTGAAGGCGGCAACCGAGCGAGAGCACCCGGTGAGCGCAGCCATGTCACGCGGTCTGTACTCCGGCCCTCCGGATCCGGCGCTGTCACCTCGTCGCTCAGCACCTGGCCGACGTCGCAGCCGACGTTGCAGCAGTGGCGGCCGCGCTACCGGTCCTCCCCGCGTCCTGCGCGCGCAGGACGGTCAGCCGGGTGACGGGAAGGGCGGTGATCCAGGCGGTGGCGGCTTCCCAGCCAGGCTGACGGCCGCCAGGGAAGCGGTCTGGAAGCAGGGGCGACTTTTCCAGGGCGGCCAGAAGGTCGTGGGCGAGGCCGTTTCGCTGGTGGTGCCCGGGCCGGGGTGCGCCTGGCGTCTGAAGGCCCAGCGCAGCAGCTCTTGGTCGGCGCAGTGGCGGCCGGTGCGGGCCAGGGCGGCTCGGGTACGGGCGGTCAACTGGGCCCAGGCGCGGAAGTTGCCGTGTGCGGCGTGGCTGTCGGCGAAGGTGTGTCGTCGGGGTCTCGGTTCTGGTGGTCGCGGCCGGTTCCCAGATTGGGAACCGGCCGGTGGCGAAGACTTCGGGCGTGGTGAGGAAGACCGAAGCTGAAGCAGCCGAAGGACAGCCTGGGCAACGTGGTCGGTGAGGTTGCAGCGTTGGGCGCGAAGTTGTGGCAGTACCTGAGCGAGCGCAGACGCCGGACAGCTGAAGGTGATCGAGGACGGCCGGGCCGCCGGCCTGCCGTGACACCACTTCACAAAGGCCCTGGGCGTGATTTCCAAACAGCGCGCCCACCAGAAGGCGCGGCGGCTGAAGGCCGAGCAGCTCCGGGACCCAGGCGAGCGCCGCACCCCCGAGGTCGCCCGCGAACACGAGGACCGCGCCGGCCCGAGCAGCGGGCGAGCGAGCCTGATGCTCGCGCAGGAGCGCTGTTTCCCCGTCGCCCGGCAGATCAGCCGGCTGCTCCTTGAACATCGCGATGCTGCTGTCCTCCGGCGGGCGATGTCTCGGACGGTTGCTCAGGAGTGGGAGCGCCGCGGTCTGCTGGTCCGGGGCTTCCCGGGCAGCGGCCTGCGGGGAGCCGTGGGACGCCCCGAGGCGAACGACCCGCTGATTGCGGCGGCCAAGGAGGCCACACCGCGGGCCCGTGCCCCACCGCGAGCGGGGTCCGCGCCGGTGTCATGCCGGGCCGATGACCTTCTTGCGCATGTGCCCATAAACCACCGACGTCCGTACGTCGGCGAGTTCCGGGCGCTTCGCCAGCTTCTCCAGGACCACTGCGTGCAGATGGTCGGTGTCCCGGACGGCGACGTGCACGAGGAAGTCGTCGTTCCCGGTGAGGACGAAGATCGAGATGACCTCGGGCATCCCCTCCAAGAAGGTCTGGAAGGCCTCGATCACCGCACGTGTCGGTGGGCGGACCCGTACGGCGATCACCGCCTGCAACCCGCGGCCGATCGCCGCGAGGTCCGCCTCGGCATGAAATCCCGTCAGGATGCCGCTCCTGCGCAGTGACCGGATTCGCTCCAGGCACGTGGACGGGGCGATACCGAGTTCCTGGGCCATGTCCCGGTTGGTGCGCCGACCGTCCTCCTGGAGCATCCGCACCAACGCCGAATCTAGTTCGTCCACGCTTGCCTCACCCCGCCGGATTCCGAAGGTAGTTCGGACTCTTCGCATCATGTTCGTTGATCTTGTTAGCCTCCAGCCTAGTTGGCCGATATTTGTTCGGTCACAGTGCGGTAGGCGGCAGTGGGTGGCAGAGAGGGGCGACTTGCTATGCGCAAACGAGGACCCACGGTGTGGGCGGTGTGTGCGGTCATGGCGGCCGCGCTGTTCTGGAGCAGTTCGTACGCGGTGACCAAGCAGGTGCTGGAGGATGTCGGCCCGCTCAGTATCGGCGCCATCAGGTTCACCCTCGCGGCGTTACTCCTGGGCGTGATTGTACGACTGAGCAAGCACCGCCCGGCCCGTCCGGACCCCCGGCAGCGGCGGCAGCTCTACCTGAGCGGGTTCCTCGGCATCACCGTGTACTTCATCCTTGAAAACGTCGGCGTCGACCTGTCCACGGCATCCGACGCGTCGCTGATCGTGGCCACGTACCCGCTGATGACGATGCTGGTGGAACTGGTCGTCTTCCGCACCCGGATGCCGCTGCCGCGTGTGACGGGCGTGCTGCTGGCCACCGTCGGCGCCTTCCTCGTCGTACGCAACGGGGCCGAGGTCGGCGGCAGTTCACGCTGGCTGGGGGACATCCTGCTGCTGCTCGGCGGGCTGGCCTGGGCCGGCTACAACGTCCTCGGCAAGCGCGCGAGCGCCGGCCAGGACGCCGCGAGCGTCACCTACTACCAGACCCTGGCGGGCGCGGCCGGCTTCCTGCTCGCGTCCCTGCCGGAGGCCGACGACTGGCGGACGCCGGACACGACCGCCTCATCACTGCTGGTCTACCTGGCCGTGGCGTGCTCGGTCGGCGGCTTCCTGCTCTACAACTACGGCCTGCGCAGGATGGCGTCGAGCGTCGCGGTCAACATCCTCAACCTGGTACCGGTCTTCGGCGTCATCGGCGCCGTCGTGATCAACGGCGAGTCGATCCGGCTCGCCCAGGTGACGGGCGGCGTGATCATCATCGCCGGGGTGGCGCTGGGCATGATCGAGCAAGGACAGGAGACCACGGCGAACCCGGACGCGAGAGAAAGCGAGCCTTCCGGGACTACGACCGCTCGGACCACGGCAGAAGCGGGGCCCGAGCCGGACGAACCCGAAGCGGCTGTACCGACCGCACATGGAGTGATCGACCGGGCCCGGTAACGGCCAGGGGGTGACGCTGCGCCAGTCTCCGGTGGTGCAGGCGGCGCCGTAGGTGATGGGCGGACGCGACGGCGCACGCAGCGACATGCCCATCCGGTGATCCCCACGGACCGCCGCATACAACTCGCGGTGCCTGATGTTGGATTACCTCCCAAGAGACCTGTCCGGACTGGCTGCAGCCGAGCTTCACCTGAACTGGCGATACCACGGCACCTGTTGCCAGTAGGGCATGGCGTCGGCCATGGAGAAGTGGGGCCGGGCGTGCGGTTCATCAACACGGGTTTCCTGACGAGCCGGAGGCCAACGCCTGACCGCCCCTTCATCCTTTTCCGCCGCCAGGAAGGCGCCGCCGAAGACGGCCCGCGCATCGTCCGCATCCGGCAGCCGACGCGGTACGGGCAAGAGCGAGCTGCGACAGCTGAGCAAGGCGCCGGGCGCCGACGGAAGAAGAGCGCCGCCTGACCCCGCGCCGCGCACGATGCCGTGGACCCTGCCGGAGCCGATGCTGAGCTCCCGGTACCCGATCCCCATCTGAGGCCCGGTTGGGCCGCAGAGCCAAGGTGCGACGGGTTCCGGGCTCTCGAAGACGACTCAAAGCACCACCGGTCGATGCGTCTCTTGGTTCTGGCTACCCTGCCCGCAGAGCGGGCGTTCGGCGGGTCGTCGGCCGACCAGGTCGGGGGGAAATCAGCAGTGGTCCCACCACCAGGAGATGCTCGGGTAGGGCAGGGGACTGGTGTCGGTGGTCGACAGTGAGGGTGCCCAGCAGGCGGGTGTCTTGACGACGTCTTCCAGGGCGATGCGTTGTGGGGCTGACGGGTTGTAGCGCCTGGCACACAGGGTGGCTTCGGTGTTGACGATGATGAACTGACCGAGTCGCTCGATGAGGTACTGCAGGGGCGTGCTGGCCGAGGGCATCAGGCGCTCGCGCAGGCGGAGGAAGAGAAGCATCATGCGGTCGCGTATCTCGGTCGCCGCGCCGACGGCCTGGTCGAAGGTGATCCCGCGAGCCGCTTGCAGGACGCTGACGGTATTTGGGGAAGTCTGGCCTTCTGCTTTCTCCTTGCGGTAGGAGAAGACATCGTTTTCCACTCCGCCGATCAGGGCTGTGCATTGGATGAGGGCCTGGACTGCCGGTGCGTTCCATTCCTCGTCCGGGATGGAGGCAGGCCCGCACAGCCCGATCAACGCCGAGTAGGTGGAGCCGCCGACGTCGTGAATGCGCAGGGCGAGGTATTCGTCTTCGTTGGGTTCGTCCAGGTGAAGCTTGTGCACGCCGCTGGTGAGAATGTGCCTGACGCCGGTGGTCAGACGAGCCACCTGGGTCGGTGTGCACTCCGCGCGCAGTTGCTCCATAGCGTCATGTACTGACGCGATGAGAGGGCTCTCGTTCTTCGGTACTCGGTATCCCGGAGATTCCAGAACATGCGTGATCTGGGCCACGAGACGGATGATTTCGCTGGTCCGGCTCCGGGCTTCTGCGTGATCGAGCACTTCGTCATCGATGACGAGCGCCCACTCCATCAGGCAACCGATGCCATGGAGCACTGCCTTGCTGGTCTCTGGGGTGGAGAACCTTCCAAGGCACCAGGCCAGGACAGTCCCGGGAATGGAATAGTGGGGTTCGGGGCTCAGTTCAGGAAACCCGTACGACTCCTTCCACGCTTGAACCGAGGCCGCGACGTCCATGGGGACGTGAGAAATCTGCGGCATCGGCAGGGGGTAGTGGAAGCGCGGCTCACCTCCCCACTGAGCCGGAATCGATGTCTGGTCCACATCTGATGTGCTGCTCATGCATGCTCCTTCGTCGGTCCGGAGTCCTGTAGGCGAGGGCCGGAATGCGTGCCCGTACTGCGATCGGCCGGCGACAGAGCTGGTGCCATCCGGCCGTGACGGCTTGGTTGAGGCAGGGCGTTGCGGGTGCGGTGGTGGAAGGCCAGGAGACCTAGGAGTGCGGTGGCGGCGAACCACAGCAGCTGCAGAGCGAGGTATGCGGGCACCGGGGTCGTGGAGAACCCGGCCGCGGTGGAGGCTTGGACGGAGCCGTAGGTGGGCAGCCAGCGTGTCAGCGGGCTGTCGGCGCCGGCGCTGATGACCGGGTTTTGCAGGGTGACGTCGATGACGCTCGTCATCACCATGGCGAACATGCCCTCGACCTCGCGGCTCAACAGGGATCCGAAGACCACGCCGAGAGCGCCGTAGGTCAGTGCGGCGCAGAACAATGCGGCGGCAAGCAAGTAGGGCTGCTTCGGTGTCCAGGCGATGCACATGGCCGCGGTGGCGTAGGCGGCGAGGAGCGCGGAAGCCAGGATCAAAGAGGCGGCCTTGGCCAGGACGAGATGGGTGCGCGGGTAGCCGGCCATGGCCAGGCGCCGGTCAAAGCGCCCGCCGGTGAAGGTGACGGCGAACATCATGAAGCCAGTGACCAGGGTGACGCAGTTGACGGCGCCGGTGATCTGGGTGAGCTGGTTACCGGCAGGCGCCAGCTTCTCTCCGGTGGATACCAGACGAAAGGGCGCGGCTTTGTCGAGCATCGTCAGGTAGATCAGGCCGACCCATGTGGGAATGAAGAAAACGACCAGCAGCATGGCGAACCGGTTGCGGGCATGCTCGATCAGGTCGTACCGGGTGGCTGTGGTGAACAGGTTCAGGTGTGTCCTCATGCCGGTGCCCCCGTTTCCAGGCGCAGCGTGCCCGCCTCCAGGCGCCACAGCTCATCAAGGCGTTCGGTGTCGTAGGCCAGATGGGAGACCACCAGGACGGAGCGGCCGGCGTCGCGCAGTTGGGCGGCCAATTCCCAGAACCGCTGGTAGGTGTCCCAGTCGAAACCCTGGTACGGCTCGTCCAGCAGCACAACCTGCGGATCGTGCATGAGCGCGAGCGTGAGATTCAGCTTCTGCCGGGTGCCGCCGCTGAGCACCCCGGCGCGCACGTCGGCGTACTGGGCGAACTGCAGAGCCTCCATGACCTTCTCGGCATGACACAGGTCGGCAAGCGCGAAGGCCGTCTTGAAGAACTCCAGGTGCTGCCAGACGGTCAGGGCGTCGTTGAGGACCACATCCTGCGGACAGTAGCCATAACGCCCCCGGTGACGCACCGCGCCACAATCGGCACGCAGTTCACCGGCCAGGATCTTCAACAGAGTTGTCTTGCCCGCGCCGTTCTCGCCGACGATCCCGGCCAGCACACCAGGCCTCAGGTCCAAGTCGATCCCCCGCAGGACCGCATGCCGACGATAGGCGTGATGCACCCCCCTTACCTCCAACGCGCCGCCCCCAGCCCATCCAGTGAGTACTGTCGCCATGTCATACGGAAATTTGACGGCACGGACACGACCAGACCCACAGCCTCATCCCCAAACCGCCCAAAACGGTGAAACAGAGGCACGGCGTAGTTCGATCCGTCGCGTGACTGCACCTGTGTGAAGACCAGCTCGGCCACGAATGCCTGTCTGCTGTGGGCCGCAGTCTGCCCACGCGCCCAGACAAGGGGCCGGATTCGCGGTGCCGGGCACGTCTGCAGGCACATAGAGCGCCTGACCGCGAGCGAACCGGCTCGTGCTTCACGGCCGGACTGCCCCCCGACGTCCCCCTCCTCACACCCCGGTCGCCGTAACGGCCGGCGCGCAGAACCGGCGGGCGCCCCCATCCCCGCCGCGCCCGCGCTGCCCATCCCTCACTTCTGGACAAGGTGTGCTGGTGGAGGTAGCTCGGGAGCGTGAGCTTCACCTGGTGGCCGGCCACACCAACTTCGAGGTGTGGGCAGGGAGCGTGCTCGAGGTCGAGCCGAAGTAGGTCTTCGAGCTGCTCCAGGACGCGGCCCGTATCCGGGCGATCAGCGAGTTGGGGCCCGATCTCGCGCAGCACCTGACTCGGGCCTCGGCTCGCAAGGTGATGGCAAAGGCGATCGCCCGCCAGATGTCACTGGGTAGTCCCGGCAACGGCAAGGAGCCGTGGCTTCCGGTCGATGATCAGATGGATCTTCGACCTGCCTGCCCCACGTCGACCTCCGCATCCTGGACTGCGGGCGCAGGCGGTGACGTGCACGAGCGGTCGGCGCGTGATGTGGAGGGCATGGCCCGTGACCTGGACGCTGCCGGAACCGATGCTGAGTTCGCCCGTGCCGGAGCCCCGCTTGTGCCCCCGGCTGGGCCGCAGAGCTGGAGTGGGACGGCTTCCGGGCACGCCGGACGTCCCCTTTGCCGGTGGAGATCAAGACGTGGGCGGGAAGGGGGCGGCCTTCGTGCCGTCGGCGTCGACGCCCTTCCAGCCCGGCCCGTCCCCGAGGTCCGTCGCCCGCCTGGCCGCTGCGGCCGGTTGAGCGCCGTGTCCCGCGGCGGGATGCTGGAGGCAGCACCCCGTGACGGGGGACGCAGTGCTGTGCCTTGGCGCGGCAGGAACGAGGTCGGGATACTCCATGGACAACGAGCCCGACACGACCACAGGAGCAAGGGGAGTAGCCGCACCCGACGACTTCGCGGTCGTCATCGACGCCCGCGGAGCCGTCACGATGTGGAGCGCCGGAGCCGTGCGACTGCTCGGCTACGAGCGTGAGGAAGTGGTGGGTCGGCTGGCCGCCGGCCTGCTCGCCGCGAGGCTGCCCTTCGCGATGCGGCGCCACCTGGCCGCCAGGGAACCGTGGACGAGCGACGTGGTGCTGCGTAACCGGCACGGAGACCGAGTCACCGTGCAGATCCGGGGCACGCCGCTGGCGGACATGTACGGCGCCACTCACTGGATCGTCACCCCGGCGGCGGTGACGTACGCCTCCAGGCCGACCGATGCGGAGGTGGCGGCGCTGTGGGACCTCACGCTCGCGCAGCTCCCGTTGCCCGTGGCCGTCTACGACAGCGAGGCGCGGTTCGTCACCTGCAACCAGGTGATGAGCCGTGCCATGGGGCTGACGCCGGAGGAGATGAGGGGTCGGACGTTGTGGGAGATCTATCCCACCCCGCCCATGGACGAGATCGACCGTCTTCAACACCACGTCGTGCGCACCGGTGAGATGATCTTCCGCGAGAATCAGCCGTTCCGGGCCTCGGGCGAAGTCCGCGATCACGCCTGGTCGCTCTTCCTCTCCCCGCTCAAGGACCAGGCGGGCGCGGTGTCGGGGATGTCGGCGCTGGTGATCGACATCACCGAGCAGTACTGGGCCCGGCGTCGCCTCGCCGTGCTGAACGACGCCAGCGAGCGCATCGGCAGCACGCTCGATGTGACCCGGACAGCAGAGGAACTGGCCGAGGTGGCGGTGACCGGGTTCGCCGACTTCGCCTCCGTCGACCTGCTGGAGTCGGTCGTCCAGGGACGCGAGCCACAACCGGTACCCCCCGGAACGCCGGTCGTCTGCCGCCGTACCGCGAAACGGTCGGTGCTCCGGGGATGTCCGGAATCCGTCGTTCCGACAGGTGACACCGACGTCTACCCTCCCGGCTCCCCACCGGCGCAGGCCTTGATCACCGGTCGGGCCAGCCACTACGGCGCGGGCGATCCGCTGCTGCGCGCATGGTCGACGGCCTCCCCGGCCCGCGCCGAGAGCATGCGGCGATTCAAGATCCATTCGGTGATGATGGTGCCACTGAGAGCGCGGGGCGTCACCCTGGGTGTGATGCAGCTTCTGCGGCACCGCACTGCGGATCCCTTCGTCCAGGACGATCTGACGCTCGCCGATGAGATCGCCGCCAGGGCGGCCGTGAGCATCGACAACGCCCGTCGCTACACCCGCGAGCACCGGACCGCGCTCACCCTCCAGCGCAGCCTGCTGCCCGAGCGGCTGCCGGGGACGGATGCGGTGGACCTCGCCTACCGGTACCTCCCCGCCGGTTCGGGGGACGAGATCGGCGGAGACTGGTTCGACGTGATCGCCCTGTCCGGGGGGCGGGTCGCGCTGGTGGTCGGCGACGTAGTGGGCCACGGCGTGCACGCCTCGGCCACGATGGGCCGCCTGCGCACCGCGGTACGCACCCTCGCCGACGCCGACTTCGCGCCCGACGAGCTGCTCACACGCCTGGACGACCTGGTCATCCGCCTCGACCGGGAGGAAGGCCCGGATACGCGAGGGCAGGCGGAGGAGGCCTTGGGGGAGGTAGGCGCCACCTGCCTCTACGCCGTCTACGATCCCGTCACCGGCCGCTGCGACCTGGCACGGGCCGGGCACCCACCGCCCGTACTGGTGACCTCCGACGGCACCGTCCAAGTGCTGGACCTGCCCCCCGGGCCGCCTCTCGGCCTGGGCGGACTGCCCTTCGAGGCCGCCCGGGTCGACGTGGGCGAGGGCAGCCTGCTCGCCCTCTACACCGACGGCCTGATCGAGTCCCCCGACCGCGACATCGACGTCGGACTCGACCTGCTGCGCGAAGCGCTGCGCCGCCCGGCCGCCGACCTGGAGGAAACCTGCGACGAAGTGCTGCGCAAGGTACTGCCCGACCCCCCTGCCGACGACATCGTCCTGCTCCTGGCCCGCACCTCCACTCTCAGCGCGGACCAGGTACACACCTGGCAGCTGCCCATGGATCCCGCGGCCGTCGCCGGGGCCCGCAAGGTGGCGGCCGAGCAGCTGGACACCTGGGGGCTGGGCGAGCTCGAGTTCGCCACCGAGTTGATCGTCAGCGAGCTGGTCACCAACGCCATCCGGTACGGCAACAGCCCCGTCGAGCTGCGGCTCATCCGCGCCGACGCACTCATCTGCGAAGTCTCCGACGGCAGCAGCACCGCCCCGCACCTGCGGCAGGCCCGCATCTTCGACGAGGGCGGACGCGGCCTGCTGCTCGTCGCCCAGGTCGCCGAGCGCTGGGGCAGTCGTCAGACCTCCGTCGGCAAGACGATCTGGACGGAACAGCCACTGCCGGAAGAACGTATGCGCGAACGCGATAGCCGGCCCGGTGCGAGCGGCTGACGCACACCGGCGCCGCCGGTGTAGTGGTTCCCGGCCGGCGGGAAGACCAGACCGACGGTGTTGGTCCGGCCGTTCGCCAAGGCCCGCGCACTCGCGTTGGGCCGGTAGCCCAGCTCGTCGATGACCGGCTGGATCCTCTGACGGGTGTCCTCGGACACAGGACGTTTCCCGCTCGAGGCGTAGGACACGGTGCTCCGCGAGACACCGGCCCGTTTGGCAATCTCGCCGCTGTTCACGGGCCGCCCTTGGTGAAGTGGTCGAACCGGTTCCCCCTGCATCCAGGGACAATCGGTCAGATGCCGCCAGGCGCGGCTCCTGGGGCTCTCACCCAGCAGCGGCGCAAGCAGTCCCCAGCAGTCACCAGGTCATAGGAGCATTCCACGCGGCTGTGCTGCATCCGGGTGGACCCTTACGCCGACCGCAACCGGCTTCCCCGCGCGCAAAGTCCCCCTCTGCAACCCCAAGCTTTGAGAGGAGCCTGTCCATGGCCCATACCACCACGCCTGACCGGCCGTCCTGGGCACACGACGACTTCCTGCTGCCGCCGCCCAACCCCGCCCAGCGCCTCAACCTCACCCTCGCCCCGCGGGATGTGCACCGCCTGGAACTCCACGCGGCACTGACCACCGCCGGAGTCGCCCCCATGCCGGGTGACCGCGAGGCCATCGACCATCTCAGCACGCTGCCCGACTACGTCCACACCGCACTGCACCGCTGGCTCACCCACACCACCCAATAACCAGCCCACCCGGGAAGCGATCGCCGACACACCTGGTGCGGCCCGCCGGAAAGGGCGAGCCGCCGGGCACCGGCCGGCCCGCCGCACCGAGGCTCTGGGCGAACCGACTCTCCCTGACCGTCTCCCACGCCTCCCGGAGAGCCTGCTGGGCGCCTCGCCGCGCGCGGCCTCCACGCCCTGTACGCCGCGCGCTCCCCGGGCGGCGCCGGGTCGGCTCGCGGTACTCCTTCAGCGATGTCCCCAGCAGGCCCCGGGCTACGGCCCTTGCCCTGGCTCTCCGCGAGCTTGGCCAGTTGCCTGCAGCGTGCTGATGTACTGCGCGAACCAGTATGTGTAGTGCGTGACAAGAATGTGGTGCATGCCCGGGGCCGTCGCCGCCCTGGCCTCCTGCCCATGGCCCCTCCGACTACCGCGTCCAGCGAGGTCAGCGCGACGCGGGCTGCGATGGACCGCCAATCCGGTCACGTGTGCATCCAGCCCGAGATCAACTTCGGTGGTCAGCCGTGGGTGAGGCGCGCGGTGGACGTCAGCGCGAAGGACCTCCCCTCCGCGATCCGTGACCACGGCAGTTCCATCCGCAACAACTCCGACCGCACCGCCCGCGTGTATGAGAAGCGCAACCACAGCGGTCGGTGGGCGTGCGTAACCGCCGCGGCGGCTCCATCCACGACCTGCACGGGCTCCAACCGCAACGACCAGACCGCTCCGTGAAAATCAACCGCAACGACTCCGGCTCAACCACCCGCAGCACAAGCCGGACCCAAGCCGCTCCGCCCCGGGCCCGCCCGTCGGTATGGCCCAGCGGCCCAGCCATGCCCCGCACGTCGGCCGCCAGGCCGTGATCCGCCGGTAGCTGAGGATCACTGCACGAAGCGAGCCCCCCCGGTTCGTGATTAGGCGGCATCGTGGATGACGAGCTTGAACTCGGCGAGGGTCAACAGACGCGAGCTGGCGTCGTTGTGCGTGACACGGAGCGCAACCGGGGTGCCCGGATCGACGAAGAGGCCGTGGTTCTTGACGTAGAACTGGCCGCCGGGTGTCGGCGTGCGGTGCTCGGTCGCCGTGGTGTCGTAGGGATGGGGCGTCAGGCCCAGCGGGTCACGTACATACTGGTCGCGCAGCTCGCTGTAGCCGCCCGTGCCGCCGGCGGCCTCCCACTGGATCATCGCGTGCAGGTGGCCCCAGCCGGCTTTGGACGGCCAGATCAAGCCGCTACGGTCGTCCGTCGCCCAGTCACTCACCCCGTAGCCGTCCGGCTGGACGGCTTGGTGCATTCCGAATCGGTCCGTCGACTCCGCCGCTCCGAAGGGGAAACGGACGATCTTGTACGCGGTCCCCGGCGGGATCAGCTGCGGCGTATCAACCTTGAGAGAGCAGACCTGCACGCCGGGCGCAACGCCACCATCCGTAGCCATAGTTCACCACTGCCCGCGGCCGGCCGGCGCCATGCCCACGCCGGAGTGCCGCGATGGCCACGCGCCTCCTCAGGAACCCTGCACTGACCAGCACGCGGTAACGCACCACACAGCAGCCCCTGTGGGCCATCCGACCCAGGCCCCCGGCCAGGACCATGGGTCACGTCCGCGGAGGTGTCATGCAGGAGGCGCAGAGCAAGGCGCTGCGCTGGCGCAGGAACGCCTGGTGGTGGTTTCTGGCCGTCGGCGCCGCAGTGATCATCGTTTCGTCGTGGTCACCGCGACCTACGTCACCTGCTCTCCCCGGTGCTTGCGGCGTGCTCCACGGTGTCGATTGTCGTCGGCGTCCGGTGGCACCGGCCGCGCCCGAGCCGGTCCTGGTACCTGTTCGCTGCCGGCATGGGGCTGTTCACGGTGGCGGACGTCATCTTCGGCTTCTTCCAGGCCGCGGGCACGCTGGTGCCGTTCCCGTCACCGGCCGACGTGCTGTATCTGGCGGCCTACCGGTGCTTCGCCGCCGGCTTGGTCAGCCTGATGGCGGCATGGGGCAGCGGCGGGCGATGGGGGGCCGTGCTGGATGCGGGGATCATCACACTGGGGATGTCCACCGTGGCATGGGCGTTCATCGTCATGCCCTAGTTGCGGGTGGTGAAGCGGAGTTCGATGAGGCCCGTACGGCCCTCATCGTCGAGACGGACCCAATTCTCCATGGTCTCTGGTGGATAGCTCGCATCCAGATGTCCCGATCGGGCGACAGGCAGCCCGAATTCGGGATCCATCAGCGCGCTGACCAGCTCCTGCTTCTGATAGCGGACACCGGAGCGGTGGATGATGTCCAGGCACCATCGCACCGGCCCGCTGCCGTCATAGCCCTTGATGCCCAGCCCCTTGTAGCCGGTGACAGCGTCAGCGGCTGTGAGTGTGTGGAAGAGGCCGATGCCGTAGGAGTCCGCTTGCACTCCAGGCGCCAGATCGGAACTGTCTGGTCCACTCGCCCTGTATTCCACTGCTGCTCGAAGGACAGCTCTTCCACTGACCACTTCTCTGGCCCGCGCCACAGGGCCTCCACCCGAGGTCCGCAGCGTGCTCGAGGCTCTCTGTCTCCGTGCGCTTCCAGATCTTCGGGTCCGGCCCGGTTAGCCAGGCGGAGGTGCGTTGGCCAGCGATGTGCAGCTCGACGCCCCTGCGCGTGCGCTGCCGGATCCATAGTCCCGGCATGCCGTGGACTTCGCCGCCTGGTTCGTAGGAAAGGAGCAGCCATGTCAGCAGCCTTCTGGCGCGCTGCTCGTTCTCAACGACCAGCTCGATCGTGTCGGGCTGTGGACGGACGCACCGGATCCCGAAGGGTGAGCTTGTTCCGCTTTGACGGACACCATTGGTGTGGTGGTCAGGCTGCGAGTACGGTCTCGTATTCGGCGGGACTGCGGTAGCCGAGGCTGCTGTGCAGACGGTGCAAGTTGTGCCAGCCCTCGATGTAATCGAAGATCGCGGTTCGCGCGGCGGCCCGGCTGGGCCAGGAGCTCGTGTCGAGCAACTCCCTCTTGATGGTGGCGAAGAACGACTCGGCGAGTGCGTTGTCCCAGCACTGTCCGGTGCGGCCGACCGACAGACGCACCCCCAACTGGTCTGCCAGTGCGGCGAATTGCTGGCTGGTGTACTGACAGCCGCGATCCGAGTGGAAGATCACCGGCCGGGCGGGACGGCGCTTGCGGCAGGCGGCCGTGAGGGCGTCGGCGACCAGATCGGTCCGCAGGCGGTCGCCGACGCCCAGCCGACCACGCGACGGGACGCGATGTCGATGACGGTGGCCAGATAGAGCCAGCCCTCCTCCGTGGCGATGTAAGTGATGTCGCCGCACCAGCGGGTATCCAGGCCGGCGGGGTCGGGCTGGAAGTCCCGGACGACGAGATCGGGCCGCAGGGCAGCCCGTGGATCGCAGATCGTCGTCAGGTGCCGTCGTCTGCGGTGTCGGCCCTGCAGGCCGGCAGCCCGCATCAGCCGCGCGACACGTCGGCGGCCGCATCCGGCGCCTTCCCGCTTGAGCACGGCATGGACGCGCGGGGCGCCATAGGTTCCCCGCGATCTCGTGTGGACGTCCGCGATCTGTTCCGCCAGCACGGCGTCACGGACCGCGCGGGGACCAGGCTTGGCAGCGCGGCGGGCATAGAAGGCGGTCCAGGAGACCTTCAACAGCTCACAGGCTCGATTGACCCTGTGACCTGCACGCTTCTCCGCCTCGATGAACGGGTGCACCGTCACCGGGTCTCCTTCGCGAAGAAAGCCGTAGCCCGCCTGAGGATGTCGACGTCCTCACGCAGACGGCGGTTCTCCCGCCGCAGTGCGGCCAGTCCTCGCGTTCGCCGCTGGTCAGGCCGTCCCGCTCACCCGCATCGACCTCGGCCTGCTTCACCCAGTCACGCACCGCCGTCTCGGTCAGATCGAAGTCCTTGGCGATCTGACCGACCGAACGGTCACCGCGTCGGCACAGCTCGACGATCTCCGCCTTGGACTCCGGCGTGAACGAGCGACGAGGGCGAGGCTTCTTCTTCCCCATGCTCTCCATGATGGACATCCTCCCGGGACTGAACCCCTGATCTCGGATGTCCGTCAAAGCGGATCAAGCCCACAGCTTGTCCTACCTTCCGAGCGTGGGTCTGAGCTGGTCATTCGTAAGATCGGCGGACCCAGGGGTTTTTGGGTATGGCTGTGCGCTTGTCGCCGTTGGATGGCTCAAAGAACTTGGCCGCCCGGAGCCCCGCGACGACTCGACCGCTAATTGGGATACGCGACTCGATCGCTGTGTAGGACAACGTCGGCGAGGTCGTCTGCGGGATCGATGTGTGACGACGAGCTGGCGGAGGTGACCGTGCCCCAGATCTGGGCCGGAGTGGACATCGGCAAGGAACACCACCACTGCGTAGTGGTCGACGAGCGCGGTGAACGCCTCCTTTCACGCCGAGTCTTCAACGACGAACCGGCCCTGCTGGAACTGATCGCCGACGTACTTGCCCTCTCCGAGGACGCCCTGTGGGCGGTGGACGTCAACCACGGTGGCGCTGCCCTGCTCATCGGCCTCCTGCTCAGCCACGAGCAGCCGATGGTCTACATCACCGGCCTGGCCGTGCACCAGGCGTCGACGGCCTACCGCGGCCAGGGCAAGACGGACGAGAAGGACGCGTTCGTGATCGCCGACCAGGCACGCATGCGCCAGCACCTTGGTCCCCTGCGGCCCGGCGACGAGATAGCCGTCGACCTGCGCACCCTGACCGCCCGCCGCCTCGATCTGGTCAACGACCGGACCCGTCAGACCAACCGGCTGCGGGCTCAACTGCTGGAGTTCTTCCCAGCGTTGGAGCGCATGCTGAACCTGAACAAGAAGGGGCCGGTCGTCCTGCTGACCGGCTACCAGGCGCCGGCAGCGATCCGCCGCAGCGGGGCCAGGCGGATCGGAACCTGGCTGAGGAACCGCAAGGTGAAGAACGCCGCCGGGCTCGCCGAGACAGCCGTCGAGGCGGCCAGGGCCCAGCACACCGCACTGCCGGGAGAGACCCTCGCAGCCGCCATGGTCGCCCGCATCGCCAAGGGCGTGCTGGCCCTCGACGAGGAGATCGCCGAACTCGACGCGCTCATCGAGGCCCGGTTCAACGAGCACCGACACGCAACGGTGATCCGGAGCCTGCCCGGCATGGGCACCCTCCTCGGCGCCGAGTTCATCGCCGCCACCGGTGGCGACCTGGAGGCTTTCGGCACGGCCGACCGCCTCGCGTCCTTCGCGGGCCTCTCACCCGTGCCCCGGGACTCCGGCCGCGTCAGCGGCAACATGCGTCGCCCGCGCCGCTACCATCGCGGCCTGCTCCGGGCCTTCTACCTCTCCGCGATGGCCAGTCTGAGAACCTGCTCCGCCTCCCAGGCGTACTACGGGCGCAAGCGAAATGAGGGCAAGGGACACAAGCAGGCCCTGCTCGCTCTGGCCCGCCGACGAGCCAACGTCTTGTGGGCCATGCTCCGCGACGGAGAGTGTTACGAGGCCCTACCAACCGTCACGGCACCGGCTTGACATCGTCATTGGGAAGTTCTTTAACCTGAGCGCAGTCGGGCACGCAGGACTGCCGCACCGTCCCCTTCAAGGTCCTCGCAGGCCGCTGCGCGGCCGGCCATCCCCATCACCAGCGAGAGGGTCGGCCCCCGGAGCAGATCCCCCGAGCCGGTGGTGAACGGTCCGTCTGTGGCCTCGAGCCGCAAGCCCGCGATTGCAGTCTTGCTCGCGACGGTGAAATCGCGGCTGGCGAAGAACCGGGCCACGGCAGTCGTGGTGGCCACCGGGGGTGTCCGCACAAGACCCAATGGCCGACGGATGTCCTCGCTGTGGACGACTATTTCGCCCAGCCAGGCCGCAGTATGTCCTGTCGGCCCGGCGGGCCCGGCGACAACCGCGCGAAATCGCCGCAAGGTCTCTTCAGGTGTAGCACCACGGTGCTTTGCGAGCCGTCGGTCGTTGTGCAGATCGGGGTTGAACCGTGCGGCCAGCATGCTCAGCAGCCAGCGCCACATCCTCGTGCTGGCACCTGCCGTCAGGTGGGCTACGACCTGCTCCACGGTCCAGCGTTCACACAGTGATGCTTTCGCCCATTGGGCTTCGCTGAGCTCGGCGAGGTCTTGAGCGAGCGCCAACCGCTCGACGTGGATCGCCCGTTCCAGAGCTCTCCGAGTTTCCAAAGCGTGTGGTTCAGCCATAGGGCAGCCTCCAGAGATCGGGTGTGCTGCCTCAGACTCCTATCGCCGCCCAAACTCATCGACTGCACCCGCGTGGCGCAGCCTGTTCGACCTTCCCCTGTCGAAACGGTCTCGAACCAAGCCGCTCACCTGGGCATTCTCCTGACGCTGAGGCGGCCTTCGTTTGATCATGTACCTCGATCAAGGTGCGGTGAACGAGACGAAGGTCGTGAGGGTGGGTCTGCTGCCTGAAGCTGCGGTAGGACAAGCGTCACGCTTCCGGGACGAGTTATACGCGTGTCTGACCGGACGTGGTGATGAGCTCTTGGAGCTGGCGGACGCGGTGCTGTGTGCGCCGCCCGGCGCGGTGCGCTCGGCAGTCGTGCTGACGCTCCTGCCCGAACACCGCCGTGGACACGGTGCGATGTACGACGGCCTCAACCAGGGCCGGATTGACACCGACCGGCTGCGGTCGTCGCTGGCTGGCCTGTCGCTGCCCCGCTTCGCTGCCCCGCTTCCCGGACGGGCGCCTGGTCCTGGCCGTCGATGTGTCGCCGTGGCTGCGGTCGGACGCGCCGTGCTCGCCGGACCCACTTTCTGCCACGTCTACGGGCGGGCGAAGACGGCCTCGCAGTTCATCCCCGGCTGGCCGTACTCGTTCGTCGCCGTGCTGGAGATGGGCGCCACCTCGTGGACGCAGATCCTGGACACGGTCCGTCTGGGACCGGCCGATGACGCCACCGCGGTTACCGCCGCCCAGCTCCGCGGCGTTGTCGAACGGCTCGTCGCGGCGGGGCAGTGGGCGCCGGGTGAATCGGACATCGTCATCGTGGCGGACGCCGGCTACGGCGTGACCCGTCTGGCCTGGGTGTTGCGGGATCTGCCCGTTGAGCTGGTCGGCCGTGTTCGCGGTGACCGTGTGATGCGGCCGCGCGTCTACGACCCGAAGGGCGGCCGCCCGCCGAGGCACGGCCCGGACTTCCGCTTCACCAGGCCCGAGACCTGGCCCGAGCCCGCCGTCACCACTCGCACCGCCACCGCGAACTACGGCAAGGCGACCGCGCAGGCGTGGGACTGGGTCCCCCCGCGTCTGCCCCATCGAGCCGCCTGGCTGGACCACGAGGGCGAACTCCCGCTGGTCGAAGGCACGCTGATCCGGCTCGAGGTTGAGCACCTGTCGAAGGACCGGGCGGCCCCGGCGGTGTGGTTGTGGTCCTCGAAGACCGGCACCGACGACGCGGACGTCAACCGGGCCTGGCAGGCATTCCTGCGACGCTTCGATCTGGAACCCACGTCCGCCTGTTCAAGCAGACGCTGGGCTGGACGCGCCCCGGCTGCGAGAACCGGAAGCGGCCGACCGGTGGACGTGGCTGATCACCGCCGCCTACACCCAGCTCAGACTCGCCCGCCTGATCACTCTCGATCTGCGACACCCGTGGGAGAAGCCGACGCACCACACCGGCTCACTCCCGCGCGGGTGCGGCGCACGTTTCGGAACCTCCGCCAACACATGCCCTGCCCCGCCAGAGCACCAAAACCGCACCGGCCCGGCCCCGGGCGACCGCCCGGCACCCTGAATAAGCACCGGGCACCCCGCTATGACGTGGGCAAAACCGTCCGCCGCGAGAAGACCGTTACCGCCCTACAACGGTTGGAAGATTAAAGAACAAGGTTAACCAGCCCCCCCACCCGGGAAGCGGTCACCGCCACACACCTGGTGAACGCCTAGCCCGCCGGTAAGGGCGAGCCGCCGGGCACCGGCTGGCCCACCGCACCGAGGCGCCTCGCCGCGCACCGGCCTCCACGCCCTGGTACGCGGCGCGTTCCTCGGGCAGGCGCCGGGTCAGCTCGCCTTCCACGCGGTGATCACCGGCTCCATCAACACCCAGTGCTCGTCCGATAAGTCGCTCGGGTACGGCTTGCGTTCACTCACCCGGTCACATCACAGATCACCAAGCGCGGACCGGCGGATTCTGCCCCGCAGCCACACCATCAGGCGGCAACAGATCCATTCAAGGAGTCACGAAACCCAGCTAAGGGTGTGATTCACCCAAGCCGGGCGCCCCAAGACGGTTGAAGCCGGCGAGGCGCGGCGAGATGACGAAGGGGAAGGATTCGCCATCAGGGGTCTTGAGGGCCGCCACGATGTCATGGTCCGGTGCACCGAATATCTCGAAGTGCTGCACACTGCAGTGCTCCATCACCTCGCGGATGTACGGATCCGACAGCCGCCAGTGGGCGCGGATGGCATCGGAGTCGCGATAGAGCTGGAAGCTGTGCGCCAGCATCCGCTCCTCGTCGATGAAGACCTCGACCATGAGCTGAGGGCCGTGCTCTTGAGCGAATGCCACCGCCTGCGCGATGGCTCGCCGGAAACCGTCGAGGTGACCACCCGTGATGCGCATGGTGTTACGGAAGAGAATGGTGCTGCTCTTTGTGATCTCCATGCGCCGAGTGTTGCGCCTCAACCAAGGTTGAGGTCAAGGGTGCAGCTCAGCCGGGGAACCAGCGACGACGCTGAGGCTGCTGCTGAAGCCCTGGCGGGCCGCCTCGCGCTCTTCTCCGGCACGGAGGACCGAACAGCACCTCCCGCCCGAAGCCTAACGATGACATGTGGGTGCTCCTGGTGAGAGGTGCTGGTCATGCCACAGATACTTGAAGAAGCGATCGGCCCGCGCGTCCGGCCAGCCGTGACGCTCGTGAACCCCTGAGCTGTCGAAACCCAAACAGGCACTCAGCGGTCGGTACGGATGCCCCGGAAGCCCGGACCGAGCCCCCGACGCCTGGGCAGCCTGTGCTCCTGGCCGCGCGCTACGGGCGCCGACGCCGCGCTGTCCCGCCCGGGCGCCTGGTCGTCCACGGTGATACCCAGGCGCCGACGCGCCTGGGCGGTGGCAGTCGCCACCGCGGCAAGGGCCTGTGCGAGGTCCTCGCCGGCGCCGCCAAGGGTCTCGGTGAGGGTGTCAACCGCGTCAAGGACGTCCTCGGCGGCCACCGTGCTCCCGTCCGGGCCCGCGAGGTCCGCGAGGTGACATGCACTCTCGACCGTCTGCTCGGCGGCCTTCTCTACTCCGGGCCCGGCCTGCGCCGACAACTCCATGACCACACAAGGACCTTTCCGCTCGCAAGGAACCGGCGAGCGGCGTCACGCGGGAAGATCGCCCAGCCCGCCTGAGCCAGTGCTCGGGTCATGCACTCGCACTCGAACGGCGGCCGACCAGCGTGGAAGGCATGGTGCGTGACGTGGACGCTGAGGGAGCCGATGCTGCGGTCTGCCCGAGCTGCTGGTCGCAGAGATCATCTTCGGTCTGCAGGAGAGGACGCGGTCCGGGGCCAAGACCAAGGACCACTCGCTCAGGCCCCTGTGTGACACGGTCCGTCGCCAGCAGGTGGGATCGATCAGCGAGATCGACCTCACGGGTTTGACCCGGCTGCAGTGCCAGCTGGTGGCCGCCTTCACGACCAGTATCGACCGGCTCGGCGCGACGCCGGAGACCGAACGCCTCAAGGACGTGTGGGACTTGGTCGTCTTCGGGATGGTCGGTCACCTCCGGTTCAGTGACATTACTGAGTTCGGCTCTTCAGGGTGACGATGATGGGCCGATGGAGACGCGCCTGGCGCGGCGTTCAGTCCGCCTCGGCCTGGCCGAGGTGCGCCTTGCGATGGTGACTGGACCAGCCTAGGCTCTTGCGGTGTGCGACCTCGCCGCCGAGCTGCTCACTCCCTGCTGGAGGGCGCGGCAGGACGTAGGTGGACCACCGCGTCAGGTTTGATACCCGGGACTTCAGGCAGCGGCCCTCACGCGCGGTTCGAGTGATGGGATGCCCGAATTCCCCAGAGTCTGCTCGATTCCGCACTTGATTGAGCGCTGAACGATGAGGCTGGCGTCGGCCCGGACCGTCTTGGCTCAGCCCAGCGTGCCCATCAGGGCGGTGACGTAGGCATCCAGTCGCTCCTCCACGGCTCGCGTCGTCAGCTCTGTCCTCCCTGCCTCCCGCCATGGCTGCGACACCGACTGCACTTCTTCTGAGGCGGCCATCCCGTCCCGTACGAGCCAGTACAGCCGCTCGCTCGCGGCCGCGGCCAGCACCCCGCCGGCCTCCTCATACGCCTCGGGGAACCGCAGACCCCACTCCGGTCCGTGCAGCAGTGCGAGATTGACGGAGCAGTGCGCTACATCGAGATCCGCCGGGCCCCAGGAGGTCGATGCCCAGTCGACGACGCCGGTGATCCGGGCACCTGCCGGCCTTGAGGGCGGCACGTCGAACAGCACATTGCCGGGCTGGAAGTCCCGGTGCAGGAATCGCCCTTCATAGGGCGGCGCGGGCTTGCGGATCACGTCGATCGCCGCGGCCCATACCGTCGCGTCGGCGCCCTTCGGAGTCACGACGGTGTCGGCGGTCGTCAACGTCACGTACTTCCGTGGCCGCTCAGCGGGTCGCAACGCGTGGATCGCCACGAGTTGACGGGCCAGCAAAGGGACGCGCGTCTCCAGTCCCTCATCGTTGAGGACCGGTCGGCCCGCCAGATGTGTCATAAGGAGCGATGGATACTCGCAGTGCGCGGCGGTCAGATCAACCGCGACCAGTTCAGGAGCCGGCACACTGGTCCCCGGGAGCAGGGTCAGGGCACCGGCCTCCCTGCTCAGCCCGTCCTCGGCGTGCTCCACGTAGTACGGGTTGACGTAGGTCCGCAGCACCAGGTCACGGGTGCCTCCGTCCCGCGTGCCGATGGTCAGCCTCCGCATTTCGGCGGTGATGCCGCCGTGCAGCGCCTCGGTTCTGATGATCCGTTCGCCGACCTCCAGGTGCCGGTTCACCCAAGCCAGTGTCAACGGTCGGACAGCCGCCGCCTCATCGTGGATGTTCACCGTGCCACCTCATCATCCGGACGGCGGAACCCGCGAATGTTTACTGACTTCGGCTTAGGGTCCGTCCGGTCTGTCGAGAGCGAGCCCTGTCCCGGCTAGGAATCCGCCGAGGAGGCGGTGCCGGTACTGCAGCGCCTTGAGCCGCTTACGGAGCAGAGTCTCCAACTCGCTGAGGGTGCGGGCGGCCAGGTTGGCCAGGCTCCGCTTGATGTGTGCCCACAGGCCCTCCACCGGGTTGAGGTCGGGCGCATACCCGGGCAGCAGGACCACTGTCAGCCAGTCCCGCTCGGCCACGAGTGCCTTCATCGTCTTGGAGATGTGGGTGCTCAGCCGGTCCCACACCACGATCAGCGGGGCCTTCAGCAGGTGGTGGGCGCCATCCAGCAGGCGGATGTAGTCCGTCTCGCCCAAGCCGAGTCACCCCGGAGACGCTGGAGGAGATGTGAAACTTCCGCCCGATCAGCGTGCGTACCCTTGCTGCGGTCCACACCTGGTCGTCCGCCCAGCCGTGCGCGGCCGGCCCCTCGTCGAGCCACCTCGCGAGCTTGGCCTGCAGGTGGGGGCCGAGCCGGCAGTCGTGGCCGGAAGGGCCTCTGGAACGCAGCGCCTCGCGCCCGCCCGTCCCCCAGGTGCGGCGCCACCGGTAGACCGACTTCTCACTCACCCGTAACTCCCGGGCGATGTAGGGGACTTCAACGCCCGCCTCGAAGAGGTCAACGGCCCGCATCCGTACCTCTTCCCGGCGCCTGCGCTGCTCGGCGGTTAGCCCGCCCCCGTCCGGATACCGCATGCCTCCGGCGTACCAGCCCGGACGGACCGCGTCACCGGTCCCGACACAAATCCAGACCCCGAAACGCCGAAGTCAGTAGCCAGCCCTGGCTGCGTGAAGCGGCGAAGGCATGGGCGGTTGAGGAACTGCCACAGCATCGCGGTAAGCGCGCACACATCACGGTCCAGCGCGGCATCAAGAGCCTGGCGAAGTTCTCGGAGAGCCTGCGGCTGCAGCGCCACGATCACGGCATGGACCTCCGCCGCCTGGGCCGGTCGGACCTCGTCGCCTTCCTTCACCGACAGGCGTTCTTGCAGCAGGAGGGCGCCCTGTCCGCGGACGGGCGCTACAAGCGGATCACCAGGTTCCGACGGGTCCTGCGTCGCATGCGTTCCCTGGGTCTCACCGGCCCCGGCCAGCCTCTGGACGGGCTGCCCGGTGATGTGGTCCTCAGAGAGGAGGACATCCCCGATGAGGCAGAGGAGTCCGAGGCTGGCAAGGACCTCCCCCAGGAGGTCATGCGGCAGCTCTGCTCCCAGCTGGACGCACTCGATGCCATCGCGCCCGCGCACATCAGGATCGCAGTGGAACTGATCATCGACACGGGGCGCCGACCGCAGGAGATCAGCTATCTGCGCTGGGACTGCCTCGATGCTGATGAGGACGGCCAGCCCGTCCTCATCTACGACAACTACAAGTCCCACCGCCTTCGCCGGCGCCTGCCCATCGCCGCGGCGACCGCCGCGTTGATCACCCAGCAGCAGGAGAGCGTGCGAAGGCGCTTCCCGAACACATCCACGAAGGACCTGGCGCTGCTGCCCACGCAGATGCGCAATCCCCACGGCATCAAGACGATCAGCGAGGACCTGCTCGCCCAGCGGCACCGCACCTGGCTCAACGGACTGTCCGACCTCTACGTCAACGTCGTCGTGGAAACTGACGGGCGGCGCGCAAATCAGCAGATCCCGTTCGACAAGGCGCGCGTCTTCCTCTACGCCTACCGGCACAGCTACGCCCAGCGGCACGCTGATGCCGGCGTCGCACCCGACGTGCTCAAGGAGCTGATGGACCACCCTCAGCTCAGCACGACACAGGGCTATACCGGGTGGGCCAGCAACGACGGCGGGAGGCCGTCGAGCGGGTCACGGCCATGCAGTTCGACCGGCGCGGCCGCCGGATCTGACGCCAGGCCCAACTCGTCCTGGACTGCGAGCACGCGCGGCGGGCGGTCGGCGAGGTCGCCGTTCCCTACGGTTTGTGCACCGAGCCGGCCAACGTCGCCGCCGGCGGCCCGGCCACGACTGCCCCGTCCGTTTCCGCTGCGTGGGCTGCGGCCACTTCCGCACCGACGTCTCCTACCTGCCCGACCTGGAGTCCTACCTCGCCGACCTGCTGCGCAGCCGCGAACGCCTGGCCGCCTTCAGTGCCGATGACTGGGCCAAGGGCGAGGCCATGCCGTCGGACGAGGAGATCACCCGCGTCCGCCGCCTCATCAGCCGCGTCCGCGCCGACCTCGATGAGCTCACCGACGAGGACCGCGCCCAGATCCAGCAAGCCGTCCAGGTCGTCCGCCGCACCCGCCAGGTCGTCTCTCTCGGCCTGCCCAGAGTCCGACAACCCCTACCCGATCTGCGTCCCGAAAGGCCCACCGCGTGACCAGCCCGATGATCGAGGGGAAGCGGGCCGACTCCGCCCGCCGCCGCGAACGCGTCCTCCAGGCACTCGAAGCGGCTCTGAGCAGCGGTGAGGACATCACCGTGTCCGGACTCGCCCGGGCCGCCCGTGTCGACCGCACCTTCCTCTATCGCCACCGCGACCTGCTCGAACGTGTCCACACCGCGGCAACGACCCCCAGCGAGCAGAGCAGGACAGCGGCCGTGACCAGGACCTCGCTCCAGACCGACCTCGCCAACGCCCTGGAACGGAACACGCGTCTGACGGTCCGCGTTCGGCAGTTGGAGAAGCGGCTGTCCGAGGAACGGGGCGCGACAGTTTGGGCCGAATCCGGCCTGGGCACCCCGACGGACCTCGACCAACTCCAGCGCCGCATCATGCTGCTTGAGCAACAAGTAGCCGACTTATGTGGCGAGCTGGAGGAACGGAGCGAGGAGCTAGAGGCTGCTCGCTCCGCCAACCGGGAACTCACCCGATCCCTCAACCAACGCTTGTAACTACTCGTAGATTCCCAAACGAGCCGCTTCGGCAAACTGATTCCTAGCGGTACCTATATGACTCAATTGACTCTGCTGAATCGATTGGTACTGCCCCCAAAGCGACTCGCTCCTCCCATCCACTTCTAGGCGTATCAGTAGGTGATAGAGACGTCCCCGGTATTTCCTGGTTCAGGAGCTCCCCGAGTTCGACCCTGTATGCCCTTACGGTCTCTACATCCAAGGGCGGGCTGTTTTCGGTGTCGAAAAGCCCGAGTGATCGTTGAGCGTATTGCTCAATTTCACCAGTGATAGCTGAGGCGAGTACGATTAGCGCCACATAGCAAGCACGCCGAGACTCCCGGCGTAATTGGGCAACACTGGCCACCCTTTGCCCCCTGGCCGAAACGAAAGCCGCACCTATCGCGCCTGCGGCACCCGCAAGCGCGCCAGCAACTGCGGCAACGGCTCCAACAATGGCGACACCTCCAGCATCCACGACAGAAGTGTCCATGAGACGTGAACCGCAGGCAGAGGGATCGGCTAATGATCACCGGCTGATCGCTGCTGGCCCCATGGCCCTCACATGGGGCTGCTCGGCCGCCGCTCAGCCCACGCCCTCCGACGCTGCCCGGGCTTCGCCTCAGGATGAGTCGCTCGTTTCGTCACTCACGCCGACCAACCACCATCCGAACCAGCGATAGCGCCACACCTGCTGGGTGCTCCGGCGCGTACTCGACGGCGGTCAGCCAGATTGCCGCGTCGCTACCGCCGATCTTCACCGGGGACCCGTTCTCCTTAACCTCATAGAACCTGCAAGGAGGCAGAACATTCATCTCGCGCTGCAGCCCTTCGCGTAGGGCTTTTTCGCTGGTGGGCAGCACTTCGATGGTCCGGTCTTGTCTCGCCAGTGCTCCTGGAAACCTTTCAGGTCCAGTGGCGTCAGGGACCCCCGGGGCCAGGCGCGGCATTGTGGAGGCTCTGCAGGGCGGCACGAACCTTCTCGCACTGCTCGCGATACGGGACTGCACGCTCGGCTGTGAGTTCCTCCAGCACCACCCACGGCACGGCCACCCTGTCGACGCCAGATGTGCGGATGGTTCTCAGCAGGTCAGTGCTGACGCTGTCGAGCGCGAAGCTGCGAAGGAGGCTCGTGTCGAGAATGATCAATGCGTGACTCCTGGTGCTCAGGACTCTCGTGTCGAGGATCTCAACTCAACGTGCAGGAGCGCACCAGGAACGTAGAAGAATCGGGCCCGCATTCGGGGCGCGCAGCCCGGAGATCGTGGATGGGCGGCACCGGCTGCCCGCATCCGCAGCGAGAAGGGCATCCGGTGGGGCGTCCCGTGGCGCGAGCGGCCTGATCAATCCAGGTGCAGCCCGTGAGCCCTGCCTCATAGCCTCGGCCCCATGACTGACCATGCCCTCGTCCCCGACGACTTCGTCGTCCCCGCGGACCTGATCACCCCGCAGTTCCGGCTGGAGCCTCTGGGACCCCAGCACAACGCCGCCGACCACGCCGCCTGGACCAGCAGCATCGAGCACATCCGTGCGACCCCGGGCTTCCAGGACCGAGAATGGCCTCCCGCGGACGGGATGGCCCTGGAGGCGAACCTCGTCGACCTCCAGCGTCACGCGGACGACTTCGCTCAGCGCCGCGGATTCACCTACACCGTCATCGAGTCCGCCAGTGACGAGGTGATCGGTTGCGTCTACATTTATCCCTCCCGCAGCGACGGCCATGGCACCGACGTCCGCTCCTGGGTCCGCGCCGACAGAGCCGAGCTGGACGCACCCTTGCAAGCGGCCGTCACGACCTGGCTGTCCACGAACTGGCCCCTCGGAACCCTCAACTATCAGCCCCGCTGACAACCATGTGGTCTCTCAGCGACCAGCCACGCCGACCTCTGCGGGACGCCTGGCCTTCGAATGCCCCGTCCGCCGGATGGAACGAACACACCTTCCCGGCGAACCTTCCCGGTCACAGCGGCTTTGCCCGTAACGTCGGCCAGTGGACTGTGACCTGATTCGCGCACCTGAGAGCTGTCCCGTAACCCACGAGGCTGAGGGTCATGCCGTGTCAGCGTCGATGCCGATGGCACCGGCAGAGCGGAGCGAACGCCCGAGGCCTTCGATGAGCATGCGGGGGTGTCGCCGCCACCACCACTGGTCGGGGCCGGGCAGCTTGTGCCTGGACCCTTAGGTCAGGCGGCCGGCCCCGGATGGCGGGCCGTCCTCTTCACGTCCGCCTCGACCTGGTGCCGCACGGCCTGCGCGATGGCGTATGCGCTGACCGCCGCCTGAACCTCGACGACAGCCTCGACCCAGGCCTTCCAGGCGGCGTGCCAGGCAATGCGCCGGTCCTCGGTCCACTCGCTCACCGCTGTTCGGCCCTATTCGGCTTGGAGCAGCTGGACCTGGGCGTGTGCCTCATCGGCGGTGCGCTGCAGTGTCACGAGGTCATCGAAAGTGGGGACCACGTGCCGGACCCTAAGGTGGATGAGAAGCCGCCCGGCGTGGCGCCGCGCCCTCGATTGCCGTCCGCACCCGATGCGCCCGGTCCGGCTCCCCGCCCTACTCGCGTTCGGCATGCGCCACAAGTCTTCGGGGCCACGGCGGCGACGTCGTCCGGGTTGGCGAAGACGCTGTGGAGCAGGGTGACGGGGCTTCGAGGAGGCCATCGCGGGGTTCTGGGGTTGGAGCTTGTTGTTGGACCAGCCGGTCTTGTCATGCCAGGTGAGCGTGACACCGCCCCGGGCGCGGGTGCGACTGACATCCCAGGTAAGGACTTGGCAGACGCTACACAGGATTGCGCCCGGCGAGGTCACCGCCGGGGTCATCCAGCAAGGCGACGCGGGCGGTGATGCGCTTGCCGACCGGCTCCCGCTGCGCTTCGAAGCCCTGCGCGACGGCCACGACGATCTCCAGACCGTGCTGGCCCACCCGTCCGGCGTCGGCGGCCCTGGCCACTGGCAGTACCGGATCGCAGTCCCACACCACGATCTCGACCGCGTCGCCGGTGACGCGCAGGTCCATCAGCACCGGGCCGGGTGCGTATTTGCGGGCGTTGGTGACCAGCTCGCTGACCACCAGCTGGGTGAGGTCCATGGCGCGCTGCGATATGGGCAGGCCATGGTCAGCCTGAACCCGGGTGAGGAAGTCAGCGGCGAGGTGGCGGGCGCGGGCGATGCACGTGCCGTCGCCTTCCAGGGCCACCGTGGTCTGTATGGCCTGCTCATCCGGGGCCGCGCCGTCCTCACTCACCGACACTGGCTCCATCGCGGCCCGCCTTTAATGCCCCGTTCACACCCCCGCGCGTACCCGCCCACGTGCGGCACACGCCTTACCCCCGGCGCCAAGGCATTGCGCGCACTACGCCGGGGCAGCAGTCCAGGTGAACGTCTTGACGTGCCAGTATGACCGACATGCCTTAAGGAACCCATGACGGACGCCGAGAAGACCCAGCAGCCCCGAGGGCTGTCGGTCGAGGTCACCGCCACCGACGGCATCCGCGTGCTGACCCTGGTCGGCGAGATCGACCACCACACCGGCGCCCCGCTCAGGCAGGCCCTGGACGTCTCCGACACCGCCCGGCCCCGCATCGTGATCGACATGCGGCAGGTCACCTTCATGGACTCCAGCGGCATCAACATCCTCATCGCCGCTCACCAGGCCGTCACCGCGGCAGGCGGCTGGCTCCGCCTGGTCGGCCCCGCCGGATCTGTGATGCGCACCCTGCAGATCGTCGGTGTCGACGCCCTCATCGACTGCCGCCCCACCCTGCGTGAGGCACTCACCAACTGACCAGCCCCTCGGGCGCCTGCACGCGCTGAAGTCCGCCAGGACGGCTTGGGGCCAGGACAGCCCCATCCAGCCCCAAGGAATGCGCGTACCGCGGCGGCCGCGAGGACCTGGCTGCTTTCCGGTCGCGGGGTCCTCACACCCGTCGTACACAGGGTGTATGAGCGACAGCGGCGTGAAGAGAGCCACGCCGGACTGATCACCTGACCCATCACGAGGGGGCTACATCGTGCCACTGGTCATCGTGGAACCGCCGGTTCCCGGAGAAAGCGGTCGACAAGTCATCGTGCGCTGCCCGGAGGCAGAACGGTGCATCGGTACCGCTCACTCGGACCAAGAGCTCCTCCGGCTCCTGGAAAAGGTCGGGCTGACCGGCTACGAGAACGACCTCGATCTCCCTGGCGCAGTCGAATGGCAGGAGCTGGGTCCGCACCTATGGGAGCGCCCGAGCTAGCCAGAATCCCTACAGCGCCCACAGGAGCTGCTGAGCAGGCGCTTATCGGTGCCTACGGTGGCGAAAGCCAACAATCGGGCTTCCGGTCCCATACGTCGCCCCTGACCCGGCGGTCCCTCGATCTCCGGGTGCGGCGGGCGCCAAGGGTTGCGACCGTAGGAGTGAAGGAGGGAGGTCCGAACGGGCGAGGACGGAGGCAGCCCGCATGCTCACACCACATCCTTCGCTCCTGCGGGAACTCGTCGAACGCTGCGAGACGCTCAGGCAGCGCGCGGCGTCCAGCGGCAGTGAGAAGACCAAACGCCAGCTCGAGGACGCCTCCTACACGCTGTGCGTGGTCACCGGAACCCGTCAGTTGGACACAGCGCTGTACGTTGCCCGCCAGCACCTGGCCGACGCTATGCGACGCGAGCAGCCTCTCCATCGCTGAGCAGGTGCCCTTCACCGGTAGGGCGACCTCGGTGGCGCAGGAGGTGAGGGGCGCGACCCGTCGGGTGCACGGGCGGCGGCCTGCGCGGCGGCGACTTCGGCGGGTTTCCTCGGCCAGCGCGCGGATGTCCTCATTCTGCGCCATCACCAGACGGAGCACAGCCTCTTCGTTGTGGCTGGCTTTGATGTTGTACTCAGCCATGCCGTCCAGATCCTGCAGTCGCTGCAGGTAGTGGGCCGCATGCTCGGTGAGGATCGCCATCACCGCCTCATCGACGGGGGCGAGGTTGCCGAATCACATCGGTAGCACGACTCCGCCTTCGCTGGCCTTGGCGAGCACGTCCTGGTGTGCCAGCAGGTCGCGGCGCTTGGGGCGCAGGTTGTCGGGTGCGTCGCTGACGATGGCGGCCAAGTCGCTGGCGCGCAGGACGCGCACCGGATGCGGTGGTTCGCCGATGCCGTCGGTGTGGTGCGACATGGAGGGGTGTGAGGCGTGAGCGATGCCGTAGACGTAGGTGCTCACCGCTCCTCCTCGCCACGACGGCGGGGTCGTGCGCCCTCCGTTTCCCTTTCCTGGCCGCGAGCCTGCTGGAACGCGTCCGAAAGGGCCTCCGCTGCTCCGGACAGGACCCCTTTGCTCTTGGCCTGGCCCCCCGATTGCCCAAGTTGGCCACTGACCACCTCGGGCAGCCCGGCTGACTTGCGCGGGCCCGCCTCGAGATCCAGACGGTTGCACGCCTCGGCAAAGCGCAGATACGTGTCCACGCTCGCCACCACAACCCGCACATCGATCTTGAGGATCTCGATCCCGACGAGGGAGACCCGGACGAACGCGTCGATCACCAGTCCACGGTCCAGCACCAGCTCCAGCACGTCATACAGACCGCTGGAACCTCCTCCGCCACCGCCCTGAGCCGAAACCACACTCACTCTGACCAGCTCCCTTACCGCGCCCGCGGACGCTCGCCGGGTCCAGGCAGCCGCCACACCGGATCCCAGCACGCCCAACGCGGGCGAGTAACCCCGCTACACGGCACCAAACCGACAAGAGCTGTCGACGCTCGCGTCCAGCAGCGGTCCGAGTTCCCGCACGACGGTCGTCAGGGCCCGGTCGTCGCGTTCGGCGCGGGCGATCAGCAGGGCGCCCTCTAGGGTGCTGATCATGAGCGTCGCGAGTGGTTCAGCCCGGGCCGCCGGGATTCCCATGTCCGTCAGCGCCTCGGCGACCGGGCGCGTCCAGTGGGCGAACGCCGCCGCGGTCGCCGCGCGGGTGGAGTCGGTGGACTGTGCGCAGTCCACGGCCGCCGCGGCCACCGGGCAGCCGCTCTCGAAGCCGGTTCTGGCGAATTCCTCCGTCCACTGCCGGACCATCGCGGCGAACAGCCGGCTCGGGGTCGGCTCCGCCATCGACGCGAGGAAGCGGGCGATCCGCTGGGCGGCGTACCGGCCGGCCCACTCCACCGCCTCGTTGACGAGCTGCTCCTTGCCGCCGGGGAAGTAGTGCTGGAGGGAGCCGCGCGGCGCCCGCGCGTGCGCGGCGACGTCGCGCATGCCGGTCGCGGTGACCCCGTCCCGCCGGATCAGCTGGGCCGCGCTGAACACCATCCGCTCGCGTGGCCCGCGCTCGGACACCGCCATCGTGACCTCCATCTCGACACATCGGTACTCACTCTATGACCGGCGTCATAAAGCGCGCTACTATGACAGCTGTCATGGCTCGTGACGACGCCTCGCACGGAGGGCGGTCCCCATGGACGTCGGCTTCATCGGTCTGGGGGTGATGGGTCAGCCGATGGCCCTCCGGCTGGCCCGGGCCGGCACCCCGCTGCTGGTCTGGAACCGCACGGCCGCCCGCACGGCTCCGCTGCGCGCGGCCGGCGCCGAGGTGGCGGAGGATCCCGCCGAGGTGTTCGCGCGGACGGACGCCGTGATCCTCATGCTGGCCGACGACCTCGCGATCGACTCCACGCTGGGCCGCGGCACACCGGACTTCGCGGCGCGCGTCGCCGGACGCGTCGTGGTCCACATGGGGACGACGTCGCCCGAATATTCGCGCGCGCTCGAGGCCGACGTGCGCGCGGCGGGCGGGCGCTATGTCGAGGCGCCGGTCTCCGGGTCCAGGGTGCCCGCGGAGAACGGGCAGTTGGTGGCGATGCTGGCCGGGGACACGTCGGCCGTGGAGGTCGTACGGCCGCTGCTGGCACCCCTATGCCGGGGGACGTTCGTTTGCGGCCCCGCGCCGAACGCCCTGCTGATGAAGCTCTCGGTCAACCTGTTCCTGATCACGCTGGTGACCGGGCTGTCCGAGGCCTACCACTTCGCCGACCGGCACGGGCTTGACCGCCGGCTCTTCCTGGACGTCCTGGAAGCGGGCCCCATGGCCAGCGGGGTGTCCCATATGAAGGCGCCGAAGTTGTACGCCCGCGACTTCACGGTGCAGGCGGCGGCCCACGACGTGCTGAAGAACAACCAGCTGATCGCCGAGGCCGCCCGCAAGACGGGGATCGCCTCGCCGCTGCTCGACGTCTGCCACGCCCTGTTCGAGGAGACCGTGACGCTGGGCCACGGCCACGAGGACATGGTGGCCGTCCTGCGCGCGATCGAGTCACGCACCCAGGACGGCCTACAGGGTTAGCTAGTGCTGTCAGTGCCCGTTGATAACGTGCTTCGTCCAGTCGTCGAGTTCATGAAGGGACGGGGTACGTGCGGAATGTGACGTGCCATCAAGTCAGCGAGCAGCGGTTGGCCGAGGCGCTCGACGACATCGGCGGGCGGGCCTACACGCGGTGGCACTCGCTGCGGTACGGCAGCATTTCGCCGACGCTGATCCGGGCCATGGCGGACGAACTGCTCGACCATGTCGCCGCGCGAACAGTGACGGAGCCGGGGCTCGACGCTGCGGCCGGCACGGTCGCCGTCACCGCCGCGGAGTGTGTGCATGGAGTGCTGAGCATCATGTGCTTCCCGAGCGGGGACCAGGAACTCCGGTTCCCCCTCGTCGGAGAGCGGATCAGCACGGACCCGGACGACGACGAGTTCGGGGACGGGCCCATCACCTTCCGGGACGTCGTCAAGGAGGCGCCTACCGCGCGGACTTGGCTCGACATGTTCGAGATGTGTGTCGTCAGCGGGCATGTGTGGGACTGGGAGCGGGTCACGGGGTTGCTCCTGCGCGGCGACTACGCGCCCGCCATCCGTGACGGCGTGCCCTACAACCGGTACACCTCCGTCTCCGACCCCGCCGACCTCGCCGCCATGGACGCCCTGTGCCCCTATCTCACCGAGGCGGCCGGGCATCTGCCCCGTGACTGGCCGACGGTTCCGCTGCGCAAGCCGAGCGCCGGGGAGCGCGCGGAGGCCGCCCGGCGGCTCGACGAGGTCGGCGACGCGCTGAGCGCGGACCAGCGGCTGCTCCGTGTACTCCTCGACGACGACCAGCACGCCTTCGAGGACGCCCTCGTCGCCCGGCTGGTCGCGTACCGGGAGAGCGTCAAGGCCGATGCCGGTGATCCCGCGCCCCGGTCCCTCCTCCCCCTCGGCACCCTCGCTCTGGCCTGTCTCGCCGTCCAGGTCCATGGGTGGGAACTCGGTGTCCGGTCCGGGTATCTGCCGTACGGTCTGCTGGGATCGCCGGACGCGCCGCGCCGGGCGGCGGAGGGGAACCGGAACAACTTGGGCTGCTGGGCCGCCAAATAGGCCACCCGGGGTGCGGAAGTGGGTCTGGCCCGACATCCAGGACATCGTCGTGGAGACGGACTCGTCCCCACCGAGGCAGCGCGTACGTCTGTGCGATAGCCACGGACGGAAGACCACTCTGCCCCACGTCGGCGAACGCCATCTGCCGGACCTCCACGCCCTGCGACCCCGGTAGCCCCGACGGCGCCGAGCCTCAGTCCGTGTGTCTTTCGCGTTGATCCGAAAGACACGGCCCAGGCGGTTTCACATGGGTCGCGCCGAGCCCCAAGAGCCGTTGCCGCGGATCCGTGGTCTTCACGTCCGCGCCCAGGTCACCACCCCCGCCCACCCGGCGACAGCTGATCGACGTGCTCAGCCAAGCTCAGCGCGACGGCGCGCTGGCCGGCGGGCCGGATCCGGCGGAGGCGGCCCGGCTGCTGGCCCTCAGCCACGGGCTGGGCACCGTGTCCTGGTCGGCCATCGGTCCGCCGAAGCAGCCATGGCCATCCTGCGCGCCCACATCGACCAGCTCTTCGACGACCGTCTCGTACGGTCGCTCCCCGGTCGCATGTCGAAGTGACGAGTGACGAGTGACGGCGGGTGATCAAAGCGCAGCCCGCTCGCGTGTAGGTGTCGTGGTTAGTAGGTGGTGTCTGTCCGTTCTGAATGAGGCGGGGAGCCGGAGCGCTGCCCCCGGTCAGGCGTCGATGATGACGGGGATGATCAGTGGCCTGCGGCGGTGGGTGCGGAACGCCCAGTTGGCCACGGCTCGGGCGATGAGCTGTTCGAGCTGGTGGGCGTCGCCGACGCCTTCCTCGGCGGCGGTGGCCAGGGTCTTCTCGATGACGGGGATGACCGGCTCGAAGGTGGTCTCGTCGTGGACGAAGCCGCGGGCCAGGAAGTCGGGGGCCTCTGCCAGGGCGCCGGTGTCGGCGTCGACGATGGCCACGACGGTGATGACGCCCTCCTGGGCGAGGGTGACCCGGTCCTTGAGGGACGCTTCCGTGGCGCCACCAACTTCCATGCCGTCCACGTAGACGTTGCCCGCGGGCACTTTTCCGGTGATGGAGGCGCGGCCGTCGACGAGGTCGACGACGACGCCGTCCTCGGCGATGACGACCCGGTCGGGGTCGACGCCGGTGCGGATGGCGAGGTCGGCGTTGGCTCGCAGGTGGCGCCATTCACCGTGCACGGGCATGACGTTGCGGGGTTTGACGATGTTGTAGCAGTAGACGAGTTCGCCGGCGCTGGCGTGGCCGGAGACGTGCACCTTGGCGTTGCCCTTGTGGACGACGTGGGCGCCCCACCGGGTGAGTCCGTTGATCACCCGGTAGATGGCGTTCTCGTTGCCGGGGATGAGGGAGCTGGCGAGCAGGACGGTGTCGCCCTTGCCGATGCGGATCTGGTGGTCGCGGTTGGCCATCCGTGACAGCGCGGCCATCGGTTCGCCCTGGGAGCCGGTGCACACCAGAGTGATCTTGTGGTCAGGGAGCTTCTCCAGCTCCTTCGTGCTCACGACCAGGCCGGACGGGACCTTCAGGTAACCCAGGTCGCGGGCGATGCCCATGTTGCGGACCATCGACCGGCCGACGAAGGCGACCTTGCGGCCGTGCTGATGGGCGGCGTCCAGGACCTGCTGGATGCGGTGCACATGGCTGGCGAAGCTGGAGACGATGACCCGGCGCGGCGCGGTGCGCATCACCTGCTCGATCGCCGGGTTCAGCTCACGCTCGGAGGTGGTGAAGCCGGGGACCTCGGCGTTCGTGGAATCGGTGAGGAACAGGTCCACGCCCTCCTCGCCGAGGCGGGCGAAGGCACGCAGATCGGTGATGCGGTCGTCCAGGGGGAACTGGTCCATCTTGAAGTCGCCGGTGTGCAACACCATCCCGGCGCCGGTCCGCAGGGCCACCGCGAGGCTGTCCGGAATGGAGTGGTTGACGGCCACGAACTCGCAGTCGAAGGGGCCGAAGCCGCGCCGGTCGCCCTCGCGCACGCGCACCGTGCGGGGCCGGATGCCGTGTTCCTTGAGCTTGGCCTCGATGAAGGCGAGGGTGAGCTTGGAGCCGACGAGAGGGATGTCCCTCCGCTCGCGCAGCAGATAGGGCACGCCGCCGATGTGGTCCTCGTGGCCGTGGGTGAGGACGACGGCCACGATGTCGTCGAGGCGGTCCCGGATGGAGGTGAAGTCGGGCAGAATCACGTCCACGCCGGGCTGGGTCTCTTCGGGGAACAGCACACCGCAGTCCACGATCAGCAACTTGCCGGCATGCTCGAACACGGTCATGTTCCGGCCGATCTCGCCCAGACCGCCCAGGGCGGTGACCCTCAGTCCTCCGTCGGGCAGTGATGGGGCGGCCTTGAGTTCTGGGTGCGGATGGCTCATACCCTCACGTTATCGAAGAGTCTGGCGGGACGATCCGCTGCCTGCATGCTGGAGGCGACGAGCGGCGCCGGGCGCCTCGGTCGCGGCGGGGGCAGGGCAGGGAGTGGCAGAGGAGGTAGCGCCCGCCAAGGGCGAGGCGCACCCCGGGCGTACTGGACGCCGGCTGCGGCGGGCCCTCGCCGTGGTCACCGGTCTCGGTGGCCTCCTCCTGGTGCGCCTCGACGCTGGTCCACTCCGTGTACACACCGCTCGCCTCGTCGGCCAGTAGGTGCGGCGCGTGCTCGTGAAGGACATCCAGCCAGGCTGCGGCCGAGCCGGAGCGGACGAAGTACGCCTCGGCGCGCGGGTCCGCCCGACTGGCAGCTCCTTCGCCTCCACGGCCCCTGGGTGCTCGTGGGCGGCAAGCTCAAGGACGCGGGCCGCACGGCGTGGATGACGTGTGCCTGGCGGTGCGCGAGCAGGTCGATCGCCAGTGACACCAGCATCCACAGCCACAGCTTCCTGTCTCGCCCGTCACCCCGACCCGCCCTCGGGCCCTCCTGGCACCCCGGGGGCGGCTGGAGAGGTGTCGGTGCGCTTGTGACCTCGCGTACGCCTCTGCACCACACAGTGACAGCATCGCGCGCTCACCCTCCCGAGCGAAGCACCCGGAACGGCCGGTGCAGGTCGGCCGCGCGGGGAGGGCCCCGTGCGGTGGCTCATTCAGTAGGTCAGGGAGGGGCTATCGTCGTAGGCGGGGATCTGAGACTGGACGTTGAAGGTGATCGATCCCGCCTTCTCGAACCGCATGATGAACTTCATGAAGTCACCGCCCCTGATCACTTCGCGCACGTTCCGCAGCACCAGGTGGGACTTGCTCGGCTCCAGCTCCACGAGCTGGTTCGCAGACAGGTCTACCCCGCCCGTGAGCGGCTTGCCGCCGGAGTCGACGATGTTTACCGCGGCCGCATTCGGCGTGCCGGCGCCCACGAGCCTGGCGGCTTCGCCGCCCTTGTTGCAGAAGCCACACATATGCGGGGAGGTCCGCTCCCGGCTGCAAGGGCTCGCCTCGTGGATCCGACACGTGCGCGCGGACGTGATGAGTGCTGGGGAGATGAGTCGCTCGGATGCCGCCGCGCTCCTGCAGCGGATCATGAACGCGGATGACGCCTCGGACGACGAGGTGGACGGCTGGCTGGACAGACTGGACAGAGCCCTGGCATGCCCGTCTGGTCATGTCAGCGACTTGATCTTCCGGCCGCCGGAGCGGGAGCTTTCGGCTGACGAGGTAGTCGATCAGGCTCTGGCATACCGGCCGATTCCTTTATGAGGCCGCGCCGACCACGGCGGCCGCGGTGACCTGCTGACGCAAGCCAGATAGCAGCGCAGCCGTACGCCGGGCTCCCCGCATCCCGCGTCGTCGGCCCCGCTGTCGCCGTTGCCCACCGGTCGGCGAGCAGCTACTGGAAGGCGAGCGTGGTGTCGTCATCGCCGGCCGCGACATCGACGACGAGCAGGCCCGGCTCGCTCACCTGCGTCTCGTTGATCGGGTCCATGTACGGCACTACGCCCGGTCACTCTGGGAGAGTTCCGCCGCTGCCGTGTCTTCACCCGACCGAGTGGCGGGCCGTCAGGGGCTGTCGCCGCCCCAGTCCCACCGGGACGGGTCGCCGGGCGCGGGTCGTACAGCGCCCGGCCCCCGGGGCCGAACTGCCCGAGCTCCGTGGCGAGGGAGACACCGTCGTCGATCTCCTCCGGCCCCCGGCCGGTGATGTCGAGCAGCAATCCGTCCAGCGGACCGCCCACCAGTTCCGCGTAGCGTCGCCCCGGCTTCGGGCCCGGGTGGTCGTGGTCGGCTCCGTAGATCCGGCCGCGCAGCAGCTGCTCATCGTCGCTGTCCATGTCCATACGCTTCAGCCTCGCAGCCGCCACCGACAACGAGGGCTTGCCCAGGCGGCCCTGGGCAAGCCCTTGCGCGCTGCCGGGGGTGGCTTGGCCGGGTCAGCTGCGCCGGCGTCCGAGCCAACCGCCGGCCTTCGAGGCCTGTGCGCCGCCTCCGCCTCCTGGCGCTCCTGCTCCTGGCGCTCGCGTTCGGCCTGTTCGTCTGCTCCGCTTCGAGCGCCCGGGCCTTGCAGTCGTCGCACAGGTGCGGATGGCTGTCCCCGCGGCCCCAGTCGACCCTGGTGCCGGCGCTCCATCGGTCGTCGGTGAACTTCTGCCCGCAGTCCCCGCACAGCGGACGCTGAGCCTCGCGTTCGGCTGCTTCCTGCGATCGGCGGCGCCGCGCCTCTTCGGCACGGCGGGCAAGGGCGGCGTCCCGGCGGGGATTGCCGATCGCATCCCGGAGGTTCTGTCGGTCGGCGACCTTCTCCATCAGGTCTTGGCGCATGCGTGCCTGGTCGACGATGACGAGCGCATCCTTCGCAGTTGTCTTGCCCTGGCCGCGATGGGCGGCCGGCCGAACCTGGTGAAGGTTCGGCCGGCCGCGCGTGCGCACCGGGGCGGTGCGGGACATCGTTGGTGCGCACGAAGCTGTCAGAGTCGTCACCACAGTCAGGCGTTGGAGAGCGCGTCCCGGACACGGCGCGCCGCGCGGCGGCGCTGCCGATCCCATTCTGGTCGTCTCGACGAAGGAGCGGCTGATGTCCATGCCGCTCGCGTCGAAGTCGCCCGACAGCACCAGCACGGCCGGGCGACCCTCCGCCTTGGCTCTCGCCTTCACTCTTGCTTGTCATCAGGCGCCCGCGTGGACGTGTGCGGCCCACACCGACGGCAGGTTCGGGTACTTCGCCCTGAGCTGCCTGACCGTGCGATGGACCGCCGCCGACGCGCACAACGCACCGGATCGGTCCGCGATCAACTCGCCGTAGAGCTGCTGGCTGAAGGCCGGCGCCACCGCGTCGTCGACGCGCCAGAGCGTGCCGACCACCTGGGAGAAACCGGCTATCTGAAAAGCCGCCAACGGGTGGATCGCCTCGTCGGACAGGCGCGCAGTGGTGCGGGCCGTGTCGCAGGCCGACAGGAACGCGAATTCCGCGTTCCGCAGGCGCAGCCGGGAAAGGTCCAGCACCCGAAGCGGCGCGCGGTCGTGGTCGTGCAGCGCGAGGTGGCTGTCCGAAGGGTTGTCCGGGTCGCTGTACCCGTGGCAGGCGAAGTGCGCCCAGCCACTGGCCGGCAAGGCGTCGAGAACGGCGTCACGAGTCGCGTCCGCGCCGACCAGGACCGTGGTGCCGGGTATGAGAGCGGCCAGGTGGTCGGCTTCGGCCTGTGCGCCGGGCAGGTCCGGGGCGTCCGGAGTGTGCGGCATCGCGACCACCAGCAGCCGCGGCTCGCCCTGGTCGTCGCGGCGGCCCGCGCGGGCGTGACCCAGGGCGCGGATCGTCGGCGTCGTCGAGGAGACGACGCGGTCGAGGAGCACAGGTCCGCCGTCGCGGTGATGGCCCGCCGCGTGCAGGGGGAGCAGGCTGAGCGGCCCGACCGGGGCCCACCAGATCCTTGGCCACGGACCGTCCGCCGAGGGTTCCGCCGTCAGCCCCAGTTCGCCGAGCACAGGGCCCACGATGGTGTCCCACAGCCACTCGAGCGTGTCATGGATCGCCTGCTCGGCGGCCAGCCGCCCCTTCGTGAACGCGGTGTGCAGCGCGCGTACGCGGTGGCTCACGGTCTCTTCGCTCAGCCGGTCCAGCGCGCGTGACCGGACCCCGTCCGGAGTGATGATCAGCGCGTCACACCGGTGCCGGCTGACGTTGACGTACACGATCGGGCCCTCGTGTGCCTGCGCGGTGAGGTCGGTGAGCAGCGGGGGCCGTAGGAACCGCTCCATCCCGGGCAGCGCGCGGATCCGGTCGGTCACCGCGTCGAGCTCGTCGGCGAGGGCCACGCGGTCGCTTGTGGTGTCGGTTTCGAACTCCGCGGTGAGCGTCTGGAAGCGTTCGGCCAGCTCGGGTGCCCGCTCGTGCAGGTCGGAAAGATCGCCGCGGCTGTCGAGTGCCTGGGCGGCGAGCACGCAGCGCCCGGATTCGAGCAGGGTCACCGCGCTCACCTCGTCGCCGGCGGCCAGCGCGCACGCGGCCGCGTCGGCGGCGACCCCGGCGAACCGACCGAGCCAGTACTGGGCGTCCTCGCGGCCCAGGCGACGCCCGGCGAGCCGGGGCAGCAGCCGGACCGCGGCGGCGTACCCCTCGGCGGCCACGTCGAACTGCCCGGCCTCGGCGGCCAGATCGCCCCACCGGTCCGCCGCTTCCGCCCGGCTCTCCGCCGGCGATCCGGCAGACGCCGCGGCCTCCCGGTAGCAGTCGAGTGCCTCGGTCAGCGCGTCGCCGTCGCCGAGGTGCCGGAAGCCGAGCGCCAGGACGTTGGCGACGAGGGTCAGTAAGCCCGCCCGGGAATAGGCGTCCTGCTCGGGCCTTTGCACCGCACTCCGGGCCAGGCCGACCGCCTCGGCGAGGAGTTGCGGATCCGGCGGCTCCCGTCGCGCGGCGGCGGGAGCGACGGGGTTCGTGCACCAGTCGCCGAGCGCGGCGGCCAGGCTCGCGGTGTACCCGGGCCAGTGCGGGCTGTCCTGCGGAGTCGCGGCCACGGACGCGCGGCGCGCGGCGATCGCGTCCCGCAACGCGTTCCGGTCGCCGAACTTCTCGTAGGCCATCCCCAGGACACCGCCGAGATTGGCCAGCCGCACTGCCCGGCCCGGGTCGTCGTCCGCCGTCACGTCCGCGGCCGCGCGGTGCGCGCCGATCGCCTCGTCGAGCACGCTCGCCTCGCCCGTCCTGGTGAACAAGTCGGACAGCATGGCGCCAAGGTTGGAGAGCCGCTGGGCCTGCCCGGCGACCAGGTTCGCGCCGAGGCGGACGGACTCCCTCGCGCGGTCGACCGCCTCCGACAGCACCTGCAGTTCGCCGGTCACCTCGAACCGTTTGTGCAACACTACGGCGAGGATCCCGAGCGAACGCGGGTGGTCACCCTGCCCGGCGGTGGCCTCTGTGGCCTCGGCGGCACGGCGAGCGACGTCGATCGCTTCCATGACGTGGGCCAGGTCTCCGGTCGCGTGGAACAACGCGTTCAGGTTGACGGCGAGGTTGCCCATGAACTGGACGCGCAGCGGATGGCCCGCCGACGTGCACGCGACCGCCTCCCGCTCGATGATGACGGCCTGCGCGAGCGCGGCGCGGTCCCCGAACGCTTCACCCCGGGTGGCCAGCGCCGTGGCGAAGTGGTCCAGCCGCACGCCGCGGCGGGGATGCCCGGCGGGGGTGGCGGCCGCCGCCGAACGTCCGAGCTCGAGCGCCCGCTCGAGCAGGGTCGAGTCCCGGGTCTGCTCGAACTCGGCGGCGTACCGGCCGCACATTTCGGCTTCGGTGTCGGCGCGTTCCCAGCCACGGTCCGATTGCGGGCCCTCGCCGGTGAGCGCGGCCCAGTCGCGTTCCGTGGTCGTCAGCTCGACGAGGTTCTGCGAGTGCCGCGGATCGGTGACCGGGGTGTGGGCCACCAACGTCTGCCGGACCCGAAGCAGTTCGGCCAGATCATCCCGCGCTCCGCGAGCCCGGTAGCGGTCGTCGAGAAGGTACGCAAGGATCTTCAACCGGTCGAGCACGTCGGACGACCCGGCCGGTGTGAGCTCCACCGCTCGCCGCGCGGCGTCGACGGCTTCCTCCACGACACCGCTCTCCCCGGTCTCATGGGACCAGTCGCGCAGGACGACGGCGAGGAAGTGCAGGCTCCTGGCGGTGGACTCGTCATCGGGAGAGCATGCGACGGCGGCCCGCGCGTGCTCGGCGGCTTCCGCCAGGGGGGCGAGGTCCTTCGTCACGGTGAACGCCGTCCGCAGCGCGACAACGAGGTTGTCCAGGTAGAACGCCTTCTTCGTGGACGGTTCCTCGTCGACGGCCGTCCTGCTCCAGTCCAGCGCGTCGGCCAGGGTTCCGCGGTCCTGGTTCCGCTGGAACGCGGTGTGCAGCAGCATGCCGATGTTGTTGGCGTAGCTCGCCGACTCCTCCGGGCTTTCGTACGCCAGGAGGTAAGCCTCAGTGACTGCCCGGACGGCTTCCTGCAGGAACTCGAAGTCTCCGCTCTGGTGGTAGCGGGTCTGCAGCAGGCCCCCGAGATTGGACAGGACCGAGCGGCGCTCGGCCACGTCCTCGCCGGCCAGCAGGGCGCGGCCGAGGTCGATCGCCTTCTCGACCGACGCGGGGTCCGCGCTGTGCCGGGCCACCCGGAACGCCTCCCAGAACCGCTCGGCCAGACCGTTCGCGGGCCCGCCGCCCACGCGTCAGTCCTCGTTGCCGTTCGAGGTGCCGGCCGGGCCGCCGGGCGCCTCGTCCGGCTCGGCGACCGTGCGTTTCGGGGTGTAGCCGCGTTCCGCGGCCTCCTGCAGCAGCGCCGCCTCTTCGGGCGTGAGCTCGGGTTCGTACGAGAGCTCGGGTTCGTGCGCCATTATCGCTCCTCCCCCGGCACGGCCGCCGGTTCTCCGGCTTCGACGAACTCCAGCACATCGAAGTCTTCCGCCCGCAGCCGCAGGCCCGCCGTCCCGTGCACGCGCGCGCCGAACGCCCCGTCGGCACCCATCACGCGCGCCGATTCGAGGTACAGCTCGGCCGGGTGAGGGTACGACGAGGCGTACGACCGGTTGCCGTACCAGCCGCCCGCCCAGTTGCCGTCCTTGAGCCGCACGCGCACGAAGCACGGTTCGCGGTCGCGGAACGCGTGGTCCCAGGCGCTGGGCGTGCGCAGGAACCGAGCTTTGCGCCGCTGCCGATCCACCAGGGAAACGATGACCGCCGCCACGGCCGGCACGACGAGGAACAGCACCACGGCGACGAAGCCGACCACTCGCGGCCGTTCCACGAAGCCGTCCCAGCCGCCGCCGGCGCCTCGAGCCAGGCGAACCAGCGCCGGACCCGCCACCACTGCGTACAGGGCGTCCAGCGCGATCGACGCGACGATCGCCCGCAGCACCCGCTCACCCAGATCACGCTCACCGGGCACCGGCCCACGGCGGCGTTCCCGGACGAACTGATAGGTGACCCCGGGCAGCACCAGAAGGACGAGCAGAGCGAGCTGCACCCCGGTCGAAGGCGCCTGCACTCACCACCCCCATGTCTCACGGACTCCGCTCGATCAGGCTACTGCGGGACACGCGACATGCGAACCTACAGGTGCGGGCGTGGTGGTCCCGGTCGTAGCGCAGGCGGCGGCCCTGGCACATGGCGCGGAGGTTGGGCCGGGTCGCAGTTCCCCGGCGCGTGGTCGAGGTGCGCGGCGGAACGTGGGGAGCCGGCCCGTTCGCCAGTGACCTCGGCGCCGACTCTGTTGATGCTGGGACGCCAGGACCGGAGCGCCGGCCTGATGATGGCCGGGGCGGCAGCCCTCGCCCTCTCGTTGAGCGTCGTCGGCGCTGTCGCCGAGTTGTCCGGCCCGTCATCAGATCCGTGCCAGCAGGCCCGCGACATCGCCGACGACGCCCGCTCCTCTGACGGGAAGGTGGACTCCGGCATCGAGCGCGAGCAAGCCGTCAAACCAGCGGGTGACTGGCTCGACGCCGCTAACGAATGCCTCAAGCGCGGTGGCGATCCGGGGCCCGGGTTCTGAAGCCTCGCTTGAGCGGCACGGGCGTCCGGGCTCAAGGCCCCGGCCGACGTCCGATGCTGCTGTGGGCAGGTGCTCGCGTTCAGATGTCGGTGGAAAGCATCAACGTCATGAGGAGTGGAGGCCCGGGCGGCGGGCAGCGCCGTCCGCAGGCACTACGAAGCACACTTCGTCGGCGGGTGCCTGACGGGCGGCCGTTGCCAACGCGGCCGTCTCAGCTGCGCAGCATGAAGGCATGGGGCGGCCCAGTCGGTCCGCGGCTCGGCCACGTCGCTGAAGCGCCCGCGCAGGGCGCGCGTGGCTCAGTGGCCGTACAGCCAGCTGTCGTACCCGGCGCTGTCCACCAGGTGGTGCAGGCCGAAGGCGCCGGGACACAGCACCAGGGCCAGCACCCCGATCCGCAGCAGGACCGGGGCCGCGACGGTCACGGGTCCGGCCTGGCCCCTGACGGTTCGCCAGTCGCGACAGCGCCGGATGTCTCCCCCGCAGGCCGACCAGAAGAGGAGCCCGATGAGGATCCCGACCACGGCCATGGCGGCCGCGAAGAATCCGACGACGCCGAGGAACGTCGTCCGGTCGTAGTGGTCGCCGAAGAACAGGGAGGCCACCCCGAGTGTGGGCACGGCGGCCAGCCCGTACAGGGCCCCGCGCGCGGCCACGTCCCGGATCCGGAGCAGGGGTCGGATGATCGCGTCCTCGGTGCGCATACGCGGCACCGTAACCCAACCGCGCCGCCGGGATCACACCGCCTCCGGGCCGCCCCCGGCTTGAGCTTCGAGTTGCGCGCGACCCGACGATGACGGGCCCCTATTGGCAGGGGCGTTCGGGGCCTCGATCTGCCGTACCCGGTACTTCGCGTCCCACCACCCGCCGAGGCCCAGGAGCCACAAGTGGAGGCAGGTGGCGCCGGGGCCGACCGCTACCGCGGCAGGCAACGTACCGCTACACCCTTCGAACGGTGAAGGTCCTCATCTGTGCGCAACACCCGACTCGGATGCGTGTCCTGCGCAGGCGAAACACCACCCGATTGCTGCGCGGGTACGGACCGGGCAGTGCGCCCGCCGCATACGGCCGGTACGTCCTGGTCGGACAGCCCGAGAGCCTGATGCTCTGGGAGCGGTTCGAGAGCGCGCCCGACTCCTCCCATACGGCCTGTGGGACGGAGAGCTGGAGGACGTTCTGCTGGACGACCTGGCCTTCGATTGGGGTACCGGCCGCCGCCGTCATTGACACCCGGGAGACACGGAAGGGGGCCGGACCACGTGCGGCGCTGGCGCAGGCCGTCGAGCTTCCCGCGGCCGGGCTGAGGGATCGAAGGCAGTCCGATCTCCCCCCATTGGCCGTTTCCGGCCGATCAGACGGGCAGCTACGGTCCCACCATGGACGAGCTGACCGAGGTCTTCCATCGCGCCGCCGAGCACGCCGCCGCCTACCGGCGCTCACTGCCCGAGCGGCCGGTGGCGCGGCCCGTCGACCACACGGCCCTGCGCGCCGCGTTCTCCCGCCCCCTGAACCGCTCGCCCGCCGAACCGCTCACGGTGGTCGACGAGCTGGTGGCCGCCGCCGAGACCGGACTCGTCGCCACTGCGGGGCCGCGGTTCTTCGGGTTCGTCGTCGGCGGGGCGCTGCCCGCGGCCACCGCCGCGGAGATCCTCGCCGTCGGATGGGACCAGAACGCCTTCAACTCGGCTCTCTCGCCCGCCGCGCTCGCCGCGGAGGAGGCGGCGGGCGGCTGGCTGAAGGACCTGCTCGGCATTCCTGCCACGGCGTCCACCGGGTTCGTCACCGGCGGACAGGCGGCCAACACCGCGGGGCTGGCGGTGGCCCGGCAGTATCTGCTCACCGAGGCAGGCTGGGACGTCGGGCGCAAGGGGCTGGGTGGCGCCCCGCGTCTGCGGGTGGTCGCGGGCGAGGAGCGCCACGCCACCGTCGACCGCTCGCTGCGGCTGCTCGGCCTGGGCACCGACTGCCTGGAGACGGTCCGCACCGATGGACGCGGCGCCCTGGACACCGACGTCCTGCGCCGGGTGTTGGCGTCCGACCCGGGCACGCCGGCGATCGTGTGCGCCCAGGCCGGCAACGTGAACACCGGCGCCTGCGACGACCTCCGTACCGCCTGCGATCTCACCCACGCCCACGGTGGCTGGGTGCACGTCGACGGCGCCTTCGGCCTGTGGGCGGCCGCGAGCCCGGCGACCCGCCACCTCGTCGACGGCGTGGAGCTGGCTGACTCCTGGGCCTGCGACGGCCACAAGTGGCTGAACGTGCCCTACGACTGCGGCTACGCCTTCTGCTCCCGCCCCGCCTTCCACGCCGACGCCCTGTCGTACACCGCCTCCTACCTCACCCGCGCTGACGGTACTCCGGCCGGCGGCGCCGACTTCACCACCGAGTCCTCCCGTCACGCCCGAGGCTTCGCCACCTGGGCGGCGCTGCGCGAACTCGGCCGTGACGGCGTCGCCGCGCTCGTGGACCGCTGCTGCCTGCTCGCCCGCCGCTTCGCCGACGGTCTGTCCACGGCGGGCTTCGAGGTGGTCAACGACGTGGTACTCAACCAAGTCCTCGTCAGCTTCGGCGACGACGCTCGTGCTGACCACGTCGTGCAGGCGGTCCAGAACGACGGCACCTGCTGGATGGGCGCCACCACCTGGCGCGGCCGACGGCTGATGCGCATCTCGGTGTCCAGCCACAGTACGACGGAGGCCGACGTCGACCGGTCGATCGCGGCGATCGTGCGGCTGGCGCGGGCGTCGTAACCCTGGCAGCACTCACCCCGTCCACTTCCTCGATTCCTAGGCGCTGGCCGAGATCCCGACCTGCCTCTCCACGAAGTGGCCCGCCGGGCCGTCACCACTCAACGGCAACAGAAGACTGAGGGGTTCTTCGTGTCACTCCCCTGCACCAGGAGACCACGGCGTCCCTGATCAGCCGCATCGCGCTTGCCACGGGATGGATCCGCAGGCGTTGCGGTCCTGCTGGAAGTGGCGCAACTACCGGCCCGGGCACGAGGGCGGTGGCGCACGGTCTGATGGCGAGGTGCTGCTGAACGCGGCGGGGCGGCAGCTCCTGTGTGCTCTGTGCAGCGTCGGGCACGAGCTCCTGGCACGCGTGTTGCCGTCCTGGGGAGAGGACGGCGCCAAGCTGCCCGCCTGGCAGCACGGGGATGGCAGTGCAGGTGGTGCGGTACACGCCGCTCTGGTCCGTCGCGGGCACGTCCCGCAGCGGGATGGGATCGTCCTGCCACGCCTCAAGCGGGGTCCTGCCAAGCCGGCGATGACGATCCGGGTGTCGGCGACCCAACTCACGGCGCCCACCTGAACCCGACACGCCCCTCATCCGTGCCGGACCGCCTACTTTCACTCGGCGTGCCACCGGGAGGAGAACCTCTCCAGCGCGTACGGCCCGCTGCGTCGCACCGCTGCTGAAGGCGCGCCGGTACCAACTACGTGGCCCTGGGCGCTCGCCCTTCTGGCCGGGGCCTGCGGGTGGGTCGCCAAGGACTGCTCGCCGTCCGGCGGAACTTCTCGATCGCGGTCCGCACCGGCCGGGGGATCAGGCCGTGGCGGCACGCTCGATCAGATCCGCGGCCGTACGGAGCCCGTCGCGCGCCCGAATCGTCTCACCGGCCTCGGTGAGGGTGCGCCGCAGGGTCATATCGCTGAGCAACCGGTCAATCGCGCCGTGGAGTTGAGTGTCGGTGAAGCGGTACGGGTCGAGCCGGACGCCGTAACCGAGTTCGGCCATGCGCTGGGCGTTGTCGTGCTGGTCCCAGAACAGCGGCAGCACGATCATGGGCTTGCCGAAGTGGAGGGCCTCGGTGATCGTGTTGTTGCCGCCGTGCGTGATGACGAGGTCGACCAGCGGCAGGATCCGGGTCTGCGGCAGGAACTCCGTGCCCCACATGTTCGGCGGGAGCTCGATCTCGTCGTGCAGCGGGCCTTTGGAGACGATGTAGCGGTGTGGGGTGCGGGCGAGCGAGGCGATGACCCTGCGCATGAGGTCGACGTCGGCCGAGCCGAGCGAGCCGAGGCTGAAGTAGATCAGCGCGCCGCCGTCGGCCAGACCGGGTGGCAGCGTGAACTTTTCCTCCGTCTCGCGGACCGAGGAGTCCAGCCGGTGCCAGGTGGAGCCCAGGGGACGGGCGTCCGTGTAGTCGGCCGACTCGGGATAGGTGTACAGGTTCAGATCGCCCTCGTGGATGAACTCCAGGTCGGGCAGGGGACACGCGCCCTGCTCGGTCACCCAGGTGCTGAAGTCGCTCCACAGGGCCCGGTGCGTGCGGTCGTACTCGGCGCGGAACTCGTCCCACCCGCTCCGGTCCCCGGCCGGATACCCGGAGAACGGCGGCGGAACTCGCTCGCCCTTCATCTCCAGCGGGTTGCAGGAGACGATCCGCACAAAGGGAACGCCCGCCGTGGTGAGCGCCGGGAAGCAGACGACGTTGTCCTCGACGATCACATCCGGCCGGACCCGGTCAATGATCTCCTTCAGCTGCGCCTCGCAGTAACGGGCGCCGGACACCAGCTCCTCCCACACCGGCTTGATCCAGGTGCCCAGCTGCTCGATGGTCGGCTTGCGGAACTCGGGCACGGTGTCCCGTATGAAGTCTTTCCAGAACTGGCCCGCATCCTGGGGCTGTTCGGGCGGCGGGGCCAGATTGACCAGCTCCTCCTCGAAGCCGAGCGGCGCGAGGCGGCCCTTCCAGGACGCCTCCGCGGCGAACACCACACGGTGCCCCCGGCGGCGCAGGACATCCCCGATCCCCACGCAGTTGTTCGTCGGCCCGTACGCGCTCTCCGGTGCGAAGAGGATAGTCAGGGGCCGTAACGGTCTTCCCGTAGGTGACAAGCCCAACTCCAATACCAGCGACGGCGGTTGTGAAGTCTCGCACCGCGTACGAACGCCGGACAAGACCGCCGGCCGATCGCGCGGAGGTGCTGGACGAGGCTGGCGACGAGGTGATGTAGATGGAGGTCTCTGCGGGGCTGTCGACGATGACGAGGAAGGAGTCAGTGCTCAGGTCCACGACGACCCGGGCGGGCTGTCCCTGGGCCTGCTGGCGGGCGGCGTATTCGTCTGGGTCGTGCTGGGGCCAGGAGTCGCGGGGGCCGCCGGCGGGGAAGCGCTCCAGGGCGGTGCGCTGCTGGTCGGGCATCACGACGCCTCCTGATCGGTGAGGCGAGCTGGAGACAGTGGCGTGCTGTGCCGGGTGCGAGCGGCCGAGGCGGGGCCGGGGGCTCGATCGCGGCCCCTGCCGCAGAAGGAGCCGGTGTGGCACAGCTGCGCCTCCGCGGCAACTCGCCCGGGCCTGAGCCGATGCCCGGACCGGTCAGGGCCGTACTGCCCGCCGGAGACCACTGCCGACCGTGATGACCGTCGCGTACTGGAAGCGTCGTCGCGCGGCCGAGAAGATGCCCGCGGCGGCGTGAGTACTGGTGGATGGTCGTCGATTGACGCTCGCCTCGGTGACCGGGTCGCCGATTCCATCTCGGCACTGTCACCGCCGCCACACTCCCCTTCTGGCTCCGATCATGATTGACGGGGCATGGTCTACGGGGCCTCGACTCCGGATATCCGGTATTTGCGCACCTTCGCGTCGCGGATCTGAGCTGTCTGCTCGGGCTCCGGGCCCACACCACGGAAGCGTTCGAGATCCTCGTCCATCTCCCAGCGTTCGTCAGGGAGTCTCAGTCGCGCCGCGACGCATGCGTCACGCCTCCGCATGCCAGGGGAAGCCACCCGGGTCTTCGGCGGCACGGGTCCAGACTCGCTCATCGTCATGGCCGCGGATCTGGTTGAGGAACGGGAAGTCCTCCGGCTGCACGGCCAGTTTGGCGACAGGGGTCACTGGCACGGGACTTGCCCATTGGGCCGGCTGCACCCAGGCATCGCCGACCTGCATCCGCGGCTGCAGCTCGAAGGTGCCGGTGGGTAGCAGGTAAACGGTGCCGGGACGCCAGGGGTGCTGTTTCAGCGCCTGCGCGCTGATGGACAAGTAGTAGTGCGGCTCGCCGAGCCGCTCGCTGCCGTTGGCTAGGCGGACGCAGCCATTGATCAACGACATCGGGTGGCGGTCCCGGTCCAGGATCGCGTAGTACATCGGCCAGAGCCCGTCGCCGGCGGCGAAGACCGCGCGCCTGTTGCCGAACTCGCTGCTGTCGTCCGGCTGCCGGGGTTCGAAGCGGCTGATCGCCGGGTCGCCCGAGCCGTGCAACAGCAGTCTTCCGCGGTCTGCGGCATGGCAGAGGAACTGCCATTTCGGCGCCTCGAGCCGGTAGTCGATGGGCTCATCGGGACCGTTCGCGAGCGCTTGCTCCAGCAGTCGGTCGAAAGACGCCGACGTTCTCTCGTCCGGGGGTGGAGTGGGACGCGTCATCCAGTACGCAGGCAGCTTCACCGGAGCAACCTATCCAGCGCACCGCTCGGGACACCACGAATCCGGCTGGATGCGCTCCCCGGTCAGCAGCGACCGACCATCAGCAAGATCCAGTTCATCGCCGTCACCGCCGGCCATGACACTCGATCACCCGCGGGATCTGGAAGAGGCACTCAGGCGGTGTACCTCCGTAGGCGAGATGTGTTCGCTGCCGATGGTTCGTGGAGCCGACGAAGGAATAGGGCCGCGTGGCCGTTGGCGCGGCACGGACTGCACGCCACCGACCCGTCCACCGACTACCTGGCCGCAGCCGCCCGCGCCATCGACCCGGACATCCCGGCGATGGAGCGCGCCATGTACGAGGAGCGCAGGCTTGAGTGGATGCTGTGCATGCGCCGCACGATGTTCGTCGTCCCTGCCGACCTCGCCCCAATCATTGAGGCTCCACCAGCCGGGCCATCGCCGCCAGGGAACGCGCAGTCTGCGCCGTCCACCTCCGCGACGGCGTCGGATGGAGTCCGCGGCGGTACGCGGCCGTCGAAGCCGACCTGCTGGCCGCCCTCGCCATCCGCGGCGAAGCGAGCGCAGCCCAACTCGCCCAAGATGTGCCGGCCCTGTGCGAACAGGTCACTCCTCGAAACCACCCGTCAATGCATGTCCGACTGCGCGGCTTCTCAGTCCTCGTGCCGTCTGCCGGGACTGGGCAAGCGTACGGACCGCTGATCTCGCCGCCTGGTTGTACCGCATTCATCGGATTGTCCAGGGGCGGCAGTTGGAGTTTTATCGGAGGCCGCGCCGCCTGCCGCCGCGACGTCCGGTGACCGCCCTGCAGACGCTGACGGCCGCCGCCGACGCCTGGCGCGCGGGCTCGCCGAGCCCGGGCGGCGTCCACGTCCGCACGAGTCAAGGGGGAACACATCCATGCGAAGCAGACTCGGAGCCACAGCCGTGGCCGTCACCACCTGCGTGTGCGCGGTGGCGCTGCCGGCGCCAACGGGGGCACAGGCGGCATCGCACGACCCGCACCGCGAGCACCACGGGAAGAAGCCGGGCGCCCGGCACACCGTCCGTCTCAGCCAGGGCGCCGACGGCGCGTCGGACGCCCCGTCGCTCAGCGCCGACGGTCGCTACGCGGTCTTCACGTCGTCGGCCTCCAACCTGGTTCCCGATGACACGAACGGCGCCCCGGACGTCTTCCTGCGGGACCTGAGGAGCGGCCGCACCCAGCGTGTCAGCACCGACGCCGCCGGAGGCCAGTCCGGGCTCGGCAGCACCGAGGGAGCCATCAGCGCGAACGGACGGTACGTGGTCTTCGTATCGGCCTCGACCGACCTGATTCCGGGCGAAGTCCATGACAAGCAGTCGGTCTACTGGCGCGACCTGCGGACCGGGGAAGTGAGGTACGTCGGCAACGACCTCGGCAATTCCCTGACATGGGCGCTGCACGCGTCCGTCAGCGCCGACGGTCGGTATGTCGCGTTCGCCGTGAGCGAGGCGGTCCCCCGACCGGGCGCGTCGGTCGCCGTACGCGACATGCGCACCGGGGAGCTGACGAAGCACCCGTTCACCCTGCACCGGGCCACCAGGCCGCTGCTCAGCGACGACGGCAGCGTCATGGTGTACACGAACAGCAGCTACTGGCCGTACGACAAGCCGGCCTCCGACGTCAAGGTGGCCGACCCGCTCACCGGGACCCACCGGTCGCTGCACACCACGCCCGACGGCGCCCGTGGCAACGGCAGGGCGTCCCAGGCCGGCATCAGCGGCAATGGCCGCTACGTCTCCTTCACCTCGACGTCCACCGACCTCGGCCCCGAGGACAGCAACGGCGACGGTTCCAACGTCTTCGTCCGCGACCTGCGCACCGACGCCCTACGCATCGTCGAGGCGCCCGAGCCCGCCCTGTCGACCGCCGACGGGGCGCTGAGCCGCGACGGCCGGTACCTGCTCTTCCGGGCGTTCGCGGGCACGTCGGACCCGGGCACCTGGTACCTGCGCGACCTGCGCAACGGCCGCACCAGGGTGGCGATCACCGACGCGGTCGGCACGCCGGTCCAGGCCGATACCGGAGACCGGCCGCTCGACGCCCGAGCCCGGACGGTGGCCTTCTCCTCCACGGCAGACAACCTGGCGCCGGGCCCGCGCAGCCCGATAGCGGACGCCTATGTGCGACGGCTGCGCTGAGTGCCGGTTTCTGATCTCGTGTGTGCCCGACGGGGCACTTCGTCCGCCCGTTCGACGGTCATGGTGCAGGTGGCCGGGGCGTCGGGCTGCCCGGGAACGGTGCGCACCTGGTGAGCAATCGCGGATCCGCCGGGCGCGGTCAGTGCGCGCTGAACACGCCGGCGCGCATCATCCGAGCGCGCCGGGGCCCTGGCCGGTGCGGGGCTTGTGCGGGGCTGGTGCGGGCGGTGCGTCCTCTGCTCGTCTGGTTGGTGTGCGTGCGGCGCGCGCCGCCCGGGTCCTGGTGTGCAGGCTCCGGGTTCGGGTGCGCAAGCTTGCGCACCCGTCGGCGTGCTTCCTCTCCGGCGGTGGCGAACACCGCGCCTGGCCGACGGATCTGGGCGGTGGTCAGCTCCAGGGCCTCCCGGTCGGTGCGCAGGGCCGTGAGGTCGCCCGCCGGGCGGGCCAACGTGGGCGGTTTCTCCTGGGCGAAGAGGAGCAGCTGCTTGTGCGGCACGGTCGCCCGGTGCGCAGCCGGGCCGTACATGGCGCGGCCGGTGCGGGGTGCGGGGTGCGGTGCGCAGCCTGGCGGTGAGGACGCGTGCGGCGATGAGGGCGCGGTCGTGGCGCAGCGGTGAGTGCGGGATGTCCCACTCCCCCGGCTGAAGCGGCAGGAAGGGCGCGGCCGGGTCGGCGGTCGGGCTCCGGGATCGTGGCGGGTCGGTGGGGGCCCAGCGTGCGGTGTCGAGGCGGTAGCCGGGTTCCTCGCCGCGCTCGGTGCGGGCCTCGGTGATGTCGGTGCAGTGCTCGTCGAGCGCTGCGTTCACGACTCGGTCGTCCAGGCCGCGAGGGTCGGTCGTCGCTCCGGAGCATGTTGAGGATGTGGGGCCAGGCGGCCGCCCCCAAAAGCGTGCCAGCTTCGGGCGGGCCTCCGTACAGGAATCGCGGGGATGCCGGTGCGGGGGCTCTCGCCTGGAAGCCGCGGGCGGCGACCGGCATCGTGGCGGGCGATCAGACGCACGGTGGTCCCTATGGGGTTCACGGGGGCAAAGTGCCCTGGGGAGGGCGCATGCTGTCGCAGGTCGGGCTCTTTCGTGTGATCGGACAGGGTCGGCATCGGCTGGTCACTGTCGATGTTCTCGTCCTGGCGCTGGCTGCGGGGGGGTGTCGGCCGGGGCCCTGCCAAGCCGGCCACCGCGTGCCCCAGAGGCGCGCTGTCGTCGCAGCACGACTCCATATGCCGGGCCCCGGGTCCATATGCCGGGCCCCGAGGGGCGTCGTGGCAGATCTCCCAGGGCCCGTGGTGTGAGCTGACCAGGACTCTCAGCCTCGTGCCCGCGAGGAGAGGCCGTGCGGGATCTCGGGCGGCCCCTGCACGTGCGCGGCTTGCAGTTGCCCTCATAGCCTGGTGTTGCCCGGGGTAATCGCGGAGGTCGGTCGTGGACACGGAATGGACCCGGAATGGACCCGGAACATCTGTCGCGCGTTCGTCTTCCACAGGCGAGCCGGAGTGGCCAGGACGGGCTTCGGTGGGAGCATCGGGACGGACGGACCGACGTAGCCACCTGCGGGTGAGGCCTTCGTCGTCCCGGTAGGGGGAAGGTTTCGCCGGCGGAGCGGGTGCTGCATGAGCGGGCCGGTCGAGGCGTTCAAGTAGCACCACGCGGAGATCCTCCGGTACTTCAGGTTCCGGGGGTGCGCGCTGGTCGACTCGTGACAAGGCAGCCGACAAGCTGGGCGGAGGAGAGCCGTGCCGACACCTCAGGTACTCGACGAGTTGCTGCGCCAACTGAGGCCACGTGTCTGCCAAGATGCCGATCTTGATCCGCAGAAGCTGATTGCCTGGTTGGGGCGGCAGCTCGGCGCGGAGATTGCCCTGGTCGACCGTGCGGGCAAGGTGGAGATGTCCACTCCCCGGCTTGCGCCGAACATCCTTGCCGGTCTCCAGCCGGTGCTGACGCAGTTGTCAAGCGGACAGCTGGCCGCTGCGGCCTCGCAGGTGGGCGGGTTCCATGTGCGGTGCGAAGCACTGGGACGGCACGTGCCACGTCCGGTGCTGGTGGTGGCCAGCCCGTTACCGTTGAACCGGGAGGCGCTGGCGCTGGCGTCCCATGTCGGCGCCGTGGTCGAGGTGTTGCGACGTGTCCGGCAGGCCGACGACCTGGCACTGCGCTACCAGCAGGCGGCAACGCGGCTGCGCCTGGCGGTCTTCACAGCCCTGATGGCCGGAGAACCGACGCTGGCCCGCCGGATGACGGCCGGCGCCGTTCCGCCGCTGCTGGACGCTGAACGTCTGCGCATCCACCTGCTGCGCTGCCCGCCCTCACACCGCGGCAGGCTCATCGACGCCTACCAGGATGCGTCCGGCTATCACGGCCGCGGCCTGATGGTGCGTTGCCCCGTCTACGACCACCACCTCATCTGTCTCCTGCCCATGGACCACGACGGCGACAGTGTGGACGGCGGCCTGGAGGCGCCCTTGCGGGCGCTGGTGCGAGACAACCCGCACTACGCGCTGGGCATCAGCCCACCCGTGCCCTTACCTGCCACCGCGCAGGCCTACGATCAAGCCCGCCATGCCCTGGCCGTCGCCTGCCACACACCCGAACGGGTCGCCGACTACCACGCCCGGCCACCACTGGCCGGACTGCTCCCCCGTCGACAAGCCCTCGCCTGGGCCCATGCCTTCCTGGAGCCGATCAGGGAGGCCCCCCGGCTCACCCTCGACATCACCAGCCTTGCCCTGAACTTCCCCCGCTCCGGCGTCGCGCGGCTGCTCGACATCAGCCGCAACACCGTCACCGCCCATCTCAGACGGGTCCAAGACGCCCTCGGCCTCAACCTGCAGGACCCCCGCAGCCGCGCCGAGCTCGCCCTGGCCCTGGCGATCACCGACCTCCCGCCACCCGACAGCAACGCCGTAGCCGAGCATCTGCCGACGCCTTCGGTGGACAGTCTGCTGTCCACCGAAGCGGCCATCACCTGGGCCCACACCTTCCTCCAACCCCTGCAGCCCGGCACGGACCGCACCGTGCACCAGACCCTGCGAGCCTGGATCGAAGCCGACACCGATGCCCAGCGAACGGCCCAAACCCTCGGCATCAGCCGCACCACCGTTCGCGCCCACCTGCGCACCGCCGAACAACGCCTGAAACGCAGCCTCCAGACCCCAGGCCCCGGCACCCACGAACTCATCCACGCGTTCCGCATCGCCGACCGTGCACCGTGAACAGCCGCAACCCCGCAACTGCGCACCATGCGCATTGCCCGCCACCCACAGCCCTCCCTACCTTCTGTTCCACCCGGCCTGCGATGACACCAGCAACCGGGTTACGTGAGACACAACCAGGGGGAGGAACTCTCGTGCGCAGACGCATCACCACAGTCCTCGGCACGCTCGCGGCAGCCTTCATGCTCGCCATCACTCCCGCGTCCGCCCGGGGCCAGGACCCGTCCGACACGATCAAGGTGGACCGCCCGGGCTTCTTCCAGTACGAGCGCTCGTGCAACCACAACTACACGCTCAGCGTCACCTCGACGTTGGCTCGCGCCATCAAGGGCGATGACCCTACCGATGGGAAGGCCTGGTGCGACGGCCACGCCTGGCTCCGGGTTATGGGTGACAGCTTGGGCGAGTGGCGCCACGACGCAAGAGAGGTCAAGCTCACCAGCCCCAAGGGCAAGTTCCGCTGGGCGTATATCAAGGGCTGCAGCGACTGCTACGCCTACATCGTGTACCCCAAGTAGTGATCCAGGGAGCTGGATCACTGGAGCTGGACGGGCCTGTGGGCCCTGACCCGGCAAGGCTGCTGCAAGCCTGAGAACCTGCTGACGTAGCAGAGCGGCCCGCTTTGGTCATCGATGCAGACGAGGCATCGCACACGCTTCGTGATCCAGCCGAGCACGACGGAATGCGGCGGGGCCCGGACTGCACGTGGTCCGGGCCTCGCCGCTCCGGGTGTCAGGAGCAGACCTAGGCGGTGTTTTGGAAAGTCCCCGTGGAAGAGGGATGGCCGAGGTCCGCCCCACAAGTCGCGCAGATCGGGTGCCTGTTGATCTGTTTCTTCCCTTCAAATTGGTTGACATTCAGCGGTGGAATGTCGGACGTTCAGCCGTGACCCACCGATGCGTCACAGGGACGGAGAGATGGCACGCAGATGACTTTCAGAGGGGAAACCCGAAGCCAGGGCGCGGGAGGCGCGCGGCGGCGCCTGCCACGGTGGACGCGGGCTCGTGGTGTGAGCTCAGGCAACTGGTCCCCGTGAAGAGCGTCTCGGAGCAGGTGCACACCGCAGGGCGGGTAAGGGACCTGGGAGAGGCGGTGCAGTTCAGCTGGCCCGGCGTGTACTTCGAGGGCCGCTTCCGCGGGACCGGCCTCGGGGTGGTACTCGACTGCACGGCCGCCGACTACGACGTCCAGGTCGACGGGGCCACCGTCGCCACCCTGGTCACACCCGGCGACACCACGCACTGGATCAACGGCCTGCGGGACGGCGAGCACACGGTCCGGGTCGTCAAACGCAACGACACGCCGGGAGACACCAGCACGTTCGGAGGCTTCGTCGCCGCGCCCGGGGGCGCCGTACTGAGCAAGCCGGCGCCCCGGGACCGCCAGATCGAGTTCATCGGGGACTCCCTCACGGTGGGCTACGGCAATGTCTCGGGCACCCGCGACTGCAATCCGGAGCAACTCAAGCGGAACACCAACACCGACTTGAGCCACGGGGCCCTCACCGCCCGGCAGCTGGACGCCGATTACCAGATCAACGGCTTCTCCGGCCTCGGCATGGTGCGCAACGTCGCCGGCATCTGCCCGGACGTCACCTACCGGACCTACTACGACCGCGCCCTGCTGAACGTGGACGGCGACGTCTGGCAGAACCCGGGGACGTGGCGCCCCCAGATCGTGGTGGTCAACCTCGGTTCCAACGACTTCTCCGACCTCACCCCCGGTGAACCGTGGACGCCCGACAGCCTCGCGGCCGCCTACCGCACAGCCTACGGCGAGTTCCTCCGGAAACTGCGGACTGGCTACGGTGCCGGCACGACCCTCGTGGCCGTCGGCTTCGACCGAAACGCCGAGCATGTGCGGCAGGTGGTCGAGGCGCGCAACGACGCCGGCGACAGCGGGGTCCACTACTGGTTCCTGGATCAGTCGGGCCTGGACTTCCTCGGATGTGACGGGCACACCTCGGCTCACGACGACCGACTGATCGCCGACCGGCTTGCCCCGTTCCTCAGGAGCCTGCCGACGGGATGGTAAGGGACATGGTCACCCGTGAACCGGGCCAGGGACTCCTACCTCCCGCCGTCGCCTCCGGAACCCCTGCGTGCCCTGCCGCTGGGTGACTTGAGACCAGCTCCACAACTGGCAGGCCAAGGGTAATGCGCAAGGGATCGCCCTAGTCTAACTGGGCGCTTGAGATGTCGCGGCGGCCGGTGTTCTCAAGGCGCAGGCTCACCAGCCGCGGATTGTGCAGCTCACGCTCTCCATGTCGGATGTGCAGCACGTTGGCCGAGAACGTTGCGCTGATGACGCTGGACGAGTGAGGAGGAGCTGAAGGAGTACACCAGGCGGCGCTTGGGGAAGGCGACGCGGCGCGTGGCATACACCCCGGCGGTTCCGACGCCGGCTCCGACGGCGACGCCAGCGGCTGCCCCAGAACGTCTCGGAGGACCAGAAGGGGCCGGTGGTTGGCACAACCTCTATCACGGCGGGGAGACTTGGAGTCATGCGGGGGATCAAAGCAGGCCTGGTACGGGTGGCCTGAAGGACGTGAGGCGTGTGCAAGGCGACATTCCACGCCCCGAACCGGCTGCCGGTGCGGCACCACCATGTGGATTGCAGCGGTGCGGCCCTCGACGACCGCACCGCCTTCCAGCAGGCGCTGGCCGCCCAGTGGGCGGCAGGTTGCCCAGGCCGCCGCTGCCGTCCAGCCCGAGGTCGGCGTCGCGGGCCTCGCTCAGCCGAAGGAACGGCTCCAGGCGGTAGAGGTTCTCCACGAAAAGGACCTCGTTGAATTCCTCCCCGCGCAGCGACTGGTGGGACTGGCCCCGGGCCTTGTGCTGCGCGCGGACGATGTCGTCGGGCACGGGTCCGGTTGTCCGGGCGCGGAACTTGGCGTGCCAAGCACAAGGCTTCCGGCGTCGCCAGGACCACCGCGATGGTGGGCATGTTGTGGCGTTTTGCGGCGGCGCCCAGCGGGGCCCTCGCGGCACTGGACACGTTGGTCGCGTTCCCTGTCAAGTTCTTCTGTTCAGACCTGCTTGATGTCCGGGAACAGGCGGGGGCCGTCCCGGTTTGAGCCCCGGAGGGCAGCTTGCTCTGAGCCCAGGACCGGGGCATGTAGGCAAGGCACGCTGACCCGGCGGTCGGTCGGCAAATCTGTCGCGTGGTGCTGAGGGAGTCGGGATACTCCCTCGGTGACCCTTACTGCACCGCCTCAACCGCTTCGACCGCGTGCCCTGAGGCCCGGAGATCTCGTCGTTATCGCATCGCTGTCCGGGCCGCTCCATGCCGTGTGCGAGCCCGACCTCGAGCAGGCGGTGGTCGTGCTCGAGCGGATGGGATTCCGGGTGCGTCGGGCACCGCTCCTTGTAGGAGGGCGGCACCGTTGGTGGAGCGCGGCTCGGCCGGCGGAGATCGCCGAAGAGCTCAACGCTCTTCTGCGGGATCCCGAGGTGCGCGCGATCATCGCGCATGACGGCGGCCAGACGGCGCTCGGATACCTCGATCTGATCGACTTCGAGGCGATCACTGCCGGCCCCAAGCCGATCCTCGGCTTCAGCGACATCTCGCTGCTGCATCTGGTGCTCTACGCGCGCACGGGTCTGGTCGGCTTCCATACCGACATGGCCACCCCTGGACTCGGCGGACACTGGCAGCGCGCGACTGCGGCGCGTAGGGCGGAACTCGAGGAGCTCTACTCGACGCTGCTGACCGGTACCGAGCCGATCGGCGCGCTGCCGGCCACCCCGACGTGGGAGTGCTGGCGTGCCGGTCGCACCGAAGGCCGGCTGATCGGCGGAGTGATCAACCGCATCGTGCTGAACCAGGCGACGTCCTACGCGCTGCCGCTCGAATGGTTCGACGGCGCGGTGTTGTTCTGGGAGGAGGCGGGAGGCCTGGCAGCGTATGTGTGGAGCTATCTGCAGGTACTGCGGCACGCCGGCATCCTCGATCGGATCTCCGGCATGGTCGTGGGCATCCCGGACGGGATCGACGGACTCGACTCGCCCGACACGTCCCCGACTCTGCGCGAGATCGTCCTCGATGTCCTCGGCGACCGTGACATCCCGGTCCTGGGCAACGTCGAGTTCGGACACGCCGGCCCGAATCTGCCGATGCCCGTCGGGATCCGTGTTGCTCTCGACGCGCAGCAGCGGACGTTGTCGCTGCTCGAACCGGCGGCAGGCCCGCCCAGGTTGACCGGTCAACCGGGCGTCTGAGCACGGTCAGGCGGTGCGGTCGTGATCCAGCTGGAGCAGGACGAAGGCGGCTCGGGCGATCCGGGTGATGCCGCTGGCGTCGAGGCTGACCCGGCGCAGGGCCTTGAAGGTGACCTTGGGCAGGGCCTTGGCCCGCTCGGCGACCGCATCGATGCCTTGGATGACCGAGTTGAACGCCTGCTGTTCGTCGCCGAGTTCGCGGCCCTTGGGCCTCTTGGCCGGGTGGCGGAAGCTGTCACCGGCGTTCTCGTAGGGCGAAGATGACCTGGACGTTGCCGCCGTGGTGCTTGTGCTTCCCGAACCACCAGAGGTCGGCGCCTTTGGGTCCCGGGGCGACGACGCGGTCCGTACGGGTGACGGTGCCGTCCAGGGTGAGATGGGTGTAGCCGGCGGCCGCCGCCCGTTCCAGCGCGGTGGACAAATCCGGGGCGTGGTCGGCGAGCACGGTCAGACCTTCGTGCAGGTAGCGGTACGCGGTGAGCACCGCAACCCGGTTGTCCCGAGCGAGTTGGGCCAGCCAGGTCCCGTCGACGAACACCGCAGCACCAGGACGCCCTGCTTGAAGACGCCCAGAGCGCGGGTCCCCCTGCGGGCGCCGAGCCGTTCGCGGTGCTTGCGCAAGAGTTGGGCGCGAGTCTCGGCGGTCTCCCTGCCGACGTCGAGTGTTGCGGTGTAGGTGATACTGGTCAACGCGTGAAGCCTCTGGGTTCCGGAACGTGATCTTCGCAGACCAGTCCCTACCAAGGGCTTATCGCGTATCTGATGCCAGGTCGAGCCCGTCTGACGGCCTGGTCAGCCAGGAAGATCGCGGACCTGTCGGACGGGCGGCGTGGCCAATACTCTGAGCCGCATCCGCACTACCTGGGGAGAGTCATGACAAGTAGGTTCACCGAGCTGGCCGTTGACTGCCACGATCCGGAGAGGCTCGCGGCCTTCTGGTGCGAGGTCCTGGACTTCAAGGTGATCGACCGGAGTGAGGGCAAGGTCGAGATCGGCTCCTGGGTGCCGACCGTCGAGGATACTCGGGCCCGTCAGATGGCGCCCACCCTGCTGTTCATCCAGGTACCCGAGGGCAAGACCGTGAAGAACCGGCTTCACCTCGACGTCAGCCCGATCGACGGCAGCACCGAGGACGAGGTGACCAGATTACTCGGCCTCGGCGCCACCAAGACGGATGTGGGCCAGGGGTCAGACCGAAACTGGGTGGTCATGGCAGACCCGGAGGGCAACGAGTTCTGCGTCCTACGCACCCTGGCACCGCAGACCTAGACCACTAGCGCGCACCCGACCCCCATCACACACCGCAACCATCACGTTGCCGAGAAGACCTCATTTGGCTGCCCAGCCTGCTGCATGAGGAGAACGACTCGTTGGCCACGCTGTTCTGCGCAAGACCGCCGTCGTCATCACCGTGAAGTCCGCCGGGCGCAAGGTCTTGGGCCTCGCCACCGCAGGCGTCCGTCTCGCTTGACCTCTTGCGCGTCAGTCCGGCAGCCAGTGCAGCTCGTGCGCCAGGGTTTTGGCGACGGCACGGATGCGGCGGTGCAGCGGCGTCTGCTCGCGTGGGAGGACCAGGTGGATCGTCAGGCTGGGCGCGCCCCGCAGCGGTCGCCAGGTGAGACCGGCCGGTTGTGCCGTGGCCGCGGCTTCTCCGGCCGGGGCGAGGGTGACCCCGTCGCGCAGGTCGCGCTGAGACATGTCGAAAGAGACTGCGGGCGTGTGGAATCGGGGGTGTGGTCGGGTGTCTCGGAACAGTGCGGACAGCTGATCGTGGATCACGGGGTTGGCCGCACGGTCCGGGAGTCGCAGCGGATACGCGGCCGCGTCGGCGATCTCGATCTCCGGGTGTTCGGCCAGCGGATGGTGCTGCGCCAGCTGGACCCCGATGCGCGCACGCCGCAGCAGGAACCGGCGCACGCCACGGCCCGGCTGTTCACCGCGGGTGATCCCGGCATCGATGCGGCCGTCGGCGACCGCGGGGGAGATCTCCGGTGTCGCCATCGGGACCGCGCCGACCTCGAGTCCGCTGTTGTCGCGAATCAGCCTGTCCACCAGGGCCGGTGCCGTCTCGGCCCCGGCGCTGAGGCTGTATCCGATGCGCAGCGTGCCCAGTTCACCGGCCGCCGCGCTCCGGGCGGTGTCCCATGCCCGGTCCAGCGCCGCCAGCGCGGGCGGCGCGGCCTCCGCCAAAGCCGCACCGGCCGTGGTCAATACGACGCTACGCGTGTTCCGGACCAGCAGGGCCGTACCGAGTTCCGCCTCCAATCGGCGCATCCGGGCGCTGAGTGCGGGCTGCGCGATACCGATCCGTGCGGCCGCGCGGGTGAAGTTCAACTCCTGTGCCAGCACCAGGAAGTACCGCAGGCTCACCGTATCCGGCGCCACGTGGCCTCCCTGCCGATTGATAACGATCCGTTCTGAGTCTATCCCGTACCGGTCTTTCCCTCGACCGCGCATCAAGCCCTAACCTGCGCATGTGGCGACTCAACTGACCGCGGTACTCGTCGCCGGGATCGATCGATCTGAGTGTCAATTCGAAGTCGGACGTGTCCGGCCCAACACAGGAGGTTTCCATGGCTAAGGGCTACTGGGTCAGTGTCTACCCCGCCATTTCCGACCCTGAGAGCCTGACTGCCTACGACAAGCTGGCCGGTCCGGCTGTCCAGGCAGGGGGCGGGCGCATCCTGTCCCTGATCCCGTCCAGTGGCGGTCGTGTCGTCGCCCACGAGGCCGGAATCACGCAACGCGTCGTCCTGATCGAGTTCGACAGCTTTGAACAGGCCGTCGCGGCATACGAGAGCGAGGCATACCAGAAGGCGCTGGTGGCCCTCCCCGACGGCGTCGAGCGCGACTTCCGCATCATCGACGGCATCGACTGACCGGCGGGCCCAGCCATCGCTGAGCATCAGCGTTACGGATGTTCCCTGTAACGGGTGGTTTGAGTAGCTGCTAGATCTTTCTCGCGAATCCGCCGGCTTCCGCATGGGCATGCCGGTGCCGGGTTGAGGGTCCTGGCCCTCTCGGAGACGTGGCGGTCCCTCGACCTGCGAACCCCACCGTCCATCTCCGGCCGGAGGAGCGTGGAAGCTCCACACCTGGTGCGGGGTGTGGAGCCCGGCTCACTCAGCGGAAGGGACCGTCGGTCGCGAAGGCGTGGGCTGCAAAGCGCTTGCCCATGCGACGGTATGCGGCAGCGGTGGGGTGAAGGCCGTCGGCCAGGTCGTCTGCCTCGTCCGGGCCGAGCAGTTCGCGTCCGTCGAGATAGTGGAGGTGGGGATCGGACGCCTGTCGTGCCGCAGCGATCCGGGCCAGCTCGGCACGGACCACCGCCAGCGACAATGCCCCGCCGGCCACATCGGCCGGGTCGCCCAGGGCAGCGAGCCTGCCGTCCGGGCCGGTCGCGGTCGGGCCGGGGGTCTCCTCCAGGGCCGGACAGCTCACCGGAGAGATCAACAGCAGTGGGGTGTCCGGGTGCCCGTCCCGGATGGTGTCCAGGAATCCGTGTACCGCGGGGCCGAACGTCCGCAGCCGGAAGGCGGACAGGCTCACGATGTTGATGCCTACCTTGAGGCTGATCAGGTCGGCGGGCGTATCGCGGATCGTCCGGGCGACATAGGGATCCAGCAGAGCGTTGCCCGCCTGGCTGAGGTTGATCACCTCTACCCCGCCGAGCGCAGCTGCCACCACCGGCCAGGTCCCGGTCGGGCCGTCGGCCTCGATGCAGTGGCTGATGGAACTGCCGTGGTGCACCCAGCGGCGCCGCCCGTCCGGCAGCGGTGCCAGCACGTCGCCGTCAGCGCGCAGTGCCACCAGTTCCGTTGGGGTCTGCTGTGGCAGCCACAACTCGACGTCCTTCATGCCGGCTGGCAGCCCGGCGAACCGTACGGTCCCTGGCTCGCCCGGGATGAGTCGCTGTACGGCCCCGGGGCCCGCCATCCGCAGCACGTTGCCCACCGGCGCCTGCTGACGCCCGGCCAGGGCGCCGTCCACCAGCAACTCCAGCATCCCGGTCGGGCGAGGGTGGGGGTCGGAGTCGAGCTGGCCGGTGGAGGTGAGTACCTCGAACTCCAATGTGTGCGCATCGGTGCGGAACACCAGCCGCACCCCCGAAGGCATCACGGTCACCCCGTAGACCGACGGATCCTGGTACTGCTCCTTGGTCCACGCGGGCAACCGCCGCGGCATCACCCCTGCCTGTGTGGTCTCCAGGTCCAGCGCGCCTCGTACCTCCACCGGCCCGCCCACCAGTGGAACCGCCCGCATCGCCGCCGTCACCGCTCCTGTCCCAGGTCAATGTGGGCCGGAGATGACATCGACCCGGCGTCTTCGTGGCTCATCGACGCCCGCCGAACTCCCAGTCGTGGACCTCGATGTCCGCATACCGGTCCGCAGTCAGGACGGCTCGTGCCGTCTCGGGATCCGGGGCCCTGAGCAGCACCGCCGTACCCAGCCAGGTGTCGCCGTCGTCGGACAGCAGCGGCCCGTACGCGACCAGTTCGTCCCCCTCTAGCGGCAGGGCAAGGTCGGCGGCCGGGCCCTCACCGAGGCCGAGCACCAGGTACCGGTTGCCACCGGTCCGGCCACCGGGGAAATCCCACATGGTGCGCCCCAGCACGTTGCGCCACCGGCGCAGCAGCACGTCCCGGTATGCGCCGGCCTGGTAGTTGGGCTCGTCGAAGGCGAACGCGCGGGCGGCGGCGGGATCGGGCAGGTCGACGATGTGCACGCTGCCGGTGGGTGTTTCACCGTCATCGGCGAAGGTCGGGCCGCGAGCGATCAGCTCCTTCGCGTACCGGTCCATGTAGGACCAGTGCTCTTCCAGCAACTCCTCGCGCAACGCGAGGGAGCAGGGCCGGTCACGGTGGTAGCAGAAGAACTCCATGGCCACCGACCCTTCCCCATCAAAGGCACCATCTCAACTGGCTTTTGGCAACGATGACTCCGCGCTCCAAACGAGGCTGCATTCCATGAGACGGCGTAGCGGTCCGGCCGCGCGCTCGCAGCCGAGTGGCATGCGAACACGGCTGCTCTGCAGCCGAGTGACAGAATCAGCGTCCGGCGCCGACGATTGGGCAGCGCTTCGACGTCGGCTGCGGAGTCGCCGGGCTGCCGGCACTAGGCGGTTTCGTTTGGATCATCGGGCGGACCAGAGGAAGATGCCCGCGATGTGGAGTCCGGCCAGGTAGATGGTGGCGGTCTTCTCGTAGCGG
>NZ_JBEXSR010000048.1:0-67941 GCF_040613735.1 Streptomyces sp. NPDC006235
GGCGGTGGTGGCTTCGGCGGCGGTGCGCCGTCGGGCGCCGGCCGGCTCGGTGCCGGCCAGTCTCCGCGGGCCGCGCTGCCCGGGCGGGACGCGGACGGTGGCCGTCCGGGCGGCGGGCGCGGACCTCAGGGTGCCGACAAGGCCCCGTCGCTGTTCGAGCAGAGTGGTCCCCCCGCGCCGCCGCAGGGCCGTCCGGCTCCCGCCGGTGCCGGGTACGGGCAGGCGCCCGGTGCTCCGCAGGGTCTGCAGGCCGCGGGGACGAACGGACCGCAGGACCAGGGTCAGGGCCGGGGCCGGCATCGCCCGGGCAACTCCGACCAGGGCCAGGGCCGTCGGCCGCAGCTGCCGCCGCGCGGCGGTCCGCGGGCCGAGCTGCCCGGCAGCGGTGACGCGCAGCGCGTGCCGAGCTGGAGCGACGAGAACGCCCAGCCGCCGGTGCCGCGTGCCTCCCTGGACACCCCGCGCGGGCACGAGGAGCCGGACGTCTCCCGGACCTCTCAGATGCCGCGGATCGACGACCAGCAGGGCCCGGGCTCGACCGCGGAGATCCCCGCCGTCCCGCGCGACGACGACCGGCAGGGCCCCGGCTCTTCGGCCGACTTCGGCACGCGCGGCCCGCAGCACGCGGACCGGTTCGGCCTGCCCGCTGCGGACGACTCGCAGGGTTCGGGCCAGTTCGTCCGCCCGGACGTCTTCGGCGCCCCGGGCGGCCGCCGCGATCCGTCGTCCACGCCGGGCCAGTACCCGGCTCCGCAGTCCTACGACAACGGCTCGACCGGCCAGTACCCCGCGCCCCGCCAGGACAACGGCTCCACGGGCCAGTACCCGGCTCCCCAGTCCTACGACAACGGCTCGACCGGCCAGTACCCCGCGCCCCGCCAGGACAACGGCTCCACGGGCCAGTACCCCGCACCGCGCCAGGACAGCGGCTCCGGCCGGCCCAGCCTCCCCGGTCCGGCCACCCCGGCCGACCCGGCGGGCACGGGCCAGTTCGAGCGGTCGCAGGTCAACGGCGCCCGGGGCCCGGCCGACTTCGGCGCCCCGCGCCCGCCCGCCCCGCAGGCACGGCCCGCGCGGCAGGAGCCCGAGGCCCTGCCGCCGGCGACCGGTCCGGGCGACGGCCGTACGCCGCTGTACGACACGCTCGAGACCAACTGGTTCCACGGCCAGCAGGAGCAGCAGCCGTCGCAGAGCAATGGCTCGGCGCCGGCCCCGCAGCAGCCGGAGGGATCCGGCGGTCCGCAGCGGTCCGCCCCCGCCGGCTGGCGCAGCTCGCCGAACGACGACCTCGTCCGCCAGGCCGAGCGCGTCCGCCAGCCCGCCGCCGGCGGTGTCACCACCTCCGGCCTGCCGCGCCGGGTGCCCCGGGCGAACCTCGTTCCGGGCACGGCTCAGCAGCAGCCCCAGCAGAGCGGTCCGCAGATCTCGCGTGCCCCCGATGACGTACGCGGTCGGCTGACCAATCTCCGCCGCGGTATTGCACAGGGTCGTCAGGCCGGGTCCACCCAGACCGGCAGCTTCCCTCGGCCCTCTCACCAGCAGGAGCGTTAGTTGAGTCCGATGAGCCAGGCGGCACAGAATCTCAACTGGTTGATCACCAACTTCGTGGACAACACCCCAGGGGTGTCCCACACCGTCGTCGTGTCCGCCGACGGACTCCTCCTGGCGATGTCGGAGGGCTTCCCGCGCGACCGCGCGGACCAGCTCGCGGCCGTCGCCTCCGGTCTGACGTCCCTGACGGCAGGCGCCTCCCGGATCTTCGAGGGGGGCGACGTCGCGCAGACGGTCGTGGAGATGGAGCGGGGATTCGTCTTCCTCATGTCCGTCTCGGACGGTTCGTCGCTCGCCGTCCTCGCTCACCCCGAATGCGACATCGGCCTCGTCGGCTACGAGATGGCGCTCCTGGTCGACCGCGCGGGCGCGGTCCTCACCCCCGACCTGCGAGCTGAGCTCCAAGGCAGTCTGCTCCATTGATCGGCCCCGGCACCACCCGTCTCACCACATCACCGTCCGGCCGCCACAGACCCCACACAGGCCCCGTCAGACGGCTCGACTGACCGACTTGCTGTCCCGCCCGGAGGACCCATGACCCCGCCCCCCGCCTCTCATGATCCGTACGCGGAGCCGTACGAGGACGAGGGCGACCAGCCGCTGGTCCGGCCGTACGCCATGACCGGTGGCCGGACCCGGCCGCGTTATCAGCTGGCCATCGAGGCACTGATCAGCACGACCGCCGATCCCGCGGCGCTCATGGGGCTGCTCCCGGAGCACCAGCGCATCTGCCACCTGTGCCGTGAGGTGAAGTCGGTCGCCGAGGTCTCGGCGCTGCTCAACATGCCGCTCGGGGTGGCCCGGATCCTGGTCGCGGACCTGGCGGAGGCCGGTCTCGTCGCGATCCACCAGCCGGGCGGCGACGATGCCACCGGCGCACCGGACGTGACACTGCTCGAAAGGGTGCTCAGTGGACTTCGCAAGCTCTGACGCGGGTCGTTCCACCACCTCCGCGAAGATCGTGGTGGCGGGCGGCTTCGGCGTGGGCAAGACCACGTTCGTCGGCGCCGTCTCGGAGATCAACCCGCTGCGCACCGAGGCCGTGATGACCTCCGCCAGCGCGGGCATCGACGACCTCACCCACACCGGGGACAAGACGACCACGACGGTCGCCATGGACTTCGGCCGTATCACCCTGGACCAGGACCTGATCCTGTACCTCTTCGGTACGCCGGGCCAGGACCGCTTCTGGTTCATGTGGGACGACCTGGTGCGCGGCGCCATCGGCGCCGTCGTGCTGGTGGACACCCGCCGTCTCGCCGACTGCTTCCCCGCGGTCGACTACTTCGAGAACAGCGGCCTGCCCTTCGTCATCGCCCTCAACGGCTTCGACGGCCAGCAGCCCTACACCCCCGATGAAGTGCGGGAAGCCCTCCAGATCGGTCCCGACACCCCGATCATCACGACGGACGCCCGCCACCGGGCGGACGCGAAGAGCGCGCTGATCACGCTGGTCGAGCACGCCCTGATGGCACGGCTGAGGTAGCACCCAATTCAGAAGCGCCATACGGCAGTTGTCGTAGATGTACCGGAGCCGACTGTGTCCTTTGACACGGTCGGCCAAGGTGTTCATAACGTTTCGGCAGAGGAATCAGGTGGTACGGCCACGCGTCGCGCACATCCGGTCTCGCTGCGCGCACAATCGCCCCGCCTTTTGGCGGGGCTCGCTCTTTATGACCGTTTTATCTGGGGCTTACATCCCTCGGAATCCCCACCTCTGACTGTTTGGAAGAGCGCAGGTCGTCGTGCTGGAATGCCTGAACTGCCCAATAGTCAATGACGTACACGTGAGTCGATGGCGTCACCGGGCTCTGAGAAACTGCGGCACAACGTTGGTGCCGACCGCCGAGAGGTTGTTGGTCGAGTGAGGCGAAGCAAGAACAGTCCCGAGCCGTCGGCCCGGGGCAACTTCACCCCGCCGCCGCGCACAGCGGCGCCCGCCCCCGTGCCCGGTTCGGAGCCATCGGCCGCGCCCGCCCGGAGCGGCGGCCGTCTCTCCCCGCGCAACTGGCGCGTGGCGACCAGGCTCAACGCGATCCTGCTCATACCCGTGCTGGTCGGCCTCGTCATGGGCGGCGTCCAGGTCAAGAGCTCGATCGACACCTGGCAGGAGGCCGAGGACGCGGAGAACACCGCGCGTCTGGTGCGGGCCTCCCTGCTGTACGCCAACGCCCTCTACAACGAGCGCGACACCTCCGCGGCGCCCCTGCTGAAGGGCAGCGCCCAGAACTCCCAGGACAAGGCGACCGTCACCCAGGTCCGCAAGAACACCGACGAGGCGGCCGACGCCTTCGACGCCGCGGCCCAGAACATGCCGGCCAAGCCCGGCCTGGAGCGCCGTCTGGACCTGTTCCGCAAGGTCGAGCCCAAGCTGCAGACGCTCCGCCAGGTCGCGTACACCTCCAAGCTCAAGGGCGTACAGACCGAAGAGGGCTACGTCGAGATCGCCCACCCGCTGACGGAGTTCGCCAACGAGCTGGGTCTCGGCACCGGCAACATCACCAGCTACGGCCGGACCGTCTACGCCATCGAGCTCACCAAGGCGGCGCTGTCGCTCCAGCGCTCCATCGGCATGCACATCCTGACCAAGCCGGGCCCGGACGAGGGCAACCTCGCCAGCCAGCGCATCGCCCTGTCCTCGTACGCCTACCTCGAGCGCATCGCCGTGCAGGAGTACATCGGCGGCGGTACCGAGCAGGACGCGGCCAAGCTCAAGGCGGCCGAGGCGAAGATCAGGGCCGACGGCGCCGCGATGGCCCGGGAGGCCAAGGCCAAGAACCCGGACTACGTCGCCCCGCCGTCCAAGCCGGAGACGATGGTCTCGGCCGTCGCGACGCTCCAGACCACGGATCCGAGCGCCCGCGCCGCGCTCGCCGAGCAGGGCGTCACCGCCGAGAACTGGTGGGCGGTCACCACGCTCAAGTTCAACGCCTACGAGAAGATCGAGACGGACCTGGCCGACAAGGCCGTGAGCGAAGCGTCCGACATCGCCGACGACGCCCAGCGCGACGCCTACATCACCGGTGCCGCCGTCGTGGTCGCCCTGCTGCTGGCTTTCATCCTGGCCGGTGCGGTGGCCCGCCAGATGAGCCGCTCGATGCGCCAGCTGCGCAACGCCGCCTTCGGCATCGCCGAGCAGCGCCTGCCGATGCTGGTCGACCAGCTCTCGCGCACCGACCCCGGCCGGGTCGACACCCGAGTCCAGGCCATCCCGATCACCACCACGGACGAGATCGGCGAGGTCGCCCGCGCCTTCGACCAGGTCCACCGCGAGGCCGTCCGGCTCGCCGCCGAGCAGGCCCTGCTGCGGGGCAACATCAACGCGATCTTCACCAACCTGTCGCGCCGCAACCAGTCCCTGATCGAGGGCCAGCTGACCCTGATCACCGACCTGGAGAACAACGAGGCCGACCCTGACCAGCTGGAGAACCTCTTCCGCCTGGACCACCTCGCGACCCGTATGCGCCGCAACGGCGAGAACCTCCTGGTCCTCGCCGGCGAGGAGCCCGGCCGCCGCTGGGACCAGCCGGTGCCGCTGGTCGACGTGCTGCGCGCCGCCTCCTCCGAAGTGGAGCAGTACGAGCGCATCGAGCTGTCCGGCGTCCCGGAGGCCGAGATCCACGGCCGCGCCGTGACCGACCTCGTGCACCTGCTCGCCGAGCTGCTGGAGAACGCGACGACGTTCTCCTCCCCGCAGACCAAGGTCCGCGTCACCGCGACCCGTCTGCCCGACGGCCGTGTGATGATCGAGATCCACGACAAGGGCATCGGCCTGACCGCCGAGGACTTCGCGGACATCAACCACAAGCTGGCCAACCCGCCGACCGTGGACGCCGCGATCTCGCAGCGCATGGGCCTGTTCGTGGTCGGCCGGCTGTCCGACCGGCACGGAATCCGCGTCCAGCTGCGCCCCTCGGGCGAGCAGGCCGGCACCACCTCGCTGGTCATGCTGCCCGACGCGATCACCCACGGTGGTGGCGGCGAGCAGCACGTGGACCGCGACGAGTTCACCGTCTCGCAGATCATCCCGGAGCAGAACTTCGGCGGCGAGAACTTCAACCAGCAGCCCATGCGCACGGCGGCGGAGCTCGGCTTCGACGACAGCCGGTACGCCGACGTCCCCGACGACATACGCGAGCTGGACCCCGTCGGCCGTTCCCTGATGCGCGAGGAGCGCCGGGCGGCCCTGGAGGCCCAGAACCACCAGCAGCCCGCTCTGGAGCAGGGCGAGACTCCCGGATACCCCGAGGAGTTCAACGGACAGCAGGGCTACGACTCCGGCCAGGCCTACGACACGGGCCAGACCGGCTACCCGGAGCAGCAGCCGTCCTCGTACGACCGTCAGGCGCCGTACGAGGACCAGCAGGCGTCGTACGAGCAGCAGCGGCAGACGGCCTACGAGGAGCCGCAGCGGGGCGCGTACGACGAGCAGTACTACGCGCCGAACGCCGGTCTGCCGCAGAACGACACCTTCTCGCCGAACGGCGGCTACCCGGACCCCTCCTCCTATGCGGAGCCGGCCCAGGAGGAGCCTCCGGCACAGGGTGCGGGTGCGCCCGGCAGCTTCGCCGCCTTCGAGCAGCGACGCCACCAGGACGACTGGCCCCAGCAGGACGGTTACCAGAACGGCTACCCGAGCCAGTACCCTTCTCAGGCCCAGGAAACGGAATCTGCGCAGGCCGCTGACGCGAGTGAGCAGGACCGCGTAGGCTTCGACCGTCCGGGACAGGCCCAAGCCGCCGCACCCTCGCTGACCGACGCCGGGCTTCCCCGCCGTGGGGCCGCCGCGAGCGGTGCGAACGGCACGGGCGGCGCCCGGCACGCGAGCCAGGAGCCTCCGGCCTCCACCCCGGAGAGCAACGGCGACCGCGACTGGCGCTCGGCGAACGACGAGCGGTGGCAGCAGGCCTCGCAGCTCCGGAAGCCCAAGGCGGGTGGGGTCACCTCCTCCGGCCTGCCGAGGCGGGTGCCCAAGGCCAACCTCATCGAAGGTTCCGCCGAGAGCACTCCCCAGGGAGGCCCACAGGTCTCCCGCGCCCCGGAGGACGTCCGGGGCAGGCTGAGCAACCTGCGCCGCGGCGTACAGCGTGGTCGCAGCGCAGGCAGTGAAACGAACGGCCAGGGCTTCGGTCCTGACAGCACCTACAACCAGGAGCGTTAGTGTGAGCCCGATGAGCCAGGCGGCACAGAACCTGAACTGGTTGATCACCAACTTCGTGGACAACACCCCGGGGGTGTCCCACACGGTGGTGGTCTCCGCCGACGGACTCCTTCTGGCGATGTCCGAAGGCTTCCCCCGCGACCGCGCCGACCAGCTCGCGGCCGTCGCCTCCGGTCTGACGTCTCTGACGGCAGGCGCCTCCCGGATCTTCGAGGGTGGAAGCGTCAATCAGACGGTTGTGGAGATGGAGCGGGGATTCCTGTTCATCATGTCCATCTCCGACGGCTCGTCGCTCGCGGTTCTCGCACATCCGGAGGCGGACATCGGCCTCATCGGATACGAGATGGCGCTGCTCGTCGACCGAGCCGGTACGGTCCTGACACCGGACCTTCGCGCGGAGCTCCAGGGGAGCCTGCTCAACTAACAAACGGACGGTGCGTTTTGGCGTCCCGGGGCCGTAAGGTTTCGGGACGCGGCTCCACAGCGATGGGTGCCCGGCACAGTCGGAGGAGGAGAAAGTGGCAACACCCCCAGGCGGTTCGTCTTCGGGCAACTGGTCGTACGGCCCTGCCCAGGGCCAGGGCGACGGTGGACAGAACCCGAACCGTTACAACTTCCCCTCCGCACCGAGCCACCGGCAGCCGTACGCGCCACAGGGCCCCGGCCCGTCGCCGTACGACCAGCCGCCGGCCCCGCGCATCCAGCCCGTGCAGCCGCAGCGCCGCACCCCAGAGCCGGCGCCCGGTGGGGCGTCGAACAACCACAACCCGTTGGTGCGTCCGTACGCCATGACCGGTGGCCGGACCCGCCCGCGTTACCAGCTCGCCATCGAGGCGCTGGTGCACACCACCGCGCAGCCGCACCAGATGCAGGGCCAGTTGCCCGAGCATCAGCGGATCTGCAACCTCTGCCGGGAAATCAAGTCGGTCGCCGAGATCTCGGCGCTCCTCACGATCCCTCTCGGCGTGGCCAGGATCCTCGTCGCCGACTTGGCGGAGGCGGGACTGGTCGCCATCCATCAGCCCGGCGGCGACGAGAACGCCGGCGGCCAGCCAGACGTGACACTGCTCGAAAGGGTGCTCAGTGGACTTCGCAAGCTCTAGCGGCGGTCCTTCCCGCTCCACCACCTCGGCGAAGATCGTGGTGGCGGGTGGCTTCGGCGTGGGCAAGACCACGTTCGTCGGGGCCGTCTCGGAGATCAACCCGCTGCGTACCGAGGCCGTCATGACGTCAGCTTCGGCCGGCATCGACGACCTCACCCACACCGGGGACAAGACGACCACGACGGTCGCCATGGACTTCGGCCGTATCACCCTGGACCAGGACCTGATCCTGTACCTCTTCGGTACGCCGGGCCAGGACCGCTTCTGGTTCATGTGGGACGACCTGGTGCGCGGCGCCATCGGCGCGATCGTGCTGGTGGACACCCGCCGTCTCGCCGACTGCTTCCCCGCGGTCGACTACTTCGAGAACAGCGGCCTGCCCTTCGTCATCGCCCTCAACGGCTTCGACGGCCAGCAGCCCTACACCCCCGACGAAGTGCGGGAAGCCCTCCAGATCGGTCCCGACACCCCGATCATCACGACGGACGCCCGCCACCGGGCGGACGCGAAGAGCGCGCTGATCACGCTGGTCGAGCACGCCCTGATGGCACGGCTGAGGTAGTTCTCTTGCTGTGGGACAGCCCCTGGCGGCCTCTGGGCTGCCGGGGGCTGTCGTATGCCGGGTGCGGCTCACTGTGTGGCTTGTCGCGCCCCCGCGGCGGAGCCGCAGATCGATACAGCCCCGCGCACCCAAAAAAGAAGGCCCCTCCATGAGGGGCCTTCTTTCTGCTTCTAGGGGTCAGCGCCAGCTGTGCGGGGCGCGGAAGCCCGGCTCGCGTTCCAGGCGGCGCCAGCCCGCCTTCACGCGGCCGCGGTGCGTCGGGGTCGGGTCCGTGGGGCGGGCGGCGGCGCGGGCCAGGAGGATCGCCGTGATGGCGGCGACCTCCTCGGGCTCGGCGTGGCCCTTCTCGACGCGGATGTCAGGGATGTCCATGGGTCTCAGTCTCCAGGAGAGAGATGTCCGCGAGGTTACTGCGGAGGGTTGCCGTGCTTGCGGGAGGGCAGGTCGGCGTGCTTGGTCTGGAGCATCGCGAGGGACTTGATCAGTACCTCGCGGGTTTCCGCGGGGTCGATGACGTCGTCGACCAGGCCGCGCTCCGCCGCGTAGTAGGGGTGCATCAGCTCGGACTTGTACTCCTTGACCATGCGGGCCCGCATGGCCTCGGGGTCCTCGGCGTCGGCGATCTGACGGCGGAAGATGACGTTGGCCGCACCCTCCGCGCCCATGACGGCGATCTCGTTGGTCGGCCAGGCGTAGGTCAGGTCCGCACCGATGGACTGGCTGTCCATGACGATGTACGCACCTCCGTAGGCCTTGCGCAGGATCAGCGAGATCCTCGGCACGGTCGCGTTGCAGTACGCGTAGAGGAGCTTCGCGCCGTGGCGGATGATGCCACCGTGCTCCTGGTCGACGCCCGGGAGGAAGCCGGGGACGTCCAGAAGAGTGACGATCGGGATGTTGAAGGCATCGCACATCTGGACGAAGCGGGCCGCCTTCTCGGAGGCCTCGATGTCCAGGACACCGGCGAGCACCTGCGGCTGGTTGGCGATGATGCCGACGACCTGGCCGTCCATCCGGCCCAGCGCGCAGATGATGTTGCGGGCCCAGCGCTCGTGGACCTCCAGGTAGTCGCCGTCGTCGACGATCTCCTCGATGACCTTGGTCATGTCGTACGGCCGGTTGCCGTCCGCCGGGACCAGGTCGAGCAGGACGTCCGAGCGGCGGTCGACCGGGTCGGAGGCCTCCGCGCGGGGCGGGTTCTCGCGGTTGTTCTGCGGCAGGAGGGTGAGGAGGTAGCGGACCTCGGCGATGCAGGTCTCTTCGTCGTCGTAGGCGAAGTGGCAGACGCCGGAGGTCTCGGCGTGCACGTCCGCGCCGCCCAGGCCGTTCTGCGTGATCTCCTCGCCGGTGACCGCCTTGACGACGTCGGGACCGGTGATGAACATCTGCGAGGTGTCGCGCACCATGAACACGAAGTCCGTCAGGGCCGGGCTGTAGGCGGCGCCGCCCGCGCACGGGCCGAGCATCACCGAGATCTGCGGGATGACCCCGCTCGCCTTGGTGTTGCGCTGGAAGATGCCGCCGTAGCCGGCGAGCGCCGAGACGCCCTCCTGGATGCGGGCGCCCGCGCCGTCGTTCAGGGAGACCAGGGGCGCACCGGCCGCGATGGCCATGTCCATGATCTTGTGGATCTTCGTGGCGTGGGCCTCGCCCAGCGCGCCGCCGAAGATGCGGAAGTCGTGGGCGTAGACGAAGACCGTCCGGCCCTCCACCGTGCCCCAGCCGGTGATCACACCGTCGGTGTACGGCTTCTTGGCCTCCAGGCCGAAGCCCGTGGCCCGGTGCCGGCGCAGTTGCTCGACCTCGCGGAAGGAATCGGGGTCGAGGAGGAGCTCGATGCGCTCCCGCGCGGTCAGCTTGCCCTTGGCGTGCTGCGCTTCGGTCGCCTTCTCGCTCGGTCCGGCCACCGCCTGCGCACGGATCTCGTGCAGTTCGGCCACGCGTCCGCGCGCGTCGGTCGGCTCACCCGGCGCCTCATCCAAAACGGTCATGTAGCGACCTTACGAAGCCAACCAAGGATTGCGGGCCGTCGACTCCTCACAGTCTCCGGCGTGTTTTCCTGGTACCCCTGAACAGAACCACGGCGGGGTGCAGCCCTTCTGACTGCTCAGGGGGCGTGTCGCTTGTACAGGTCCGACAAAGCCGTCAGCCGAGAGTCACCTCACAGACATGGGTGGCGCATGCAGTCCCGGGGGTGACGCGCACGCGCAGCCGGCGGCCTGTGGAGAGTACTTCGACCGTCTCGTCCGCGTGGGTGACCCGGCGGACCGGGCGGTTCCAGGTGATCTCCAGCGGTTCGCCCGTGCGGGGCGGTTCGCTCAGGCAGAGGGTGGCGGCGCGGCCCCGGCGGACGGTCAGCACGCTCGCGCCGGCGGAGGCGGTGAGCGGGCCCGCCGTGCCGGCCTGCCAGAAGTTCGCGGCCGTGAGGCCGAGGGAGGGCACGCTCACCGCCTGGCGGCCGGCGTCGTTGGCGAGGACCGACATCCAGTGGCGGTCGGCGGCGCGGCGCGCGACCGCGCGGCGGGACGCCCCGGGCATGAGCACGTAGGCGTACGTGGCGTCCTGCGGGTCGATGCCGTGGTCGAGCCAGAGGGTCTGCCAGCGGCGGGTGCGCCGCTCCGGCGTGCCGCCGGTGTTGATGTCGGACCAGGCGCCGGTGCGGTCCTCGCGCAGCGCCTTGGGCTCCCGGCCGAGCAGTACCCAGCCGCCGTGGCCCTCCAGGTGGGCCCAGTGCGGGCCCTTGACGAAGCGTTGGGTGCCGGATGCGCCGAGGTTGCGGTTGTCGACGATCGTTTCCACCGGGACGCCGTCGGAGCAGTTGATCCCGGCGCCCAGGCAGATCACCGCGTCCGCGACGCAGAACCAGGACTTGCGGGCCTGGAGGGTGGAGCCGAGGCCCTTGAGGTGCTGGCCGAGCGCGGCGTACTCACCGTCGGTGGTGCCGCCGACCCAGTGCACGTCGGGGCGGGCCGTGCCCCACTCGCCGCCTTCCCGGTCGGCCAGGCGCTTGGTGGAGACGGTGGTGCCGGGCAGGCGGTACCAGTCCACGGTGGGCCAGAACCAGTCCGTGTACTGGTCGCTCGCACCGGCCCACCAGGAGACCATCCCCGCCCCGGTGTGCCAGCCGCGCGGGTTCTCGCCGTTGCCGCACTCGTAGTGGGCGATGCGGTCGCTGGCCATCGCGATGTTCACGGTGAAGCCGGGGCGGCGGTGGACGGCGCGGTCCATGGCGGCGAAGAGGCGGTGGCCGATGGGTTCGGGTGCGGCCGGGAGGGGCGAGGCGGCGATCGCGTGCAGCCGGGCCAGGTCGGCGACGCCGTACTGACGTGCCGTCAGGATCGGGGACACCGTGTCCCGTTCGATCCAGCCCTTGATCCTGGCGTGCCAGCGGTCGCGTTCCGCCGGGCTCGCGCCGGCCGCGAGGAGGGCGATGGCGGCGATGAGCTGCTGGCCGTGGAAGTGGTCGCTGCGCATGACCTGGCGGTCGTCGGCGGTGAGGAGACCGCGGCTGATGGCCCGGCCGTTGACGCTGTCCATGACGAGTCCGTCGTGGATGAGCGGTGCGTAGGCGTGCTCGACGCTGTCGAGGACGATCTGCCGGTTCGGGTCGGTGACCTCCCAGTCGGATCCGGCGAGCAGGGAGAAGAGGCGGCCGAGGCCGTCGAGCATGACCTGCCCGTACGTGCCGGAGTAGGCGACCCAGGTGTGCTGGACGAAGGAGCCGTCGGCGTAGAGGCCGTCGCCCCGGGTCACGTACGGGAAGACCGGGGAGAGCGCGTCGCGGGCCAGGGCGATCTTGTCCGGGTCGCGGCCGAGGATGCCGCGCAGGGCGACGGAGCGGCACAGGTCGACCCGGTTGGCGCCGGTGGACGTGCCCGAGTAGTCGCCGAGGGCCGAGTCGGGCACGAAGTGGTCGACGGCGGCGCAGGCGGCCCGGATCCGGGCGTCGCCGAGCCGGTCGTACAGGGCGGCCGTGATGTCCATGAGCAGGTGCGGGCTGCCGATCTGCCATTCCCACCAGTTGCCGTAGCGGGTGGTGGCGGGGTTGTAGACGGTGGCGGAGAGGTGGTCGAGTCCGCGCAGGATGCCGGCGAGGAGGTCCGGGTCGGCGGTCGAGCCGGTGCCCTGCTGGACGTGGGCCCGGGTCATGGTCCACAGGCGGCCGTAGCTCATGGTGATGCCGGCCGGTGGGTCGAAGGGGTGGCCGGGCCAGAGGGAGTCCGCCGCCGGGGCCATGGCCGCGTGCAGGGCGCGGGCGAGTTCGCCGGTCTCGGCGAGGCGGGAGGCGTACGGCTGCGCGGCCGGGTCGTACCCGGTGCCGAGGGCGATGCCGAGCCAGCGCCGGCGGAGGGTGTCGTACGGGTCGGCCCCGGGGCCCTGAACCTCGGCGTCCTGGGCCTCGGCATCCGGTGCGCCGGTGCCGCGGGGCGTGGACCTCGCGGCACCGGTCGCCGCCAGGGCCGCGGCCGCGAGCAGCAGGGCGCGGCGGCCGGGGCGGGACGGGGCGGCGGCCTCGGCCGTACGGCGGGAGAAGACGCGACGCTGGGGAGCCATGCCCCTGCCCTACCACGGGGAGACGGTCACCTGAACGGAGGATCCGGCCGAGTGACCGGAACGGCGGAACGACACCCCGGATGCGGGGTGGGTCAGCCGAAGCGGTTCAGCAGGCGTCTGGACATCCCGGGGGCCAGGGCGCGCAGGCGGTCCGGGAGGGCCAGCCAGGCGGGGACGTAGACCTGGTCCCGGCCGTCGCGTACGGCCTCCCAGAGGGCGCCGGCGACGCGGCCGGGCGGGATCCGCCGGGGGTGGGAGCGGTCGTGGGGCCTGCCGCGGCGGGCGTGGAAGGGCGTGTCGACGGGGCCTGCCACCACGAGGGTCACGCCCACGCCCGTGCCGCGCAGTTCCCGGCGCAGCGCTTCGGAGAAGGCGGCCAGCGCGGCCTTGGCGGCGGAGTACACCGCTTCCTCCCGTACGCCCACGCAGCCCGCGATGGAGCCGAGCAGCACCACCCGGCCCTGCCCGGCCGCGATCATGACGGGCAGCACCTCGCGCACGAGGTGGAGTGTGGCGTTGAGGTCCAGGGCCAGCACGCGGTCGATGTCGGTGTGCGGCATGCCGGCGAACGGGCCCGCCCAGCCGATGCCCGCCCCGGCGACGAGGACGTCGACCCGGCCGGTCGTGTGCAGCGCGGACCGGGCCAGCAGGCGCGGGCCGTCCGGGGCGGCGAGGTCGGCGGGCAGTACGACGGCCGTGGTGCCGGAGGCCGCCTGCTCCAGGCGGCGCCGGTCGCGGCCGCTGAGGAGCAGGTGCCAGCCGTCCATGGCGAAGCGCCGTGCCGTGGCCGCCCCGATGCCCGAGGAGGCCCCGGTGACCAGGGCCACGCGGCGGTCCAGGCGCCGTGCCGGGCCGTGTTCGCCCGCCGGAGAGGGGGCGGCGGGACGGCGTGGGGCGGGGCCCGCCGGTGGGTCGTAGGCCGAGCCGGATCCGGTGAGTGTCATCGGTCGGTCTCCCTGCGCTGTCCGTCCGCCGTGGTCTCGGCTGTCTCCTGCCGGTCCCGTGAAGTGGAACCTCGCCTTCCAGGCCCTCCGCACAGGATGCGGCAGGACCACCCCTGCGTGCCGCCCGGTGCCGCCATGCGGCGGTATCGGCGCCCCATCGCGACACGCCCGCCAATAAGGTTGAACGTTGAACCGGAATAGGTCTACGGTGGGTCGCGTTAGGTAGTACAACGTTCAACATTCCAGGCAGAACGCAGGAGGCGTACCCCATGAGCATCTTCAGCCGCAAGGACACCGAGACCGCCACGACCGACGCCGTGCGCCCGGAGCTGGCCGCCCTGACCGGCGACTACACGATCGACCCCGCGCACTCGACGATCGGCTTCGTCGCCCGGCACGCCATGGTCACCAACGTCAAGGGCAGCTTCCAGGACTTCACGGGCACGCTCCACCTCGACGGCACCGACCCCTCGCGGTCCACGGCCTCCCTGGACGTCGTGATGGACAGCATCGAGACGGGCAACGCCGACCGCGACGGCCACCTCAAGAGCTCGGACTTCTTCAAGGCGGACGAGTTCCCGGCCATGACGTTCCGCTCCACAGGGGCGGAAGCCCTCGGCGGCGACGACTACCGCATCACCGGCGACCTGACGATCCTCGGTACGACCCGCCCCCTCACCATCGACCTCGAGTTCAACGGCGCGGCGAAGGACCCCTTCGGCAACGAGCGCGTCGGCTTCGAGGGCAAGGCGGAGATCCTGCGCTCCGAGTGGGGCCTGACCTGGAACGCAGCGCTGGAGACCGGCGGTGTTCTGGTCTCCGACAAGATCAAGCTCAACTTCGACATCTCGGCGATCAGGAACGCGTGAGCCCGGCGCGGCCGGCCCGGTGACATACCGCCGGGCCGGTTCTGGCCGGTTCCCGCCTTCCGCTTTTGTCATGCGCTCGTCAATCTGATGCTTCCGGTTGCACCTCCCCAGGCAACCCCCCACGGAAGGCATCACGTTGAAGAGACTCCTCACGGCCCTCAAGAGATGCGCGGTCCTCGGGGCCGCCGCCCTCGCGATCGCCAGCCTTCAGCCCGTCACCGCCGCGCAGGCCGCCCCGTCGCCCGTCGTCGGCGGGACGCGGGCCGCGCAGGGCGAGTTCCCGTTCATGGTCCGGCTCTCCATGGGCTGCGGCGGCGCGCTGTACACCCAGCAGATCGTGCTCACGGCCGCGCACTGCGTGGGAGCGTCCGGCAACAACACGGGCATCACCGCCACCGCGGGGGTCGTCGACCTCCAGTCCACCAGCGGCCGGGTCCAGGTCCGCTCGACCAAGGTGCTGCGCGCCCCCGGCTACAACGGCACCGGCAAGGACTGGGCGCTGATCAAGCTCGCCCAGCCCATCAACCTGCCGACCCTGAAGATCGCCACCAGCGCGCAGTACAACACCGGTGACTTCACCGTCGCCGGCTGGGGCGCGAACCGGGAGGGCGGCTCCCAGCAGCGCTACCTGCTGAAGGCGACCGTGCCGTTCGTCGGCGACGCCGCCTGCAAGGCCTACGGCGGCCTCTACAGCGGCCTCGTCGCGAGCGAGGAGATCTGCGCCGGCTTCGACGCGGGTGGGGTCGACACCTGCCAGGGCGACTCCGGCGGCCCCATGTTCCGCAAGGACAACGCCGGCGCCTGGATCCAGGTCGGCATCGTCAGCTGGGGTGAGGGCTGCGCCCGGCCCGAGGCCCCCGGCGTCTACACGGAGGTCTCGACGTTCGCCTCCGCCATCGCCTCGGCGGCGTCGACGCTCTGACCCCGCCGCACACGGCTTGCGGGCCCGGCGCCGTACGGTGCCGGGCCCTGCCCGTGTCTCACCGGGACTTCCGGCCGGCCTCCAGCTTCGCGACGGCCGCCGCCACCTGCGCCGCCCGGCTCCGCGGAGTCCGGGCGCGGAGCACGCCGAGCATCGCCAGGTACCGGTCCGTCCGGCCCAGCGCCTCGAAGGCGGCCGCGGCCCGCGGGCTCGCCTCCAGTGCCGCCGCGAGGTCCTCCGGGACCTCGGCCTCCTGCTGAGAGGCGTACGCCGCCTCCCACCGTCCGTCCGCCCGCGCGGCCGCCACCTCCGCGAGACCGCCGGGCCGCATCCGCCCGGCGGCGGTCAGCTCCTCGACCCGGCGGACGTTGACCATGGACCAGAGGCTGCCGGGGCGCCGCGGGGTGATCCGCTGGAGGTAGTAGGACTCATCGAGGCCCTTGCGCTGCCCGGTGATCCAGCCGTGGCACAGTGCCACGTCGTTGACGTCGGCGGCGCTGACGGAGGGGATGCCCGAGCCCTTCTTGGCGACCTTGACCCAGAGGCCCGGATGCGGGGCGGGGTGTGCCGCCAGCCAGGAGTCCAGGTCGGCGGCGGTTGCGAAGGCGAGGGCGTCTCCGGAGGCGGTCATGTCACCACCGTAGAGACGCAGTAGGACAGATCCTGTCCGTTACGCCAGCAGCTCGCGGGCCTGTTCACGGGCGTGGGGGATGGCGTCCGGGAAGATGCCGAGGCCGTGCGCGACGAGCGCGCCCTCGTGCAGCAGCATCAGCGCCCGGGCCAGGGCGTCGGCCCTCCCCGGATCGATGTCCGAGGCCAGGCGGGTGAAGAGGGCGAGCATCCACTGCTTCTGCCCGGTGATGACCGGGTGGGCCGGGTGGGCGGGGTCGCTGATCTCCGCGTGCGCGTTGACCATGCTGCACCCCTTGGGGCTGTGCTCCGCCGCCCACGCGCGCGAGGCGTCGAAGACCGCCAGGACCTGCTCCCCGGGCTCGGGCGGGGCCGCGTCGAGGTGTCCGGCGAGGAAGGCCCGCCAGCGCTCGTCGCGGTCCGCGAGGTACTCCACGACGATCTGCTCCTTGGAGCCGAACCGGTCGTAGAGGGTCTTCTTCGTCACCCCGGCCTCGGCGGCGATGAGGTCGACGCCGACGGCGTGGATGCCGCGCTCGTAGAACAGTCGGGCGGCCGCCGCAAGGACCCGGCGGGCGGCGGGCGTCATCGTGATCCGGCGCGGATTCCCGGCAGTGGCGGCGGTGGTACTCATGGCACCCGAGTATACCGATCTGTATAGTTGGCGGGGAACGGGTATACCGATCTGTCTACTGGTTGTGATGTCGGTGAACGTCCTTCTCTCCGTAGCCTTCGTCCTCTGCTGGAGCTCCGGGTTCATCGGGGCCAAGCTCGGAGCGGGCAACGCGTCCGCGATCACGGTCCTGATGTGGCGGTTCCTGCCGCTGGCCGTCGTCCTCGTCCTGGTCGCCGCGCTCACGCGCACGGCCTGGCGGGGGCTCACCGCCCGGGACGTGACCCGGCAGGCCGTCATCGGCGTGCTGTCGCAGAGCGGCTATCTGCTCAGCGTCTACTACGCCATCCAGCTCGGCGTCTCCAGCGGCACGACGGCACTGATCGACGGTGTCCAGCCGCTCGTCGCCGGGGCGCTCGCTGGGCCGCTGCTGGGGCAGTACGTCTCGGGCCGGCAGTGGATCGGCCTGGGGCTGGGGCTGGGAGGCGTCGCAGTGGTCACCCTGGCGGACGCCGCGGCCGGGACCGGCGTGCCCTGGTGGGCGTACGCCGTCCCACTGCTCGGCATGCTGTCGTTGGTCGCGGCCACGTTCCTGGAGAGCCGGTCCCGCTCGCGGGTCGCTCCCTCGGTGTCGCTGACCGTCCACTGCGCCACCAGTGCCGTTCTCTTCTCCGTGCTGGCGCTGGCCACGGGGTCCGCCGTGCCACCCTCCGCGGGCGGGTTCTGGGTGGCCGTCGCCTGGCTCGTGGTGCTGTCCACGTTCGGCGGGTACGGGCTGTACTGGCTCATCCTGAAGCGCTCCGGGGTGACGAAGGTGAACACGCTGATGTTCCTCATGGCCCCGGTCACGGCCGTCTGGGGCGCGTTCGTGTTCGGTGAGCCGTTCGGCGTGCAGACCGCGCTCGGCCTGGCCGTCTGCCTCGCGGCCGTGGTCGTCGTCCACCGCGGTGGCGGCCGGCGGGACACGGCCGTGACCGCGGCCCGGGGAGAGCAGGAGGAAAACCGGTGGACCCGGGCGCCCGGCTCCGCCTAACGTCTGCGCCATGTCCAGCCCCGAGGCGTCCAGAGTGCGGCCACCGGCTCTCCGGTGGCTGTTCGTGATGCCGGGCCGCTGAGCCCGCTCGCTCCGCTGCCGGAAGCCGTCCGACCTGTCGTGTCCGACGTCGACTTCGGGTTGCGGAGTTTCTTCATGCCGTTCGCTCTTGTCTTGCTGGGCCTTGCCGTGTTCGCGCAAGGAACGTCCGAGTTCATGCTGTCCGGTCTCGTGCCGGACATCGCGCGGGATCTGGGGGTGTCCGTTCCCGCGGCGGGGGCGCTGACCTCCGCCTTCGCGGTGGGGATGGTCGTGGGGGCGCCGCTGGTGGCGGGCCTCGCGCGGCGCTGGCCGCGGCGGGGTGCGCTGCTGGCGTTCCTCGTGGTGTTCCTCGCCGTCCATGTCGCCGGGGCTCTCACCGGCAGTTTCGAGGTGCTGCTCGCCACGCGGGTCGTGGGGGCGCTCGCCAACGCCGGGTTCCTCGCCGTCGCCCTGGTGGCCGCCGTGGACATGGTCCCGGCGGACGCGAAGGGACGGGCCACGTCCATGCTGCTGGGCGGGGTGACGCTGGCGTGCGTGGCCGGGGTGCCCGCCGGGGCCGTGCTGGGCGGACTGTGGGGCTGGCGTGCGGCGTTCTGGGCCGTGGCGCTGGTGTCGCTGCCGGCGCTGGTGGCGGTGGCGAGGTCGGTGCCGGGCGGTTCGGCGGGGGGTGCGCCGCCCGCGCTGGGCGGTGAACTGCGGTCGCTGCGCAGCCCCCGGCTGGTCGTCACGCTGGCGCTGGGCGCCCTCGTCAACGGTGCGACGTTCTGCACCTTCACCTATCTCGCGCCGCTGGTCACCGAGGTGACGGGGCTGGGCAGGGCCTGGATTCCCGGTGTGCTCGCGCTGTTCGGGGCCGGGTCGTTCGCCGGAGTGACCGCCGCAGGGCGCTTCGCCGACCGGCAGCCCGTACCGGTCCTGGCCGGTGGGGCCGTCGCGGCGTGCCTGGGCTGGTGCCTCCTGGCGCTCGGAGCCGGACACCCAGCTCTGGCCCTCGGGCTCGTCTTCGCCCAGGGGGCACTGTCCTTCGGCGTCGGCTCCACACTGATCGCCCAGGTGCTCTACGCGGCACCGGACGCGCCCACCCTGGCCGGCGGTTTCGCCACGGCGGCGTTCAACGTGGGCGCGGCACTGGGCCCTTGGGCCGGCGGCCTGGCGATCGGCGCGGGGTTCGGGTACCGCTCGCCGGTGTGGGTCAGCGCGGCCCTGGTCGCGCTGGCGGGCGTGGTGGCCGGGGTCGCTTGGGGCCAGCGGGAGCGGATGCTGGGGCGGGAAGGGGTGGGGCGCTGAACTCCGGCTCGGGTGCTGGTGCTCGGCGCTGGTGGCTGTGCCCACCCGTCCGCCCCAGCGGAACGACTGCCCACAGCCGGGCAGGGCCGTGGGCTGAGCGCGGAGACAGGGCCGGGCCAGGCGACAGAGGTGGCAGGGCCTGGGCCGGGAAACGGACGGCCACTGATCCCGGGCTGGGCCGCCAGGGCCCTGAGCCGGGAAACGGACGGCCACTGATCCCGGGCTGGGCCGCCAGGGCCCTGGGCCGGGAAGCGGCCAGGCGCTGACGTCCGGCTCGGGTCAGAAGCCGCCCCCGAAGTCCCCTCCCCCACCGAAGTCGCCGCCGCCGAAGCCTCCGTCGCCGAAGCCGCCACCGAAGTCGCCGCTGTCGAAGTCCGCGCCGGAGACGTCGCCGCCCTCGTAGCCGCCGAAGTCGCCGTATCCGGAGCCGTAGTCGGCCCCGTAGGCGGGAGCGGCCATCATGCTGCCGAGCATGGTGCCGACGAGGAGGCCGGGCAGGAGGCCGCCGCCGAAGTAGCCGCCGGCCCAGGGGCCGTACGCGGGGCCGGCCTCCCAATAGGGGCGGCGGCCTAGTTCGGTGTCGACCTCGCGGATCACCGGGTCCCGGCCCTCGGCGAGCCGGGTCCGGTCGGCCGCGCAGACGGGGACGTCGCGGGTGGCGCCGCCCGGGGGTGTCCAGCTGGCGTCGGCGACCGAGGGGCCGTGGCGGGGGTCGAAGAAGCAGGGCGGGCGGCGCTCCGGCAGCGGGGCGCCCTCGCGGCGGGCCGCGAGTCGCGTCAGGGCGAACCGGCCGTCCTCCACGGCCTGGGTGACGGCCCGCACGTGCTCCGGTTTCGTCGCGGCGGCCATCAGGGACTTCGCCTGCTCGTAGGCGTCCAGGGCGTGCTCGTAGTCGGCGCGCATCGCGTCGTCGGCGGCGGGTTCGCCGGGGTGGAAGTCGAGGCGGTCGAGTTCCTCGCCGAAGGCGGTGATGTCCTCGTCGACCACCACGCGCAGCTTCTCCAGCGCGGCCCGCTGCTCCTCCTCGTGGCGGCGGCGGTTGCGGCGGACCAGCGCGTAGGCGCCCGCGCCACCGGCCGCGATCAGCGCGCCGACCGTGACCAGACCGCCGACCGGCACGTCGGTGCCCGAGCCGTCGCTCCAGCTGCTGGGCGCCGAGCCGCGCACGTTGCGCAGGGCGTCGTCGACGAAGTCGTTCAGCTGGGCCTTGGTGTCGCCCGCGCCCCGTACGGCCGTGACCAGGTTGGACACCGCCTGGCTGCTCATCACCGCGCTGTCCGCACGGGCGTCGAACTCGTCGCCGAGACGGATGCCGTACAGGCCGGTGACGCCGGTCTCGGTGCGGAGGTTGCGGAAGAGGTCCTGGGTGGGGACATCGGCCGGGAGGACCGCCACGAAGACGGGCTTGTCCGCGTCCTTGATCTTGTCGGCGAGCGCCTCGGCGTCCGACGCGGCGAGCTGGCCACGGGCGGCCGGATCTACGTAGACCGGGTTCTCGCGGAGTTCCGCGGCGACCTTCGAGAGGTCGGTGGCCGCCTGCGCACCGGGCGCACCGGCCATCAGCGCCGCCAGCACGGCGACGACCGGCACGATCAGCAGACGTACGAGGGTACGCACCGTTGCGGCCTTCATATGTTCGAAGCTACCCGAATCGGCACAGAATCGACACAGGCGGATGGAACGGATCGGCTGAGGCGACGGCGCGGAAGGCGCCGTCGCCACCCGTCCCCCAGGGGGCCGCTTACTCGGCCGGGCTCACTCCCGCCCGCAGCAGCCCGTACGTGTACGCGTCCTCCAGGGCCTGCCAGCTCGCGGCGATGACGTTGTCGGCCACGCCCACCGTCGCCCACTCGCCCGTGCCGTCGGACGTGGAGATCAGCACGCGGGTCGTCGAGTTGGTGCCGTGCTTGCCCTCCAGGATGCGGACCTTGTAGTCCACCAGTTCCAGCTTGGCGAGCTGCGGGTAGATCTTCTCCAGGCCCACGCGCAGAGCCCGGTCCAGCGCGTTGACCGGGCCGTTGCCCTCGGCCGTGGCGACGATGCGCTCGCCCTTGGACCACAGCTTGACCGTGGCCTCGTTGGCGTGGGAGCCGTCGGGCCGGTCCTCGACGATGGCACGCCAGGACTCGACCTCGAAGTAGCGCAGCGGCTTGCCCTGGACCTCGGTGCGCAGGAGGATCTCGAAGCTCGCGTCGGCCGCCTCGTACGTGTAGCCCCTGAGTTCGCGTTCCTTCACGCGCTCGACGACCCGGCCGACCAGCTCTCGGTCGTCGCCGAGGTCGATGCCGAGTTCCTTGCCCTTGAGCTCGATGGAGGCCCGGCCGGCCATGTCGGAGACCAGCATCCGCATGGTGTTGCCGACCTGCTCGGGGTCGATGTGCTGGTACAGGTCCGGGTCGACCTTGATGGCCGAGGCGTGCAGGCCGGCCTTGTGCGCGAAGGCCGAGAGGCCGACGTAGGGCTGGTGCGTGGAGGGCGTGAGGTTGACGACCTCGGCGATCGCGTGCGAGATGCGCGTCATCTCGCGCAGCCGGCCCTCGGGCAGGACCTGCTTGCCGTACTTCAGCTCCAGGGCCGCCACGACCGGGAAGAGGTTGGCGTTGCCGACGCGTTCGCCGTAGCCGTTGGCCGTGCACTGGACGTGCGTCGCGCCCGCGTCGACGGCGGCCAGCGTGTTCGCCACCGCGCAGCCCGTGTCGTCCTGGGCGTGGATGCCGAGCCGGGCGCCGGTGTCGGCCAGGACGGTGCCGACGACCGCCTGGATCTGCGCCGGGAGCATGCCGCCGTTGGTGTCGCACAGGACCACCACGTCCGCACCGGCCTCCGAGGCGGTACGGACGACCGACTTCGCGTACTCGGGGTTCGCGCGGTAGCCGTCGAAGAAGTGCTCGCAGTCGACGAAGACCCGGCGGCCCTGCTCCTTCAGGAACGACACGGTGTCGCGCACCATCTCCAGGTTCTCGTCCAGGGTGGTGCGCAGGGCGAGCTCGACGTGCCGGTCGTGGGACTTGGCGACCAGCGTGATCACCTCGGCGCCCGATTCCAGCAGCGCCTTGACCTGCGGGTCCTCAGCCGCCTTCGCTCCCGCGCGGCGGGTCGCCCCGAACGCGACCAGCTGCGCGTGCCGGAAGTCGATCTCCTGCCGGGCGCGGGCGAAGAACTCGGTGTCCCGGGGATTGGCGCCCGGCCAGCCGCCCTCGATGAAGCCGACGCCGAAGTCGTCCAGGTGCCGCGCGATGGCCAGCTTGTCGGCGACGGTGAGGTTGATGCCCTCCCGCTGGGCGCCGTCGCGCAGGGTGGTGTCGAAGACGTGGAAGGAATCGTCGAGCTCGCTGGGTGCGGTCATGGTGTCAAGGCTCCTGAGGATGGGATCTCGGTCATACCGGAATGACCGGCTCCACCGCCCTCACATACTCCCTCGCGCTCTCGCCTCCGGCTGCGGGTGGGCCAGAAATGCGAAAAACCTCTCGCGGGTGCGAGAGGTCTGCGCGCGGGTCGAGGACGACGGTGTCCGCCCGTACCTGGTCGTACGTGGCGGTCACTGCGGACCGGCGCGCCTGCTGCCAATAATCATGGCGAACGAGAGCACGGGGGCAGTCTGGCACAACCCCCGTGCCCGGCTCATGGTTGTCTCAGGATGCGGTCGGTCACTTCAGGTGACGGACGTAGGCGTGCGAGGTGTCGTACGTGTCACCCGGGACGAGGTCGGGTGAGGTGCTGCTGAAGGCGACCGTGCGGCCGTGCCGGTCGACGACCGGGGCGGACACGCTCTGGTCGTTCGGCCCTCGGCGTCCGGGCTGGCGAGGACCGTGCGCCCGGTGCGCAGGTCGCGCACGTACGCGCGAGTGGTGTGGCTGGTGTCGCCCGGGTCGGCCGAGACGAAGGCCAGATACCGGTTGTCGGCGCTGAGCTGCGGATACGCGGTGAACGCGGTCGGGTCGGCGGCGTCGATCCGGCGCAGCCCGCCCGTGTTCAGGTCACGGACGAAGACGTTGTGGCCCTGGTTGGTCTCACCTGAGGTCAGCTGCGAGTCGAGGGAGTTGAAGACCGCGTACCGGCCGTCGGCGCTGATCCGCGGGGACTCGGTCTGCCTGTCGGACTGCACACCGTCCGGCGCCCGGTCGGCGTGGAACAGCTCGCCGCTCGGCACGTCACGGACGCAGGCGTCGCTCCAGTCGCCCGGGGCCGGGTGCGGGACGAAGAACTGGTAGGCGACGCGCTTGCCGTCGGCGCTGAGGGAGGGGCGGGTGGCGGCGGTCTTGCGGTCGCCGGCGGCGGGCACCTGGCTGACGCGGACGGCCTCGCCGCTGGTGCGGTCGACCCGGTAGACGCGTCCCCAGCGGTCCTCGCCCTCCCCTGGTGCGGACTGCCGGGCGATGAAGGCGACGTAGCGGCCGTCGGCGCTGAGGGCGGGCTGCCGGCCGGAGTCGTAGCCCGACCCTGTCCTCGATGCGCTGGAGTGCGCCGGTCTTCAGGTCCTTGACCCAGATGTGGCTGCGGCCGTCGCCGGTGCCGGTGGCGCCGAACGCCAGGTAGCGGCCGTTGCCGCTGAGGGCGACGTCGTCGACGGGGCCGATGTCCGCCGCGGTGCTGGCCAGCCGGGTCGTGCCGGTCCTCAGGTCGCGCACGAAGGCGTCGGCGGCGCCGTCGGTGTCACCGGTGACGAGGCGGGCACCGCGCCGGCTGGAACCTCTCCGCGACCGTGTCCTGGGCGGCCGGCGCGCTGGTCGGCGTCCTTGCGGTGTCCCTGCCGTCGTACGAGGGCCCGCTGCTGGCACTGACCGGCGGGGTGGACTGCAGCTTCCTGCTGTCGGGAACTGGTGGGCGGGGTGGCGTATGCGCTGTCGGCCCCGGGGTCCGTGGAAACGGGACCCGGGGCGATGAGGCGACCAGCGCTTCCAGTCCGACCGCTTCGGGTGGCGGTTGGGCATAGGCCGGGAGTCCGGGCGGAGCCCCCGGGTGGGCAGCGGGCTCAGCCCAGCTGGTGCATCCAGCCGTGCTTGTCCTCCGCCGTACCCCGCTGGATGTCGAGCAGCGCCTGGCGGAGCCGGAGCGTGACCTCGCCCGGCTCTCCCCCGCTCTGCTTCCACTCGGCCCCGGCCCGCTTCACCGTCCCGACCGGCGTGATCACCGCGGCCGTACCGCAGGCGAACACCTCCGTGAGCGACCCGTTCTCCGAGTCCCGCTGCCACTGGTCGACCGAGACCCGGCCCTCCTCGGCCTCGTACCCGAGGTCACGGGCGACGGCGAGCAGGGAGTCCCGGGTGACGCCCTCCAGGATGGAGCCCGTGAGGGACGGCGTGACGATCTTGTCGCCGTACACGAAGTACAGGTTCATGCCGCCGAGCTCCTCGACCCACTTGTGCTCGACCGCGTCGAGGTAGCAGACCTGGTCACAGCCCTTGGTCGCGGCCTCCGCCTGCGCGAGCAGGGACGCCGCGTAGTTGCCGCCGGTCTTGGCGTCGCCCATGCCTCCGGGCACAGCGCGGACGCGGTCCTCGGAGACCCAGATGGACACCGGCTTGACGCCGCCCGGGAAGTACGCGCCGGCCGGGGAGGCGATGACCAGGAACAGGTACTCGTTGGCCGGCTTCACGCCCAGCCCGACCTCGGTCGCGATCATGAACGGACGCAGGTAGAGGGACTCCTCACCACCGTGCGCCGGCACCCACGCCTTGTCCTGCTTCACCAGCGCGTCGCACGCCTCGATGAACGTCTCGACCGGCAGCTCGGGCATCGCCAGCCGGCGCGCGGAGCTCTGGAAGCGCTCGGCGTTCTTCTCCGGCCGGAACGTGGCGACCGAGCCGTCGGGGCGGCGGTAGGCCTTCAGCCCCTCGAAGATCTCCTGCGCGTAGTGCAGGACCGTGGTGGCGGGGTCGAGGGAGATCGGCGCGTACGGCACGAGCTGGCCGTCGTGCCAGCCGCGGCCCTCCGTCCACTTGATCGTCACCATGTGGTCGGTGAAGTGGCGGCCGAACCCGGGGTTGGCCAGGATCGCCTCCCGTTCTGCGGCGGAGAGCGGGTTGGCGGACGGCTTGAGCTCGATCGTGGGCGTCGTCATGGGTTGAAGTCCTTCACCGGTTGTAGTGACGGGCCGCGCTCGGTACAGCTCTGATGGTGACCAGTGCTAGGACGTCCGAGCATTCCCTCGTTCCGCGGCCTCGCGTTCGATTATCGCCCGGGGGCGACGGAGGACGGAACGGGGTGAATGCGGCCCGGTGGTCGATGGTGGCACCCGGCGGGAACATGCGGAAGCCGCCGGGTGCGGATGCGACCCGGCGGCTTGGGTTAAGCAGCGGCGGGTCAGCCGGCTACTCGTACGGCGAGCGCGTCGCCGATCTCCGAGGTGGAGCGGGCGGGCTTGCCGGTGCGCTCCGACAGGTCGGCGGAGACCGCCTCGTCGATCCGGGCGGCCTCGGCCTCGTAGCCGAGGTGGCGCAGGAGCAGGGCGACGGACAGCACGGTGGCGGTCGGGTCGGCCTTGCCCTGGCCGGCGATGTCCGGGGCCGAGCCGTGCACGGGCTCGAACATCGAGGGGAACTCTCCGGACGGGTTGATGTTGCCGGAGGCCGCCACGCCGATGCCGCCGGAGACGGCAGCGGCGAGGTCGGTGATGATGTCGCCGAAGAGGTTGTCGGTGACGATCACGTCGAAGCGCTCGGGCTGGGTGACCAGGTAGATCGTGGCCGCGTCGACGTGCATGTACTCGGTGGTGACCTCGGGGAACTCCTCGGCCACCTTGTTGAAGATGTTGGTCCACAGGTGACCCGCGAAGGTCAGCACGTTGTTCTTGTGGATCAGCGCCAGCTTCTTGCGCGGGCGGGCCTGGGCACGCGCGAAGGCGTCGCGGACCACGCGCTCGACACCGAAGGCCGTGTTCACGGACACCTCGGTGGCGACCTCGTGCTCGGTGCCCTTGCGGATCGTGCCGCCGTTGCCGGTGTACGGGCCCTCGGTGCCCTCGCGGACCACGACGAAGTCGATCTGCGGCTCGCCGGCCAGCGGGGTGGCGACACCCGGCAGCAGCTTCGACGGGCGCAGGTTGACGTGGTGGTCGAAGGCGAAGCGGAGCTTCAGCAGGAAGCCGCGCTCCAGCACGCCGGACGGCACGCTCGGGTCGCCGATCGCGCCGAGCAGGATGGCGTCGTGCTTCTTCAGGGCGTCGAGGTCGGCGTCGGTGAGGGTCTCACCGGTGGCGTGGTAACGCTTGGCGCCGAAGTCGTAGTCCTTCGTCTCCAGCTTCACATCCTGCGGAAGGACGGCGGAGAGGACCTTCAGGCCTTCGGCCACGACTTCCTGGCCGATGCCGTCACCGGGAATCACTGCGAGATTGATGCTGCGAGACATGCGGGCACCCTACTCCTCGTCCCATGTGATGACACGGGGTGTCCGTGATGCGGACAGCGCGGGGCGGGCGACACGGCACCCGCACGGCGGAGCGCACTCGGCCGACGGCTTCCGTTCACCCGTATGTGAGGCGGATGTTGGCGTTCGCTGGGAAATTGACCCGCCATGGAGATCCCCCACTTCGGCATCCCGCCCGAACTCGCCCGCCGAATGAGCATGGCGGAACAGCACGAGTACCTGCGCACGCGGCTGTCGCGGCGCCGCACGCTGGTGACGGCGGGCGCGGTCGCGGGCGGCCTGCTGACCGGCTGTTCCGGCTCCGGGCCGGCGGGCGGTACGGCGACCCGGAGCCCGTCGCCGAGCACGTCGAAGGCGCCCGGCTCCCACATCACACCCTTCGGCCGCCACCTCGCCTTCGGCGCCGACCCGAAGACGCAGATGCGGATCTCCTGGCAGGTGCCGCTGGCGGTGCGGGGGCCGTACGTCCGCGTGGGCCTGCGCCCCGACGACCTCGGCCGCAAGATCGAGGCGGAGCTGCGTGACCTGCACACCCCGGAGCTGAAGGGCGTACGGCCGGCGGTCGAGCAGTACTACCTGCACGCGGCCCTGGACGGTCTGCGCCCGGACACGACGTACTACTACGGCGTCGGCCACGAGGGCTTCGACCCGGCGTCCCCGCGGCACCGGCCGACCATCACCTCGTTCCGCACGGCACCCGCGAAGCCGCCCGAGCGGTTCGTGTTCACCGCGTTCGGCGACCAGGGCGTCGGCGAGGAGGCGGCCCTCAACGACCGTCTGCTGCTGCGCCGGAGCCCGGCGTTCCATCTCCACGCCGGCGACATCTGCTACGCCGACCCGACCGGCAAGGGCAAGGAGTCGGACGTCTTCGACGCGAGCCAGTGGGACCGGTTCCTGAAGCAGACCGAGCCGGTGGCCAGGTCGGTGCCGTGGATGGTGACGACCGGCAACCACGACATGGAGGCCTGGTACTCGCCGGACGGCTACGGCGGCCAACTCGCCCGCTTCTCCCTGCCGGACAGCGGCTTCGACGCGCGCACGGCGCCGGGGGTGTACGCCTTCACGTACGGCAACGTCGGCGTGGTCGCGCTGGACGCGAACGACGTGTCGTACGAGATCCCGGCCAACTTGGGCTACACGGAGGGGCGGCAGACGAAGTGGCTGGACAGCAAGCTCGGCGAGTTGAGGTCCTCGAAGGATGTGGACTTCATCGTCGTCTTCTTCCACCACTGCGCGTACTCGACGTCCACGCACGCCTCCGACGGCGGAGTGCGCGCCGAGTGGCTGCCGTTGTTCGCCGAGCACCAGGTGGACCTGGTGATCAACGGGCACAACCACGTCTACGAGCGGACCGACGCCGTGAAGAACGGCGAGGTGGGCAGGCCGGTGCCGGTCGGCGGGACGACGGATCCCAGGCGGGACGGGATCGTGTACGTCACCGCGGGCGGCGGCGGCAAGGAGCTGTACGGCTTCCCGGACGGCGTGAAGGAGAGCTACGAAGGGAACACCGCCGACCACGAGCCGGTCGGCACGTTCCGGTGGACGAAGTCCCGGGACACCAAGGCGGAGTCGGTGCAGTGGTCGCGGGTGCGCTACCGCGGGTTCTCGTTCCTCTCGGTGGAGGCCGTGAGCGGCGCCGCGACGACGCTGAAGGTGTCGGCGCTGGCGTCGAGCGGTGAGCGGATCGACCATTTCGAGGTGCGGCGCGGGGCGTGAGGCCCCGCACCGCGCCTCGTCGGGCGGCTCCCGGTCCTTGTGCGGCTCAGTGGCCGGTGGATCCGCCGTTGTCCCTGCGGTCGAGGGCGCGCTGGAGCGCTGCGGCGGCGTTCTTGCGGTCGGACTCGCTCGTACGGGAAACGTGACGGACTCGGCGGCGGACGGTCGTCTCGGCCATGGGAAATCGACTCCTTCGACAGCACGGAGTGCAAAGGGAGGGTTACGAGACGCCGGATGGGGCGGGGAGCGGTGCCGCAGGGGTTGCCTGCACGGGGCCCGGCTCACGACCGCCATTCGCTTGGTCGAGCGAGACGTTCGGCTCCTACAAAACTAAGGGAGTCCGGAGCGTCTGTCTCCACAATTACTCGGACTTCCTACTATCTGAGACAGTGGACCCGGTCACACCGTGCTGACCTGCGGTGATCTCTAGAGCACATCTCCGTCGCGCCAGTCGAAGAGCAGCTCGTGCGCGGGGTCGAGCGGGCCGACGAGGGCGGGACGGACGTAGGTGCTGTCCTCTTCCTCCGGCAGGCGGACGACGCCGTGCAGCGGGCTGAGGGCGTGCACCTGGCCACGCCACAGCCGCCAGCCGCGCGAGGTGTAGAGCCGGGCGCCGTCGTCGCCGGCGGAGAGGGCGCCGAAGTCGTAGGCACGGTCGACGATGCGTTCCAGCTCCGCCATGACCTGCCCGCCGAGTCCGGTGCGGCGGGCGTCGGCGCGTACGGCGACGTTCTCGACGTACCCGGCGCGCAGCCACCGGCCGCGGTGCCGCACCCGGCGCATCACGACCGCCCCGTGCGCGGCGAGCCCGGAGCCGTCGTGCACGAGCGCGTGCATGCCTCCGAGGCCGTGGTCCCAGTCCTCGTCGCCGAAGTCGCCGTCGAAGGCGGCGTCCAGCAGGGCCCGTACGGCGCCGAGTTCGGCGGGGGTGAGGTCGGCGGTGTGGGCCGTGCGCGCGCGGGGGGTCATCGTCCCAGTCTTCCGCGCGGACATGCCGACGGGCCAGGTCATTTCGTGACCCGGCCCGTCGGTGCCGCGGGACTCAGCCCATGTGCGGGTAGGTGTAGTCGGTCGGCGGGACCAGCGTCTCCTTGATGGCGCGGGTCAGGGTCCAGCGCATCAGGTTCTGCGGGGCGCCGGCCTTGTCGTTGGTGCCGGAGGCACGGCCGCCGCCGAAGGGCTGCTGGCCGACCACGGCGCCGGTCGACTTGTCGTTGATGTAGAAGTTGCCGGCCGCGTAGCGGAGCTTGTCCGCCGTGTAGGCCGCCGCCGCGCGGTCGTTGGCGATCACCGAGCCGGTCAGGGCGTAGTCGGAGACGGACTCCATCTGCGTCAGCATCTCGTCGTACTTGTCGTCCTCGTAGACGTGCACGGCGATGACCGGGCCGAAGTACTCGGTGCGGAAGACCTCGTTCTCCGGGTCGCTGCACTCGATGACCGTCGGGCGGACGAAGTACCCCTCGGAGTCGTCGTAGGTGCCGCCCGCGACGATCGTGCAGGAGGGGTCCTCCTCGGCGCGGTCGATGGCGGCCTTGTTCTTGGCGAAGGCACGCTCGTCGATGACGGCGCCGATGAAGTTCGACAGGTCGGTGACGTCACCCATCTTGATGCCGTCGACCTCGGCGGCCCACTCCTCCTTGAAGCCGGAGTTCCAGATCGAGGCGGGGATGTACGCCCGGGAGGTGGCGCTGCACTTCTGGCCCTGGTACTCGAAGGCACCGCGGGTGAGCGCCGTCTTCAGGATGGCCGGGTCGGCGGACGGGTGGGCGACGAGGAAGTCCTTGCCGCCGGTCTCGCCGACCAGACGCGGGTAGGTGCGGTACTTCTCGATGTTGTTGCCTACCGTCTTCCACAGGTACTGGAAGGTCTTGGTCGAGCCGGTGAAGTGGATGCCGGCGAGGTCGCGGTGCTCCAAGGCGACCTTGGAGACCTCGATGCCGTCACCGGTGACGAGGTTGATGACGCCCTTGGGCAGGCCGGCCTCCTCCAGCAGCTGCATGAGCAGCACGGCGGCGTGGGTCTGCGTCGGGGACGGCTTCCAGACGACGACGTTGCCCATCAGGGCCGGGGCCGTCGGCAGGTTGCCCGCGATCGCCGTGAAGTTGAAGGGCGTGATCGCGTAGACGAAGCCTTCCAGCGGGCGGTGGTCCAGACGGTTCCACACGCCCGGGGAGTTGGCCGGCGGCTGCTCGGCCAGGAGCTTGCGGGCGTAGGAGACGTTGAACCGCCAGAAGTCGATCAGCTCGCAAGGCGTGTCGATCTCGGCCTGCTGGGCGGTCTTGGACTGGCCGAGCATGGTGGAGGCGGCGAGCGTCTCGCGCCAGGGGCCGGACAGCAGCTCGGCGGCGCGCAGGATGATCGCCGCACGGTCGTCGAAGGACATCGCGCGCCAGGCGGGGGCGGCGGCCAGGGCCGCGTCGATGGCGTCCTGGGCGTCCGCTTGCGTGGCGTTGCGGTACGTGCCGAGCACGGCCCGGTGGTTGTGCGGCTGGACGACCTCGAAGGCCTCGCCGCCGCCCATCCGCTTCTCACCGCCGATGGTGCAGGGCAGGTCGACGGGGTTGTCGGCCAGCTCCTTGAGCCTGGCCTCCAGCCGGGCACGCTCGGGCGAGCCGGGGGCATAGCCGTGCACCGGCTCGTTGACGGGGGTGGGGACCTGGGTCACAGCGTCCATGTTTTCCGTAACTCCTTTGTGAGCGGTGATGCGGTCTCAGCCCTTGGTGATCATGCTGCGTGCGAAGAAGCGCAGGTTGGCCGGCTTCTCCGCGAGTCGGCGCATGAAGTAGCCGTACCAGTCGGTGCCGTATGCGGTGTACACGCGCATCCGGTGGCCCTCGGCGGCCAGCCGCAGGTGCTCCTCGGTGCGGATGCCGTAGAGCATCTGGAACTCGTACTCGTCGATCTTTCGCCCGGCGCGGTGGGCGAGCTCCTGGCCGATGGCGATCAGGCGCGGGTCGTGGGACCCGATCATCGGGTACCCCTCCCCTTCCATCAACGTCCGGAGGATCCGAACGTATGCCCGGTCGATCTCGTGTTTGTCCAGATACGCGACCGAGCCCGGCTCCTTGTACGCGCCCTTCACCAGGCGCACCCGGCTGCCGTTCGCGGCGAGGCGGCGGGCGTCGGCCTCGGTGCGGAACAGGTACGCCTGGATGACGCAGCCGGTCTGCGGGAAGTCCTTCCGCAGCTCCTCGTGGATGGCGAACATCGAGTCGAGGGTGGTGTGGTCCTCGGCGTCCAGGGTGACCGTGGTGCCGATCTCGGCGGCGGCCTCGACGACCGGGCGGACGTTGGCGAGGGCCAGGTCGTGGCCGCCGTCCAGGGCCTGCCCGAACATCGACAGCTTCACGGACATCTCGGCGCGGGTGCCGAGCTCCAGCGGCTTCAGGCGGTCGATCAGTTCCAGGTAGGCGTCCCGCGCGGCGGCGGCCTGGGTGGGGTTGGTGATGTCCTCGCCGACGACGTCCATCGTCAGCTCCAGGCCCTGCCCGGTGAGCTCCCGGATGACCGGCACGACGTCGTCGACGCGCTCGCCCGCGATGAACCGGTCGACGACCTGTTTGGTCATGGGGGCCGCCGAAACCAGGCGTCGCATCCGGTCGCTGCGCGACGCGGCGAGAATCACGGGACCCAGCACGGGGCACCTCCAGAGCACAACCAGCGGATGGCCGGACGCCGGGCGGATGACGCTTCGGGTACGGCACGGAGAACCACCGTGAAACCTAAGGATCCCTCCGACTGTCGGCCATCGACAGCTGTCACGCATCCGTGCCGCAGATCTCAGACAGATGTATGAAGGGTCCCCTGGAGTGCGGGACAATGACCGGATGACGTCGGAACACAGGGGTGACTACGAGGAGCTGGTCGACGAGATCTCGGAGCTGCTCGGGGCGCCCGCGACGCTGGAGAACCGGGACTTCGAGCTGATCGCCTTCGGCGCGTACGACAGTGAGGGCGACCTCGATCCGTCGGCCCTGGACCCGGTGCGCACCCGCTCGATCCTCACCCGCCGCTCGACGGCGGCCGTCCGGGCGTGGTTCGAGGGCTTCGGCATCACCCGTGCGACCGGCCCGGTCCGTATCCCGCCGACGCCGGAGGCCGGGGTGTACCGGGGCCGGATCTGCCTGCCCGTCCGGCACCGGGGCGTGGTCCACGGCTACGTCTGGCTGCTGGACGACGATCCCGGCCCGAGCGAAGCCCAGCTGTCCGCCGCCATGCAGGTCACGACCCGGATCGGGGCGCTGCTCGCGGACGAGGCCCAGCACGGTGCCGACCTGAGCCGCGAGCTGCGGGCCGTCCTCACGGCCGACCGCGACTGGCAGCGCGACATGGCGATCGCGGAACTCCGCACCGCCCTCGGCCCGCGCGCCGACGGTCTCCACACGGTGCTCTGCGTCGCCCCCTGGCCCACGGCCGACCCCGACGACGCCCCGTCGGTCCGCACGATGCCGGGCGCGACCGCCCTGTGCACCCTGCCGTGGGGGGCCTCGTCCCAGTGCGTGGCCGCCCTGGTCCGCCTCCGCTCGCCGGACGTACTGACCCCGGCGACGACAGCGGCGGCCCGCCTGCTGGAGCGGGCGGGCGGGGGAAGCGGTCCGGCCGGCGGCACCGGGCGGGCGCCGACCGGCCCGGGCTCGCACGGAGCGGCCACCTCACGCGGACCGACCGGCACCTCGGGCAGACCGACGGACCCCGCCTCTCCCGGTCCCACCGACACCACCCCTCGCGGAGCGACCGGTGGCGCCTCGCGCGGGCCGGGCGCCGGGGCCGGGTCCGCCGCCGCGGGTCTCTCGACGCCCCGCTCCGGTCTCGCCGAGCTGGGCAGCGCCTGGTGGGAGGCCTCGGCGGCGGCGCGGGCCGCGTTGGCCGAACCCCGGCTCGGGCCCGTCGCCGAGTGGGCGTCCATCGGGCCGTTCCGGCTGCTCACCGCGCTGCCGCCGGAGGTTGCCCGCGACCCCGCGGTGCACGCCCTGCTCTTCCCCGTCCACCGGGAGCTGGCCCGTACCGCCGAGGTCTACCTCGACTGCGCGGGCCAGGCCGCCCGGGCCGCCGCCGAGCTCGGTATCCACCGCCAGACCCTGTACTACCGCCTGTCCCGGATCGAGAAGCTCACCGGCCTGGACCTGGACGACGGCGAGGACCGCCTGCTCCTGCACATGGCGTTGAAGGGCGCCCGGCTCGCACAGAGTCTCGGCATCGGGCCGTCCGGGTGAGTCCGTCGCCCGAGCGGGCGGTTTGATGACGGACCCGCGCGCCGTCGGACGCCTCGCCCGGTCACGGTTCTCCTGGTGTGCCATCGGCTGGGAGGAGTTCTCGTGCGGAACCGACGCGCCTGGTCAGCGAAGCGAACGGTGGTGGCGGGACTGGCCTGCGGGGTGCTCGCGCTCGCGCTGCCGGGCGCCCACGCGAGTGCAGGGGCCGGCCGTCCCGCGGGGCGGTGGCCGGGACCGGGCTGGGAGACCGGGACGTGTCGGCCGTGACCGAGTGGATGCGCACGGCGGGTGCCACCATCAAGGCCGAGACCCACGCGCTCCCGCCCGAATGGTTCATCTGGGAGGCGTACGTCTCCACCCGCCGTCTACAACGCCGTCGTCGGCATCGAGGGCCGCTCTCTCTCCCCCCCCCGTACAAGTGGGACGGCCGGGCACCCCGTACGGCCTCGTCCGCGGCGGCTGCCGCCTCGGCCGCGCACCAGGTGCTGCGCCATCACTTCCCCAGAGCCGCGCCCCGGCTGGACGCCGCCCTGGCCGATACCCTCGCGAAGATCCCCGACGGCGAGGCCGAGGACGAGGGCGTCGCGTTCGGGAGGCTCGCCGCCGAGCACATCGTCGCGCTCCGCCGCGACGACGGCCGCGGCGCGTCCGTACCGTTTCCCGTCCGCCCGCGCCCCGGCGTCTGGCGTCCCACCCCGCCCGGCCACGAGTCCTTCGCCAGCGCCTGGGTCGGCCGGGTCCGGCCGCTGCTGCTGGACTCCCCGCACCAGTTCCGCCCCGGCCCGCCGCCCCCGTAGGCCGACGCCGTCATCACCGCCTGGACGCCAAGATCCACTACGGCACCTGGCGGCCCGTCACCGCCATCCGGGAGGCGGACAGCGACGGCAACCCGGCGACCCAGCCGGACCGGCACTGGGAGCCGCTGCTGACCACCCCGTCCCATCCCGACTACCTCAGCGGCCACGCCACCATGGGCAGTGCGCTGATGCGCATGCTGACCGGGATCCTCGGCACCTCCCGCGTCGACCTGCACATCCGGTCGACCACCACCGGCGCGTCCCGCCACTACCGCTACGCCCACGAGTACGAGCGGGACGTCTGCGACGCCCGGGTCTGGGGCGGGATCCACACCCGGACGGCCGACGAGGTGGGCGCCGCCACCGGTCGCCGGCTCGCCGCCTGGGCGCTGGGGAAGTACTTCCGCCCCGTCCCCTGACGGCCGGGCGATCCAAACCACTTCTGAAAATGATTGTCATCATGCTACGGTCATGGCGCTTCCCGTCTTTTACCAGGCCTTGACCGAGGTGTCCCGTGCGCGTCCCCGCCCGTCTCGTCCCCCTCGCTGCCCTCAGCGCGGTTTCCGCCCTGCTCACCGGCTGCTTCTCCGGTGGGCAGCCGGCCACCGACGACTCCGGTGCGGGGGGCAAGCGCATACGCGTCGCGATGATGCTGCCCCCGCGCTCGGCGCTGTCCCCCCTGTCGGACGACGCCTTCAAGCTGTCGCGCTGGTCCACGGCGGAGACCCTGGTGAAACTGGACGCGGACGGTGACGCCGAGCCGGCACTGGCCACCGAGTGGACCCAGTCCGGCCGGACCTGGACCTTCACCCTGCGCGACGGCGTCACCTTCCACGACGGGACGAAGCTCACCGCCGAAGCCGTCGTCAACTCCCTCACCAAGGCCGCCGCCGCCTCCCCCAAGCCCCGCATCCTCGACGGCGTGGACCTGACCGCGAAGGCCGACGGCGACAAGGTCACCGTCACCACCGCCACCGAGGACCCCCTGGTCCCGCAGCGGCTCAGCTCCCCGCAGCTGTCGATCCTCGCCGCCAAGGCCTACCGGGGGAAGACGGTCAGCCCCGTCGGCGCGGGCACCGGCCCCTTCGAGCTGACGAAGGTCAACGGCACCTCCTCCGCCGCCCTCGACCGCTACGACGGCTACTGGGGGAAGAAGGCCGAGGCCCCCGGCATCGATGTCCGGTTCGTCCCCGACGGCACCGCCCGCGCCGCCGCCCTGCGCACCGGCGAGGCCGACGTCGTCGAGGCGGTGCCGGTCTCGCAGGCGGCGGTGCTGGACCAGGACCTGATCACCGAGGTGCCCATGCCGCGCACCAACACCCTGTACCTCAACACCGAGAAAGGCGTCTTCAAGGACGCCGCGCTGCGGGCCGCGGCCCGTGAGGCGATCGACGCCGAGTCGATCGTGAAGGGCGTGTACGAGGGGCGCGCCGATGTCGCCGAGGGGCTGCTCGGCCCCGCCCTGCCCTGGGCGGCCGAGCTGCGGGCGCCGGTGAAGCGGGCCGAGGCCGCCGCCCCGGCCGGCAAGACGATCACCATCGGCACCTTCACCGACCGCGCCGAGCTGCCCGAGGTCGCCGCCGCGCTGCAACAGCAGCTGCAGAAGGCCGGGTTCAAGGTGAAGCTCGACGTCCGCGAGTACGCCAACATCGAGTCCGACGCGCTGGCGGGCCGCTTCGACGCGTTCATCCTCTCCCGCGCCACCGTCCTGGACTCCGGCGACCCGGCCGCCTACCTCTACAGCGACTTCGCCTCCGACGGCTCCTTCAACATCTCCCAGCTCGCGGACCCGGCCGTGGACAAGGCCCTGAAGAAGGCCGGCGAGACGCCGACCGGCGACGCCCGGCGCAAGGCGGTCATCGCCGCCGAGGCCGCCGTACTCGGCACGGACGCGGCCGTGCCCATGCTGCACGAGCGCGTGATCCAGGGCGACGCCGCCGGCGTGACCGGTGTCGCCCACGACCCGCGCGAGCGGGAACTGATCACGGCGGACACCCACGTCAAGTGAAGGCCCGCATACGGCGGTTGGCGGACGCCGCCACCCTGACCCGCCTGCTCTGCCTGATCGCCGTCCTGGCCGCCGTCGGCCTGCTGCCCTGGCTCTCCGGCCGGGACCCTGCCCTCGCCGTGCTGCGGGCCCGCTCCGCCGAGCAGGACCCGACGAAGGAGGCCCTGGACTCCGTACGCCGGGACCTCGGTCTGGACGCCGGGCCCCTGTCCCTGCTCGGCCACTGGGCCTCGGACCTGCTGCACGGCGACCTCGGCACCTCCTGGGTGTCGGGCACCGAGGTCCTGCCCTCGGTCGTCTCCGGACTCCAGGTGTCACTGGCGCTGATGGGCGCCTCGCTCGGCCTGGCACTGCTGCTCGCGTGCACCCTCGTCGCGCCGGTGCTGGTGCGGGGCCGGTCCTCGACCGGGGCGTGGGCCGCGATGCTGGTCGCCATACCCGAGTTCCTGCTGGCCACGGTCGTGCTGCTGGTGTTCGGGGTGTGGCTGGGGTGGCTGCCGACGTCGGGCTGGGCGGGGCCGGAGAACATGGTCCTGCCCGCCGTGGCCCTCGGCGTCCCCGGCGGCGGCCTGCTCGGCCGTCTGGTCGCGGACGCGCTGCCCGCCGTGCTCGACGAGCGGTGGGTGGAGCTGTGGCGGGCCGCCGGGGTGAGCCGGGCGCGGATCGCGGGGGCGGCGCTGCGGCGCGTCCTGCCGCCGCTGGTCCCGCAGTTCGGGATGGTCGCCGTGGGGCTCACCGGGGGCGCGGTCGCCGTGGAGACGGTCTTCGCGGTGCCGGGCATCGGCCGTACCGCGCTCGGCGCGGCCAAGTCACAGGACCTGCCGCTGCTCCAGGGCGCGGTGCTCGCGCTGCTCGCGCTCGGGCTGGTCACGGGCGCGCTGGCGGCGCTCGCCCGGCGGCGGCTGCTGGGCCCGGCCCTGCGGGACGCCTCGCTGGCGCTGCCCCCGGCACGGCCGGTGCGCGCACATCCCGCGATCCCGTTGTCGCTGTTCACCGTCCTCACCGTGACCATCGGCTGGGGCCTGCTGCGCGATCCGTACGCCGTCAACACCACGGCCCGGCTGGCCGCGCCCTCCTGGGCCCATCCGCTCGGCACCGACGGCCTCGGCCGTGACGTGCTCGCGCGCCTCGGCCACGGCGCCGCCTCCACGGTCGGAACGGCCGCGGCCGTCTGCCTGCTGAGCCTGCTGGTCGCGCTCGCCCTGGGCTTCCTGCCCCGGATCGCGGAGGGCGCGGCGGACATCGCCAACGCGCTGCCCCCGGTGATCGTCGGCATCCTGGTCGCGGCGGCCGTCGGCCCGGGCACCGGTGGCGCGGCCCTCGCGGTCGCGCTGATCTCCTGGCCGGCCCTGTCCGCGCACGCGGCGGCGCTGGTGCAGGAGGTGCGCGCCTCGGCCTTCCTGACCGCCCAACGGGCCATCGGGGCGAGCCCGTTGTGGATCCTCACCCGGCACGTCCTGCCGTCGGTGGCCGCCCCGGTCGCCCGCCACGCCCTGCTGCGTCTGCCGGGCATCGCCCTGGCCCTGGCCTCGCTGGGCTTCCTGGGCCTGGGCGCCCAGCCGCCCGCTCCCGAGTGGGGTCTGCTGCTCGACGAGTCCCGCGCCTATGTGGAGCGCGCCCCGTGGGCGGCCCTCGCCCCGGCGGTGGCACTGGCCCTGCTGGCGGGACTCGCGGTGTCGGGCGCGGCACTCACACAGGGCCGGAGGGTACGGCGGGTCACCCCGGCTCCCGTCGACGTGACGAAGGAGATCCCCGTTGAAGTCTGAGCCACTGCTGTCGGTACGCGAGCTGCGGATCGCCTTCGACGGGGTCGAGGCCGTGCGCGGCCTGTCCTTCGACGTCCGGCCCCGCGAAGTGCTGGCCGTCGTCGGCGAGTCCGGAGCGGGCAAGTCCCTCACGGCCCGCGCGCTCCTCGGCATGCTGCCGCGCGGCGCGACGACGAGCGGCACGATCAGCCCCGACCTGTCGGCCCACCGGGGCCGGCGCATCTCCCTCGTCCCGCAGGACGCCCTGTCGGCTCTGTCACCCGTGCACCGGGTGGGCGACCAACTCGCCGCCGCCGTACGGTCGGTGGCCGGTGTCTCCGGCAAGGAGGCCCGGGCCCGGGCGGTCGCTGCCCTGGACCGCGTCGGCATCCCGGACGCGGCCCGCAAGGCGCGGGCGTATCCGCACGAGTACTCCGGCGGGATGCGGCAGCGCGCCGTGATCGCCATGGCCACGATCAACGAACCGGACGTCGTGGTCGCCGACGAACCCACCACCGCCCTCGACGAGGAGCGCCGCGACCAGGTGCTGCGGCTGCTCGCCGAACAGCGGGAGGCGGTCGGCGCCGCGCTCGTCCTGGTCACGCACGACATGGACGCCGTACGCGGGCACGCCGACCGGATGCTGGTGATGTACGCCGGGCGACTCACCGAACTGGGCCCGGCGGACGAGGTGCTGGCCCGCCCCCGCGCCCCCTACACGGCCGGCCTGCTGGCGTCCCTCCCGCAGCACGCGCCCCCGGGCCGCCGTCTCCCGGCCCTGCGCGGCACCCCGCCCGCCCCGGGCACGCTCCCGCCGGGCTGCGCCTTCGCCCCCCGCTGCCCGCTCGCGGCGGGCCCCTGCCACACGGACGAGCCGGAGCCCCGGCAGGTGTCCGGACGCCTGGTCGCCTGCCACCGCTGGGAGGAACTCCCCCACCCGGCCACCGAGTTGTTCCTGAAGGAGGAGCAGCCCGCATGACCGACCCCCTGCTCGACGTCCGCGACCTGGTCGTCCGCTACGGCCAGGTCACCGCCGTGGACGGCGTCTCCTTCGCCCTGGCCGCCGGCGAGACCCTCGCGTTGAACGGCCCGTCCGGCTGCGGCAAGTCCTCCACGGCCCTGGCGGTGCTCCAGCTGCGCCGCCCGGAGAGCGGCGAAGTCCTCTTCGAGGGGAGGGAGTTGACGTCCCTCAACGAACGCGAGCTGCGCCCGCTGCGGCCCCGTATGCAGCCCGTCTTCCAGGACCCGTACGGCTCGCTGAGCCCCCGCCACCGCATCCGCGACGCCATCGCCGAACCGCTGAAGGTCCAGGGCCGCTGGGATCCCGCCGACGGCCCGGCCCGGGTCGCCGAACTCCTCGACCGGGTCGGCCTCGACCCCGCGTACGGCGACCGCCGGCCGCACGAACTCTCCGGCGGCCAGTGCCAGCGCGCCGGCATCGCCCGCGCCCTGGCGTCCGAACCGCGGCTGCTGGTGCTCGACGAGCCGGTGTCGTCCCTCGACCCGTCGGTGCGCGCGGGCGTGCTGAACCTGCTCGCCGACCTCCAGGACGACCTGGGCCTCGGCTACCTGTTCATCTGCCACGACCGGGCGGTCGTACGGCACTTCGCGGACCGGGTCGTCGAGATGCGCGAGGGGCGCGTGAACGTCACTTCGGGGCAGCGGCCTCGATGACCTGACGGAGCCCCTCGGCGAGTTGCCGGGCCTCCGGCGCGCTCTTCGGATCGAAGGTCCACTGCGCCATGAGCCCCATCATCAGGGTCAGATAGAAGTAGCCGAGGGTGTCCACCCGCTCTTCAGGAACGTCCTCCTCCCGCCCACCGTGGAAGAGCGTCACGATGCCGCGCGCACCCTCCCGCTGGGCCCGCGCGAGATGCTCCCGCACCTCCGGCAGCTGGTCGCCCATCGCCACGATCTCCATGCTGAGCCGCCACATCGAACCGGGCTCCCGCATGGTGGAGATGATGTTCGCCCACACCTCGGTGAACCGCTCCAGCGACCCAGGCTCCCCGCGCAGCTCACCGCCTCCCTCGAAGGCGCCGGACATGCCCTCCACCATCTCGACGTACGCCTGCGCCAGCAGCGCGTCCTTCGAGCCGTAGTGGTAGCCGATCGACGCCAGGTTCGTCCCCGACTCCTTGACGATGTCGCGCGCGGTCGTGCGCAGGAAGCCCTTCGCCAGCAGGCAGCGCTGCGCGCCTTCCAGCAGATCCTCACGGTGTCCCATGGCCCGTCACCCTACCCCGGTATCCAGACATCCGTATTAAACAGTCGTACTAGACATGCGTTTAAGACGTCCGTACAGTCCTGCCCCATGACGACGAACCCCACCCCGCCGGCCCGCGCCGGCCGCCGCGAATGGACAGCACTCGGCGTGCTGATGCTGCCGTTGCTGCTGGTCTCGATGGACGTGTCCGTCCTCTACTTCGCGATCCCCGCGATCAGCGCCGACCTGGAGCCGAGCGCCACCCAACAGCTGTGGATCTTCGACATCTACGGCTTCGTCCTGGCCGGCCTGCTGATGACGATGGGCTCGCTCGGCGACCGCATCGGCCGCCGCAGGCTCCTGCTGATCGGCGCCGCCGCCTTCGGCACGGCCTCCCTGGTCGCGGCCTACGCGAACAGCGCCGAGACCCTGATCGCCGCCCGCGCGGTCCTCGGCATCGGCGGCGCGACGCTGATGCCGTCGACGATGGCCCTGGTGCGCACGATGTTCACCGACCCCGCGCAGCGCACCAAGGCGATCGGCGTGTGGTCGGGCGTGATGACGGCCGGCATCGCGCTCGGCTCGGTGCTGAGCGGGGTGCTCGTCGAGCACTTCTGGTGGGGCTCGGTCTTCCTGGTCAACCTGCCCGCCATGGCGCTGCTCCTGATCCTGGGGCCCGTCCTGCTGCCCGAGTCGAAAAGCTCGCACCCGGGCCGCTTCGACTGGCTGAGCGTGCCCCTGTCGATGGCGGCGGTGCTCCCCGTGATCTACGGCCTGAAGGAGCTCGCGTCGGAGGGCTGGAACGTGCGGTACGTGATGTCGGTGACGGTCGGCCTGCTCTTCGCCGCGCTGTTCGTCCACCGCCAGCGCACGGCGGTGTCCCCGATGATCTCGCCGGCCCTGTTCCGCAGCCGAGGCTTCAGCCCGGCCGTCGTCCTCAACCTCGTCGCTGCGTTCGGCATGATGGGCTCGGCCTACTTCACGACCCAGTACATCCAGTCGGTCCTGGACAAGAGCCCTCTCGAGGCGGCGCTGTGGAGCCTGCTGCCGTCGGTGCCCATCGGGCTCGCGGCCCCGGTCAGCGCGCGGCTCGTGCAGCGGGGCGTTCCCCGCGCGTACGTCGTCGGCGGAGGCTTCGCGGTCACCGGGTGCGGCTATGTGCTGCTGGCGCTGACGGGCACGGACTCCTTCTGGCTGCTGCTTGCCGCGTGTGCCGTCCTGGCCTGCGGTGTCGTCGCCGTCATGTCCCAGGTGGCCGACCTGGCCCTGAGCGCCGCCCCGGTGGAGAAGGCGGGCGCGGCCTCGTCGCTGCTGGAGACCGGCACGGAGTTCGGCGGCGCGCTGAGCATGGCGTTCCTCGGCTCCATCGGCACGGCCGTCTACCGCCATGAGATCCCGGCCTCGGCGCCCGCTCCGGCCCGCGAGACGCTGGGCGGCGCCCTGGCGGTCGCCGACCGGCTTCCGGGGCGCGCGGGGGACGCCCTGGCGACGGCGGCACGTGAGGCCTTCACCAGCGGCATGCACGCGGCGGCGGTCACGAGCGCGATGCTGCTGGCCGGGGCGGCGGTGGCGGCGACGGTGACGCTGCGGCGGGCGCCCGCGCACGACAACGCCGGACGAGCTGATCGACTCAGCCCGTCCGGCGTTTGAGGACGAGTCCGTTCAGGACGAACGGGGACCCGGGGGCGGCAGCCCCCGGGACGCATCAGACCAGGTTCACCGAACGAGCCGAGGTCGCACCGATCTCCGCCGCCACTTCGGCCAGCACACCGGAGGTCACCGTGTCGTCCACGGTCAGCACCGCCAGCGCCTCGCCGCCGGCCACGGCCCGCGACACCTGCATACCGGCGATGTTGATGCCCGCCTCACCGAGGATGCGGCCCACCGTGCCGACGACACCCGGCCGGTCCTCGTACTTCAGGACGACCATGTGCTCGGCGAGCGCGAGGTCGACGTCGTACTCGCCGACGGCGACGATCTTCTGGAGGTGCTTGGGGCCGGCGAGCGTGCCGGAGACCGACACCTCCTCGCCGTCGGCCAGGGTGCCGCGCACGGTGACGACGTTGCGGTGCTCGGTCGCCTCCGAGCTGGTGGTCAGCCGCACCTCGACGCCGCGCTCCTGGGCGAACAGCGGGGCGTTGACGTACGACACCGTCTCGTCGACGACGTCCTCGAAGACACCCTTGAGGGCGGACAGCTCCAGCACCTTCACATCGTGCTGGGTGATCTCGCCGTACACCTCGACGTCGAGGCGGACCGCGACCTCGCCGGCGAGCGCGGTGAAGATCCGGCCCAGGCGCTCGGCGAGCGGCAGACCCGGCTTGACATCCTCGGCGATGACGCCGCCCTGGACGTTCACCGCGTCCGGCACGAGCTCACCGGCGAGCGCGAGACGCACGGAGCGGGCGACGGCGATACCGGCCTTCTCCTGCGCCTCGTCGGTGGAGGCACCGAGGTGCGGGGTGGCGACGACCTGGTCGAACTCGAACAGCGGCGAGTCGGTGCACGGCTCCTTGGCGTACACGTCGAGACCGGCACCGGCGACCCGGCCCTCCTTGAGGGCGGAGTACAGCGCCTCCTCGTCGACGATCCCGCCGCGCGCGGCGTTGACGATGCGCACGCTCGGCTTGACCTTGCGCAGCGCCTCGTCGCCGATCAGGCCGAGGGTCTCGGGGGTCTTCGGCAGGTGGACCGTGATGAAGTCGGAGACCTCCAGCAGCTCGTCCAGCGACAGCACCTTGACGCCCATCTGCGCGGCGCGCGCGGGCTGCACGTAGGGGTCGTAGGCGACGACCTTCATGCCGAAGGCGGACATGCGCTGCGCGACGAGCGCGCCGATGCGGCCGAGGCCGACGACGCCGAGGGTCTTCTCGGCCAGCTCCACACCCGTGTACTTGCTGCGCTTCCACTCGCCGTTCTTCAGCGCGGCGTTGGCCTGCGGGATGTTGCGGGCGGTGGCGAGGAGGAGACCGCAGGCGAGCTCGGCGGCGGTCACGATGTTCGAGGTGGGGGCGTTGACGACCATCACGCCGGCCTTGGTGGCGGCGGAGACGTCCACGTTGTCCAGGCCGACGCCGGCTCGCGCGACGACCTTGAGCTTCTTCGCGGCGGCGATCGCCTCGGCGTCGACCTTGGTGGCCGAGCGGATCAGGATCGCGTCCACGTCGGCGATGGCGGGGAGCAGCTCGGCTCGGTCCCCGCCGTTGCAGTGCCGGATCTCGAAGTCCGGGCCCAGGGCGTCGACGGTGGCGGGCGACAGCTCTTCAGCGATGAGTACGACGGGTTTCGAGCTCACGTGAGTCCTCACAAGTCCAGTGCTGCGGACGGCCGTCCCGACGGCCGCAGGCGGTGGAGGGGTGCATGCCGCGTGGAAGACGCACGACGCTGTGGGCCTGACGCGTATATATGCAGCAGTGTAGTGGTGCGACGGTGGGCGTCTCACGCCTGCGCGGAAGGATCACCCGGACGAGAAAGGGCCCGGCCGCGGCGTCGCTGCCGCGGCCGGGCCCGGGGGCTTACGCCTCCTCGTCGACCCAGCTCATGAGCTTGCGCAGCTCCTTGCCGGTGGTCTCCAGCAGGTGCTCGGAGTCCTGCGTCTTGTACTCGTTGTACTTCTTCAGACCGCCGTGGTACTCGTCCATCCAGGTCCGGGCGAAGGTGCCGTCCTGGATCTCGGCGAGGACCTTCTTCATCTCGGCCTTGGTGGCGTCCGTGATGATGCGCGGGCCGGTGACGTAGTCGCCCCACTCGGCGGTCTCGGAGATCGACCAGCGCATCTTCTCCAGGCCGCCCTCGTACATGAGGTCCACGATCAGCTTCAGCTCGTGCAGGCACTCGAAGTACGCGATCTCCGGCTGGTAGCCGGCCTCGGTCAGGGTCTCGAAGCCCGCCTTCACCAGCGCGGCCGTACCACCGCACAGGACGACCTGCTCACCGAACAGGTCGGTCTCGGTCTCCTCGGTGAAGGTCGTCTTGATGACGCCGGCGCGGGTGCCGCCGATGCCCTTGGCGTACGACAGGGCCAGCGCGAAGGCGCCTCCCGTGGCGTCCTGCTCGACGGCGGCGATGCAGGGAACGCCGCGGCCCTCCTCGTACTGGCGGCGCACCAGGTGGCCCGGGCCCTTCGGGGCGACCATGCAGACGTCCACGCCGGCCGGGGGCTTGATGAAGCCGTAGCGGATGTTCAGGCCGTGGCCGAAGAACAGCGCGTCGCCGTCCTTCAGGTTGGGGGCGATGTGCTCCTCGTAGACCTGGGCCTGGATCGGGTCCGGGACGAGGATCATGATGACGTCGGCCTCGGCGGCGGCCTCCGACGGCGTCACCACGCGCAGGCCCTGCTCCTCGGCCTTGGCCTTGGACTTGGAGCCCTCGTGCAGACCGACGCGCACGTCGACACCCGAGTCACGGAGCGACAGCGCGTGGGCGTGGCCCTGGCTGCCGTAACCGATGACCGCGACCTTGCGGCCCTGGATGATGGACAGGTCGGCGTCGGCGTCGTAGAACAGCTCGGCCACTTTGGGTTCTCTCCTCGGGAGTGCAGGTGTTGCGTCCCACCGTATGACGGGGGGCGGAAGGGAAGCTTGAGGGTCTCGGAATACGGGCGGCCCGCGGCGCGCCGACCGCCCGTTTCCCGTCTTACGCCGACCGGTCCAGGGCGCGCAGCGACCGGTCCGTGATGGAACGGGCCCCGCGGCCGATCGCGATCGTGCCCGACTGGACGAGCTCCTTGATGCCGTACGGTTCCAGCATCTTGAGCATCGCGGACAGCTTCTCGCCGGATCCGGTGGCCTCGATGGTCACGGCCTCCGGGGAGACGTCGACGGTCTTGGCGCGGAACAGCTGGACGATCTCGACGATCTGGGAGCGCGTCTCGTTGTCGGCGCGCACCTTCACCAGAACGAGTTCGCGCTGCACCGCCTGCGACGGCTCCAGCTCGACGATCTTGAGCACGTTGACGAGCTTGTTGAGCTGCTTGGTCACCTGCTCCAGCGGCAGGTCCTCCACCCCCACGACGATGGTGATCCGGGAGATGTCGGGGTGCTCGGTGACACCGACGGCGAGCGAGTCGATGTTGAAGCCGCGGCGGGAGAACAGCGCGGCGATCCGGGCGAGGATGCCGGGGGTGTTCTCCACCAGGACGGAGAGCGTGTGCTTGGACATGATCTCTTCGGTCTCTCTCGCTCAGTCGTCTTCGTTGTCGCCGAAGTCGGGGCGGACGTCCCGGGCGGCCATGATCTCGTCGTTGGAGGTGCCGGCGGCGACCATCGGCCAGACCATCGCGTCCTCGTGGACGATGAAGTCGACGACGACCGGGCGGTCGTTGATCGAGTTCGCCTCCTCGATGACCTTGTCGAGGTCGTCCGGGTGCTCGCAGCGGATGGCGTAGCAGCCCATCGCCTCCGACAGCTTCACGAAGTCCGGGACGCGGGTGCCGCGGGCCTGCGGGTTGACGTCGTCCGGGCCGGAGTGCAGCACGGTGTTGGAGTACCGCTGGTTGTAGAAGAGGGTCTGCCACTGGCGGACCATCCCGAGGGCGCCGTTGTTGATGACGGCGACCTTGATCGGGATGTTGTTCAGGGCGCAGGTGGCGAGCTCCTGGTTGGTCATCTGGAAGCAGCCGTCGCCGTCGATCGCCCAGACCGCCCTGTCCGGTGCGCCGGCCTTGGCGCCCATGGCCGCCGGGACGGCGTAGCCCATGGTTCCGGCGCCACCGGAGTTCAGCCAGGTGCCCGGCTTGTCGTACTCGATGTAGTGCGCGGCCCACATCTGGTGCTGGCCGACGCCCGCCGTGAAGATCGTGCCCTCGGGGGCGAGCTGTCCGATGCGCTCGATGACCTGCTGCGGGGAGAGCGAGCCGTCGTCGGGCTGGTCGTAGCCGAGCGGGTAGGTCTCGCGCCAGCGGTTCAGGTCGTTCCACCACAGGCCGTAGTCGCCCCGGTGGCCCTCGCTGTGCTCCTTCTGCACGGCCTGGACCAGGTCGGCGATGACCTCGCGGGCGTCACCGACGATCGGCACGTCGGCGGCGCGGTTCTTGCCGATCTCGGCCGGATCGATGTCGGCGTGGACGATCTTGGCGTGCGGGGCGAAGCTGTCCAGCTTGCCGGTGACGCGGTCGTCGAAGCGGGCGCCGAGGGCGACGATCAGGTCGGCCTTCTGCAGGGCGGTGACCGCGGCCACCGAGCCGTGCATGCCGGGCATGCCCAGGTGCTGCGAGTGGTTGTCGGGGAACGCGCCGAGCGCCATCAGGGTGGTGGTGACGGGCGCGCCGGTCAGCTCGGCGAGGACCTTCAGCTCGGCGGTGGCCTGGGCCTTGAGCACGCCGCCGCCGACGTACAGCACGGGCCGGCGGGCCTGGGTGATCAGCTTGGCGGCCTCGCGGATCTGCTTGGCGTGCGGCTTGGTCACCGGGCGGTAGCCGGGCAGGTCCATGGCGGGCGGCCAGGAGAAGGTCGTCTTCGCCTGGAGGGCGTCCTTGGCGATGTCGACCAGGACCGGGCCGGGGCGGCCGGTGGAGGCGATGTGGAACGCCTGCGCGATCACCCGCGGGATGTCATCGGCCTTGGTGACGAGGAAGTTGTGCTTGGTGATCGGCATGGTGATGCCGACGATGTCCGCCTCCTGGAAGGCGTCCGTGCCGATCGCCTTGGAGGCCACCTGTCCGGTGATCGCGACCATAGGCACCGAGTCCATGTGCGCGTCGGCGATCGGCGTGACGAGGTTGGTCGCGCCGGGGCCCGAGGTCGCCATGCAGACGCCGACCTTGCCGGTGGCCAGCGCGTACCCCTCGGCCGCGTGACCGGCGCCCTGCTCGTGGCGCACCAGGACGTGGCGCACGCGGGTGGAGTCCATCAGCGGGTCGTACGCCGGAAGGATGCAGCCACCGGGAATGCCGAATACCGTGTCGGCGCCGACCTCCTCGAGGGAGCGGATGAGGGACTGCGCGCCCGTCACCTGCTCGGGGGCGGAGTGCTGTCCTCCGGATCGGGGCCGGGGCTGCGGGTGATGGGCCCCGGTGGCCTGCTCGGTCATCGGCATTCTCTTCTCAGATGCTGAGGGTTTTTTGCGAAGTTTGTGCGGTTTTCGAATGCTGCACGGAAGGCGCCCGTGCAACAAAAAACCCCTCGTGCCGTAAGGCAAGCGAGGGGAGCGCGCCGGGTGGGGTCGCTGAGCGGTCGAGGCTCAGCGTCAGCCGACGCGCTGTCCAAGTACGAGAATTCGGGTGCGCATGGCACAGACCCTCCCCCCAGCACGCACTCACTGTCAAGTGGGTGGGACGGGAGTCTCATTATGTGAGCGGAGGGCCGTACCGCCTCCGATGACGGCGGACACACCCGAGCTGTACACCCGCGGGGCACCGCCCGCGAGCGCCGGTTCGGCCGGTCCGTGCGGCACCGGATAGTGGCCGGAAGCGAGCGCCCGGCGCAGCCGGTACTCGTCGAGCGGCCCGGAGAACGCCATGCCCTGCCCGTGCGTACAGCCCATCGCGCGCAGCGCGACGACCTGCTCGGGCAGGTCCACCCCGTCGGCCACGGACTTCAGCCCGAGGTCACCGGCGATGCGCAGCAGCCCACTGGTGATCTTGTGCAGGCGGGCGGACTCGACGACGCCCTCGACCAGACTGCGGTCGAGCTTGAGGATGTCGACGGGCAGCCGCCTGAGGGCCGTGATCGCCCCGTAGCCACTGCCGAACCCGTCGAGCGCGATCCGGACCCCGACGCGCCTGAGGGCACCCAGCCGCCGCTCCAGCTCGTCCAGGCCGGTCCTGGGGTCGGCGTCGGACAGCTCGATGACCAACGCCCCGGACGGCAGCCCGTGCCGCGTGAGCAGCGCCTCGATCGTGCCGAGCGGCATCGACTTGTCCAGCAGCCGGCGGGCGCTCATCCGGACGACGACCGGCGCGGACAGCCCGGTCGCGTACCGCTCGGCGGCCTGCTCGACGGCCTCCTCGATCATCCACCGGCCCAGCTCGGCGGTCTTGTCGCTGTCCTCGGCCACGCGCAGGAACTCCGCCGGTGTGAACAGCACCCCCTGGGAGGAGCGCCAGCGCGCCTGCGCGGACACCGACGCGATCCGGCCGTCCTCCAGGCACACCACCGGCTGGTGCAGCAGGGTGAACTCGCCGTCGTGCAGCGCGGCGCGCAGGCGCGTGGCCAGCTCCGCCTTGCGTACGACGTCCTGCTGCATCTGCGGCTTGTACAGCTCGACGCGGCCCTTGCCGCCGGCCTTGGCGCGGTACATGGCCAGGTCGGCGTTGCGCAGCAGCTCGCCCGCGCCGAGTCCCTGCTCGGCGAAGGCCACGCCGATGGAGGCGTTGACCCGGACATCGTTGCCGTCGATGACGTAGGGCTGGGACAGCGTCGTCCTGAGGCGGTCGGCGAGTTCCAGTATGTGCCGCTGCCGGGCCTCGCGGTCGCGGGTGTTGTCCCCGACGATCAGGGCCGCGAACTCGTCACCGCCCAGCCGGGAGGCGGTGTCGCCCTGCCGGACGGACTCCTGCAGCCGGCGGGCGGCCTGGACGAGCAGTTCGTCCCCGGCCTGGTGCCCGATGGTGTCGTTGACGGCCTTGAAGCCGTCGAGGTCGATGAACAGCACGGCCGTGTTCCGCAGGGCCACGCCCCGGTCGGAGGCCCGGCGGCCCGACAGGGCGTGCTGGACGCGCTTGGTGAACAGCGCGCGGTTGGGCAGGTCCGTGAGGGGGTCGTGCTCGGCGTTGTGCTGCAACTGGGCCTGCAGCCGTACCCGTTCGGTCACGTCCCTGCTGTTGAAGATGAGGCCGCCGTGATGGCGGTTGACGGTCGACTCGACGTTCAGCCAGCCTCCGTCACCCGAGCGGAAACGGCACTCGATGCGCGTAGTGGGTTCCTCGACCGGGTTGGCGGCGAGGAAACGCCGCACCTCGTACACGACGCAGCCCAGGTCCTCCGGGTGGATGAGGTTGGCCAGTTCCGTCCCTACGAGCTCCTCCGCGGGGCGGCCGTAGACACCGGCGGCGGCCGGGGAGACGTACCGGAGGATGCCGCTGGGCGCGGCGATCATGATGACGTCGCTGGAGCCCTGCACCAGGGAGCGGAAGTGGTTCTCCTTCTGCGCCAGTTCCTGGGTGAGGGTGATGTTGTCGAGCAGCATGATGCCCTGCCGCACGACGAGCGCGAGCACCACCGTGCCGCCGGTGATCAGCACCACGCGGTCGACACTGCGGCCGTTGAGGACGTTGTAGAGGATCCCCAGGGTGCACACGGCCGCCGCGAGATACGGCGTGAGGGCGGCGAGGGAACCGGCGATGGGCCGGGCGGCCGGATACCGGCCGAGCTCGCCTCCCGGCAAGGGCGGGTGGTGATGCGGTCCGCTGGGCTGCCCGGGCACGTGCTCGTGGACCACGCGCGTACGCCCCGCCGCGCTCTGCCGGTCCGGGCCGTGCCGGTCGATGTCAGGCGTGCGCGGCGCGGCCCACGGGGCGTACGCCAGGAGCAGCGAGCCGGCGAACCAGCCGGCGTCCAGGAGATGGCCGGAGCGGTAGCTGTCGTGCATCAGAGGCGAGGTGAACAGGGCGTCACACATCAGGGTCAGCGCCAGTCCGCTGATCGCGGTGTTGATCGCTGTGCGGTTCACCGCCGAGCGCCGGAAGTGCAGTGCGAACACCATGCTGATCAGCGCGATGTCGAGCAGCGGATACGCCAGCGACAGCGCGGCATGCGCCACGCCCGGCCCTTCCGTCTTGGCGGTCTGGGCGAGCGCGAGGCTCCACGCAAGGGTGAGCAGCGAGCCTCCGATCAGCCAGGCGTCGAGCGCGAGGCAGACCCAGCCTGCCTTTCTCACGGGCCGCTTGGCGAGGACCAGCAGTCCCACGATGGCGGGTGGTGCGAAGCACAGGAAGAAGAGGTCGGCGTACGAGGGGCTGGGCACGGGCTGTCCGAGGACGACCTCGTACCACCCCCAGACCAGGTTGCCCAGGGCGGCCATCGCCGACGAGAAGCCGAACAGCAGCCAGGCGGGGCGAAAGCAGGTGGAGCGGTTGCGGGCGTAGAGGACGCAGGACACAGCGGCGGCGCCGGCGGCGGCGCTCAGCCCGAAGTCGCCCATGATCAGGGCCATTTCGTCCGAACCCCAGCCGACCGCGGAACCAACGGTGTACGCCGCGCAGACCAGGGCCAGGACGAGTCGGAGGGCCAGGCCCGGCCGAGGGCCGGGGGTTGGCGTGTGGGGCAGCAGCGCCCTGGGGGACGGAGGCTGTGCCCGCAGCGCTCCGTCGAGCGTGGGTGTGGGGGTCGGCGGCGCGCTCACCGGACCCTCCCGGTCCGTGCCGCTCCCGGGTCCCGCGGGCTCCGGTGCGCCGGCTGGGCATGCCTTCTGCGGCTGCCGGGCCTGCGGTGGTGATGGCTGTGGTCGGTGTGGTGGTCGCTGTGGTGGGTGTGCCGCCCGACGTGATCAGCGTGGTGACCGCGTCTGCTCGCGGCCGTCCGCCAGGGTCGCCGCCGGCAGCCCCGCCCCGTCGGATCGCTCGTCCAAAGGCCGTGCATCGCCTGTCGCCCCCCTCACACTCCTGATGTGTCCGTCCCCGGCGCCGAACTGTCCCTGGCGCAGCCCCTGTCGGGACGATACACCAGTCTCGTCACTCAGGGACATAGGTTCTCTACGCTCCGTAACGATCACCAGATATGTGAGTACCCACCGCGCTCGAAGGATTGCGGACAGTACCCGAAGTTCGGATCAGCCGGTTGGTGCACCCGTCGTAAGGATCACGTTGCGCAGCGGCTCCCGGTTCACATAACGGTTCAACTGGTCCGCCAGGAGCCGCTTGGCGCGCGGCAGGAACGCGGAGGTGGGTCCGCCGACATGCGGGCTGATGAGTACCCCCGGCGCACGCCACAGGGGGTGTTCGCGCGGCAGGGGCTCGGGGTCGGTGACGTCGAGGGCGGCGGTGATGCGGCCGGTCTCCAGTTCGGCGAGCAGCGCCTTGGTGTCGACGACGGGGCCGCGGGCGACGTTGACGAGGAGCGCCCCGTCCTTCATCCGGGACAGGAAGTCGGCTCCGGCCAGGCCGCGAGTGGTTTCGGTGAGCGGCGTGGACAGGATGACGACGTCCGCTTCCGGCAGCAGCGCGGGGAGTTCGGTGAGCGGGTGCACCGGCCCGCGCGCCGTGGTGCGCTGGGAGCGCGCGACGCGCGCCACCCGCGCCACCTCGAACGGAACGAGCCGGTCCTCGATGGCCTCGCCGATCGAGCCGTACCCGACGATGAGGACGTTCTTGTCGGCGAGCGCGGGCCGGAACCCGGCGAGCCACTCCCCCCGGTCCTGCGCGCGGACGAAGTCGGGGACACCGCGCAGCGAGGCCAGGATCAGGGCGAGCGTGAGCTCTCCGGTGCTGGCCTCGTGCACCCCGCGCGCATTGCACAGCCGCACGCCCGGCCCCAGGTGCCGCAGCCCCGGCTCCACGTGGTCGATCCCGGCGGAGAGGGTCTGCACGACCTGTACACGGCTCATCTCCGGCATGGGACGCACGCACAGCGGACTGGGCTTCATGTAGGGCACGACGTAGAAGACACAGTCCGCCGGGTCCGCGGGGAAGTCCTCCTCGCCGTTCCAGAAGCGGTAGGCGGGGCCCTGCGGGAGTCCCTCGATCTCGTCCGGCGGGATGGGCAGCCACACGTCAGCAGTCATGCACAGGAGGCTATGTCAGGAGGGTGTGACGGCAGAGGTTAGGTTGGGGTGGCCGGAACAGGGAGGGTCACGACCAGGTGGAGCGCAGGACGATCGGCGCGGCGGCGCTCGCGGTGGGGGCCGTCGGACTCGGGTGCATGCCGATGAGCTGGGCGTACAGCGCGTCGCGGCAGCGCGGCGACGAGTCGCTCAGGGCGGTGCACCGGGCGCTCGACCTGGGGGCGTCCCTGCTGGACACGGCCGACATGTACGGCCCCTTCACCAACGAACTGCTGGTGGGGCGGGCGTTGAAGGAGCGGCGGCCGGACGCGTTCGTGTCGACGAAGGTCGGTCTGCTCGTGGGCGACCAGCACATCGTCGCCAACGGCCGCCCGGGGTATGTGAAGCGGGCCTGTGACGCGTCGCTGCGGCGTCTCCAGACGGACGTCATAGACCTCTACCAGCTGCACCGGGCCGACCCGGAAGTGCCCGTCGAGGAGACGTGGGGCGCGATGGCCGAGCTCGTCCAGGCCGGGAAGGTGCGGGCGTTGGGCCTGTGCGCGGTGGGCGCGCGGGCCGGCCGCCGCTCCGGGGCCCGGCTGCACGACGCGACGATCCGGCAGCTGGAGCGGGTGCAGCAGGTGTTCCCCGTGAGCGCGGTGGAGGCGGAGTTGTCGGTCTGGTCGCCGGAGGCGCTGGAGACGCTGCTGCCGTGGTGCGAGACGCGGGGCATCGGGTTCCTGGCGGCGATGCCGCTCGGCAACGGCTTCCTGACCGGCCGGCTGCGGCCCGGCGCGGGCTTCGAGGCGGACGACCTCCGGGCCCGGCACCCCCGCTTCACGGCCGAGATGATGGCCGCGAACCAGCCGATCGTCGCGGGCCTGCGCCGGGTGGCCCGCCGCCACGGCGAGCACGTCACCCCCGCCCAGGTCGCCCTCGCCTGGGTCCTCGCCCAGGGCCCGCACGTGGTCCCGGTCCCCGGTACGAAGCAGGAGCGCTGGGTCACGGAGAACGCCGCCGCGGCGGCCCTGCGCCTGACGGCGGAGGACCTGCGCGAGGTGGCGGGGCTGCCGCCGGCACAGGGGTCCTGGGACTGAGCCCCGTCCCGCATAGGGGGTGCGTTTCGGGCAAACCCCGTGTTCGCGGTGGCGCGTTCCGTGATCGGGAACTTGTGAGGCGCGGGCGGTGTATGACAGGGAGAGGACCTGCCCCGTCGAAGGGACCATGATCGTGCAACGTCGAGCCGTGCCGACCGTGTTGGCCGCCGCCGCGCTCCTGCTGACGGCCGGCTGTTCGTCCGACGGCGGAGGATCGTCCGGAACGGACGGGAGCGCCTCCCCGAGCCGTAGCGCACCGGGTTCGTCCGCACCGCCGGGACGGTCCGCGCAGGAGGCCCCGCCCGCCAAGGGCTCGGTGAAGGTGGTGCGGACCGTCGCCGAGGGCCTGGACTCCCCCTGGGGCCTCGCCCCGCTCCCGGGCGGCGGCCTGCTCGTCTCCTCCCGCGACGACGGGACGATCGTCCGGGTCGACGAGAAGACGGGCAAGAAGACCGAGCTCGGCGAGGTGCCCGGGGTCTCGGCGGCGGGCGAGGGCGGCTTGCTCGGCATCGCCCTCTCCCCCGATTTCGCCTCGGACCACATGGTCTACGCGTACTTCACCTCGGCCTCCGACAACCGCATCGTCCGCATGCTGTACGACGACAAGAAGCCCTCCGGCGAGCAGCTCGGCGCGCCCGACACGGTCTTCAAGGGCATCCCCAAGGGCTTCGTCCACAACGGTGGCCGGATCGCGTTCGGCCCGGACAAGATGCTGTACGTGGGTACGGGCGAGAGCGGTGACACGGGCCTGTCCCAGGACAAGGACTCCGTGGGCGGCAAGATCCTGCGGCTGACCCCGGAGGGCGAGCCGGCGCCGGGCAACCCGTTCGGGAACTCGCCGGTGTACTCGTACGGCCACCGCAATGTGCAGGGCCTGGCCTGGGACGAGAAGCAGCGTCTGTTCGCCTCGGAGTTCGGCCAGGACACCTGGGACGAGCTCAACGCGATCAAGCCGGGCGACAACTACGGCTGGCCGGAGGCCGAGGGCAGGTCCGACGACTCCGGGTTCCACAACCCGGTCGACCAGTGGACCACGGCCGAGGCCTCGCCCAGCGGCATCGCCTACGCCGAGGGGTCGGTCTGGATGGCGGGCCTGCGCGGCAAGCGGCTGTGGCGCATCCCGCTGAACGGCACCGAGGCCTCGGCCGAACCGCAGGCGTTCCTCGAGGAGGAGTACGGCCGGCTGCGCACGGTGGTCCCGGCGGGTGGCGACCGGCTGTGGCTGGTGACCAGCAACACGGACGGCCGGGGCAGTCCCAAGGACGGGGACGACCGGATCCTGGAACTGCGGGTGACCTAGCCAGGGTCGGGCTTCGGGGTCGGCCTCGGGGTCGGGCCTCGGGCCTCGGGGTCGGGCCTCGCGTCAGTCCTCGGAGACTTCGGAGTTCTCGTCCTCCGGCTCCTGCGGCGGGCGTACGACGACCTTCCCGGACGACAGGTCTATCGGCCCGCGTCCGGGATCGGCGTCCCCGGTGTCCTGCCGGGTCAGCTCCAGGCGGTTCTGTTCGTCTCGGGTGTGTTTGCGACCGGGTGCGAACAGTTCCTCGAACATGTTGAACACGGAGCCTCCCAGGGCCGCGACACCCCCGATGTCCTTTACAGCGTATACCTCAGCCTGCGGCACCGGGCATGACGGATTCGGCCGGGAACAGCCCCAGCCGGTGCGCCACCGCCGCCGCCTCGCCGCGCCCCGAGACGCCGAGCTTCGCCAGGATGTTGGAGACGTGGACGCTCGCGGTCTTCGGGGAGATGAACAGTTCCCCGGCTATCCGGCGGTTGGTGTGACCGGCGGCGACCAGGCGCAGCACGTCCCGTTCCCTGCTGGTCAGGCCGAGGGCCTCGGCGGGGTCCGCGGGAGCGGGGGCCGGTTCCGCGGCGGGCGTCAGCGGCAGCCGGGCGCGCTGGGCGAGCGCGGTCGCGGCGTCGGCGAGCGGCCGGGCCCCGAGGTGGCGGGCGACGGCGTGGGCGAGGCGGAGCAGTTCCGTGGTCCGGTCGCGCTCATCTGCCTCGCCGCCGCCGGTCAGCAGCGACTCGGCCAAGCGGTACCGCACGCGGGCCAGGTCGTAGGGCCGCGCCAGAGGTTCGAAGGCGGTGACCACATCCGACCAGATCTCCGGGGCGCTCCGGCTTCCGGTGCCCTGGAATGCGGCGCGGTGGAGTCCGGCGCGGTGGAGTTCGGCGCGGACCCACTTCTCGTGGGCGAGCCAGACGGGGGCGTTCGTGGTGAGGCGTCTGACGGCCTCGAAGATGCTCTCCAGCGTCTCCTCGCGGTCGTCCCGCGCGGTCTGCAGTGCCCGGGCGTCGGCCTCGGCCGTGGCGGCTTCGAGCAGCAGCGGCCAGGCGTAGCGCTGGGTGCCCGGCGGGAAACCGGACTTCAGGGTGCGGGCCAGTTCGGCGCGGGCGTCGGCCAGGCGGCCCTCGGCCACGGCGACCTGGAGGGTGAGGCAGGCGATCGGGAGGTCGTGCTGCGGCATGGGGTCGTGCGGGCCGTAGGAGGAGCGGCTCTCGGCGAGGTGGCGAGCCGCCTCGGGCACCCGGCCGCGGGCGAGCGCGAGGAACGCCAGGCTGTTGGCGCCCGAGCCGTACGGCGCGGCCGTCTGCCCGCGCCGCTGGGCGTTGACGGCCGCCTCGGCCGCCTCGTCCCAGCGGCCGAGGGAGATGAGCGACTCGGCGAGGTTGCCCCAGACCCAGCCCTCGGCCTCCCGCAGGCCCATCCTGCCGGTGAGGCGCAGGCCCTCGTGCAGGACGTCCACGGACTCCTCGGAGCGCCCGATGCCCTCCAGGGCGGAGGGCAGGTTCACATGGCTGCGGCCCACGACCGCGGCGAGTCCCCGGGCCACGACCTCGTCCCTGACCTCGTACATGTGGGCCAGCCCGGCCTCGATCTGCCCGGCGTCGATCATGAGGCCGCCGAGGGTGAGCCGGGCGTTGGACTCGATGTCGTCGGCGCCGACCATGCGCGCGTACTCCACCGCACGCTCGGCGGCCGTCAGGGCCTGAGGGCCCGGCTGGCGGAGCATCGACCAGTGGGCGACCGTGGCGAGCACCTCGGCGTGCACCTCGGACGGCGGCAGGCCGCGGACCAGATCCTGCGCGGTGGCGATCTCCTTCCAGCCGTCACCGCGGGCGAGCCGCTGGACCAGCCGGGAGCGCTGGATCCAGAACCAGGCGGCGCGCAGGGGGTCGTCCTCCTCGTCCAGCTGGCGCAGCGCGCGCTTGGTGATCTTCAGGGCGCTCTCACGCTCCCCGCAGAGCCGTCCCGCGACGGCCGCCTCGGCCAGCAGGTCGAGGTGGCTCAGCGCGGTGGCCTCCGGACCGCCGCAGGCCGGGTAGACCTCGGCGTAGTCGACGGGGCGCAGGGTCCGGCGTACGGCTTCTGGAGCGGAGTCCCACAGTTCCATCGCCCGTTCCAGCAGCCGCAGTTGCTCGGCGTAGGCATGGCGGTGGCGGGCCTCGACGGCGGCGTCGAGGACGGCGGGCAGGGCCTTGGCCGCGTCGTGGGCGTGGTACCAGTAGCTGGCCAGACGCGTCGCGTGCTGGTCGGCCGGGACGAGGGTCGGGTCGGCCTCCAGGGCTTCGGCGTAGCGGCGGTTGAGGCGGGAGCGCTCGCCGGGGAGCAGGTCGTCGCTGACGGCCTCGCGGACCAGCGAGTGGCGGAAGCGGTAGCCGTCGCCGCCGGGCGCGGGGGTGAGGATGCTGGCGTTCACGGCGGCCCGCAGCGCCTCGATGAGATCGTCCTCGGCGAGCCGGGCGACGGCGGCCAGCAGCCGGTACTCGACGGTGGAGCCGCCCTCGGCGACGATCCGGGCGACCTGCTGGGCGGTCTCGGGCAGCCCTTCCACCCGGACGAGCAGCAGGTCGCGCAGGGAGTCGGTCAGGCCCGTGCGGCAGCCCTCGTGGGCGGAGACGGCGAGTTCCTCGACGAAGAAGGCGTTGCCGTCGGAGCGTTCGAAGATCGCGTCGATCTGGTCCGGGTCGGGTTCCTGGGCGAGGATGCCGGCGACCTGGCGGCACACCTCCTCGCGGTTGAAGCGGGCGAGGTCGATGCGGCGGATGGTGCGGAGGCGGTCGAGTTCGGCGAGCAGGGGCCTGAGCGGGTGGCGGCGGTGGATGTCGTCGGAGCGGTAGGTGGCGAGGACGACGAGGCGGCCGGTGCGCAGCGTGCGGAAGAGGTAGGAGAGCAGGTGCCGGGTGGAGGCGTCGGCCCAGTGCAGGTCCTCCAGGGCGAGGACGACGGTGTGTTCGTCGGTGACGCGTTCCAGCAGGCGTGCGGTGAGTTCGAAGAGGCGGGCCATGCCGTCCTCGTCGTGCCGGGCCGCCTCACGGGCCGCGGCCGTGCCGATCTCGGGGAGCAGCCGGGCCAGCTCCTCCTCCTGCCCGGCGGCCGCGGCGGCGAACGGCCCGGGCAGCTCGCGGCGCAGGGCGCGCAGGGCGGTGGAGAACGGCGCGAACGGCAGCCCGTCGGCGCCGATCTCGACGCAGCCGCCGAGCGCGACGACCGCGCCCCGTCCACGGGCCGCGGCGGCGAACTCCTCGACGAGCCGGGTCTTGCCGACTCCGGCCTCGCCGCCGATGAGCAACGCCTGGGGGTCGCCCGCGACGGCACCGCCGAGCACCTCGTCGAGCAAGCCCAACTCGGCGTCCCGGCCGACGAACACGGGGCTGACGGACCTGGTCTCCACGGACCCGAGCATCGCATGCGGGCCCACGGACACGGCACCGGTTTTGCCACGCCGCAGTCCGGGACCGGCCGTCGCCCCTACCCGGACTACCCCGGGACCGGCCGTCGCCCCCGTCCGTGCGGCCCCGGCGCCGGCAGTTGCTTCCCCGCGGACCGCCGCCGCATCAGCAGCGCCGCCGGTCCTGATGGCCACCGCGTCAGCGACCGCCCCTGCCCGGACGCCCCCAGAACCAGCTGTCGCCTCCGCTCGGACGCCCCCAGAACCGGCAACTGCGTCCCCGCCGACCGCCACCGCATCACCAGCCCCGTCCGTCCGGGCGGCTACCGCCGCAAGCGCGCCCATGCGGGCGATCGTGGAGGCGTCCGCCCCCGCCCGGACATCCCCGGGACCGACAGCCGCCCGCACCCGGACGCCCCCAGCACCGGCAGCCGCATCCCCTCGGACACCCGCCACATCCGTACGGGCGGCCACCGGAGCGGTGGCCGCCTCTGTGTGGCGGATCGTGGAGGCGGCCGGTCCCGCCTCCCTGTTCACGCGGCGCGGGCCGACCGTGGCCGGCGGAAGCGGCGGGTATGGCTCTCGTGCTCGGGGGAGCTTTCCGCCGCTTCGCGGCGGGCGGCGCGGCGGGCCCGGGCGGCCTCGCGGACCTGGCGCTCGTGGTCGGCGCGGCGGATGAGGTCGGCGGCGCGCAGCTGCTGGAGCTCGTACTCGTACATGGCGTGTCCTTGGTGAGAGGTCGGGTGAAGGGGCTTCGCTTTGCGCGGTGCCTCTTCTGCGATGCCTCCACCTTCGTCTCCCAGGCCCGGCTGCCACATCGGGAGAGTTCCGCATCTTCGGGGGCGTGCGGGGCCTTAGACACGGCTGAGGGGCCTCAGGGAATCCGTAAGGTGCTCACGGATTCCCTAAGACCCCTCAGGACGTGCGGTGACTCAGCCCGCCGACGGCAGTCCGAGCAGGATGCCGGTGTACTTGAGGACGGCCAGGAACAGGCCGATCACGCCCAGCGCGACACCCGCCCAGGCGACCGACTTGATCCAGGGGGCCTGGATCCTGCCGGGCGTGCCGAACGCCGGCCGGGCGAGCGTCACGACGCCGACGACCAGCGCGAGCAGCGCGAAGAAGCCGCCCCACAGGGCGGTGGTCTGCCAGGCGTCGCCGTAGACCGCCTGGATCTGCTTGGCCACGCCCGCGTTCTGTGCCGTCTCCAGCTGACCGATGAGGTTCTGCCGGGCGGCGGCCACCGTGCCGAGCCAGCTGCCGGTGAGCGAGACGACGCCCAGCGCGGCGGAGACCACGGCGGCGGCGCCCTGGCCGACGCCGGTGGGGCCCTCCTCCTTGGTCTCGGCGGTCTCGGCCGGGACCTCGGTCCGGGTCACCTCGTCGGACTTGGTGGTGTCCACCGCCTTCTCGTCGGTCGTGGCCTCGGTGGCCTCGGTCTCGTCCACTGCGTTCGTTGCCATGTGTCGCACCGTAGGGTCGCTGTCTGAGAAGTCTCTTAATGATCGTCGTGAGCGGCACGCGCGCGTGCGGCGCGCCACTCGGGCGCCAGCACCGACCAGACTTCGAGATCGTGCCGTACGCCACCATAGGGGTGGGCCTCGCGCCGCACACCGTCGCGGGTCATGCCGAGGCGCCGGGCGACGTTGAGGCTCGGCTGGTTACCCGAGGCGGCGACCCACTCGATCCGGTGAATGCCGCGCTCCTCGACCGCCCAGTCGATCAGGATGCGCATCGCCCGCGTGACCAGACCACGCCCGGTCCCGGCGGGCTCCAGCCAGCAGCCGACCTCGCAGTTGCCGCTCGCGGCGTCGAAGTTCAGGAACAGCACGCCGCCCACGAGCTTGCCGTTCAGCCACAGCCCGTGCAGCGAGCGGGTGTCGGCGGCGCGCATCTCGGCGTACCGCTGGAGCAGGGCGCGCGCGGACTCCACGTCCGTCTCCTGCGACCCGAAGTTGATGAACCGCCCGATGAAGTCCCTGCCCCGCTCCAGGTGCGCGAAGAACTCCTCCGCGTGCCAGGGCTCCAGGGGCCGCAGCTCCGCGCCGTCACCCAGGGATATCGCGTACATCCCGCTGCCGCTCCTCCTCGGCCAGGACGTCCGCCGCCTCGGCGTCCGTCGCGGCGGCCAGCCTCTCATGGGCGGCCCGGGCCTCGGGCGGTTCGATGCTGATCCTCGGCAGGCGCTTGTCGAGCCAGCGGGGCAGCCACCAGTTGGCGCCGCCGAGCAGATGCATCAGGGCGGGGACGAGGAGCGTCCGAAGGACGAATGCGTCCAGGGCGACGGCGGCGGCCAGGGCGATGCCGAACATGGCGATCACGCGGTCGCCGCTGAGCACGAAGGCGAGGAAGACGGAGATCATGATGACCGCCGCCGAGTTGATCACCCGGCTGGTCTCGGCGAGGCCGACCCGGACGGCCCGCCGGTTGTCGCCGGTCTCCAGCCACTCCTCGTACATCCGGCTCACCAGGAACACCTGGTAGTCCATGGACAGGCCGAAGAGCACCGACACCATGATCACGGGCAGGAAGGGTTCGATGGGCCCCGCGCTGCCGAGGCCGAGCAGTTCGCTGCCCCAGCCCCACTGGAACATCGCGACGACCACCCCGAAGGCGGAGGCCACGGCGGCGACGTTCATCGCGGCGGCCTTCAGCGGTATGCCGATCGACCGGAAGGCGAGCAGGAGCAGCAGACAGCCCAGGCCGATCACGACCCCGACGAAGAGGGGCAGCTTGGAGACGATGACGTCGGCGAAGTCGTCGTAGCCGGCCGTCATGCCGCCGACCTGCGTGTCCAGCGAGGTGCCCGCCTCGGCGCGGGGCAGCACCTCCTCGCGCAGCCGGTCGACGAGGTCGCTGGTCTGCTTCGACTGCGGCGAGGACTCCGGTACGACGGTCAGGTACGCGGTGTGGCCGCCGGAGTCGAACGTCACCGGGGTCACCGAGGCGACGCCTTCGGTGGTCCGCAGCGTGGCGTCGAGGTTGTCCAGGGCGAGCTTGTCCTCGGCTCCGTCGACGTTCGTGACGAGGGTGAGCGGGCCGTTGACGCCGGGGCCGAAGCCGTCGGCGAGGAGGTCGTAGGCCTGGCGTGTGGTGGAGGTCTTCGGGTCGTTGCCCTGGTCGGAGGTGCCCAGGTGCAGGGAGAACGTGGGCAGCGCGAGGACGGCCATGACCACCAGGGCGACCGCTCCGAGCACCTTGGGGTGGCGCTCCACGAACGCCGACCAGCGGGCGGCGAAGCCGGTGGGCAGTTCGGGTTCGGGCCCGTGTTCCGCCAGGCGGCGGCGCTCGCGGCGGCTGAGCGCCCGCATCCCGATGAGGGACAGCAGCGCGGGCAGCAGGGTCACGGAGGCCGCGACGGTGAGGATCACGGTCAGACTGGCGGCGATGGCGACGCCGTTGAGGAAGCTCAGCCGCAGGATCAGCATGCCCAGCAGGGCGATGCAAACGGTGGCACCCGCGAAGACGACCGCCCGTCCCGTGGTCGCGACGGCGTTGGTCGCCGCCTCCGTGACGGACAGCCCGCGTTTCAGCCCGCGCCGGTGTCTGGTCACGATGAACAGCGCGTAGTCGATGCCGACGCCGAGCCCGATCAGCATGCCGAGCATGGGGGCGAAGTCGGCGACGGTCATCATGTGCCCGAGCAGCACGATCCCGGCGTACGCGGTGCCGACGCCGACCAGGGCGGTGGCGATGGGCAGCAGTGAGGCGGCGAGCGAGCCGAAGGCGAGGAACAGCACGACCGCGGCCACGACCACGCCGACGACCTCGGCGAGGTGCCCGCCGGAGGACTGGGTGAGCGCGACGGCGCTGCCGCCCAGCTCCACCTGGAGCCCGTCGGTCTGAGCGCTCTTGGCGGTGTCGACCACGGCCTGCGCCTCGGACCGGCTGACGTCCTCCGCCTGGCCGTCGAAGGTGACCGTGGCGTACGCCGTACGGCCGTCCGCGCTGACGCGTCCCGCGCCCGGCCCGTCGTAAGGGCTGGTCACGGAGGCCACGCCGGGCAGGTTCTCGACGCGTTCCAGGGCGCGGGTCATCGTCTGCTCGACGTCGGCGGCGCGGACACTGCCGGACGTGGTGTGCCAGACGACGGTGTCACTGTCGCCGCCGAGCTGCGGGAAGCCCTCGTGCAGCAGCTGGGTGGCGCGGCCCGACTCGGTCCCGGGGACCTGGTAGTCGTTCGAGTACGCGGAGCCGGCGACTGCGGCGCCCGTGGCCACTCCCGCGAAGGCGAGGAGCCACAGCAGAACGGTGACCAGACGGCGTTGGACACACCAGCGTGCGAGGGCTGCCACGAAACGTGCTCCCAGAGTGACTTTTTTGGATCTTTGATCGGGAGCAGTCGTCCATGAACTGAACAGCCCGCAAAGAACGCATGAGCAATGCGGAATCACTCTTACAGGCGTACGAGATCATTTGTCGGTTTCGTGGGCTTGTTCACAGCGGGGGGGGGGATCAGTCGGACTGGTCCCCCAGTGCCATCACCATCACGCCGGCGATCAGCAGCCACAGCGCCCGCCGGGTACGTCCCCGGGCGCCCAGCACGGCGGCGCCCGCGCAGACGGCCGCGCCGCCGGCGTACGCCGCCGGGACGAACGCCGGGGCGGAGCGGGTGAGGCGGAGCAGGGCTGCGGCCAGGCCCGCCAGGGTCAGCGCGGCGCCCGTACCCGCCGCCGTCCAGCGGGCCCGCCGCGCGTCCTCCGCCGGATCCTCGGCGTCGTCCGGCTCCTCGTCCAGTTCGGTGCCCAGCTCGTCGTCCGGTTCCGCGTCCGGCTCGGCGTCCTGCGCGGCGGCTGCCTCCGGGCCCGTCATATCAGGATCGGTGTCGGAATCAGCGCGTCCACTCATGGCCGAGACGGTAGCGCGTCGGGCGGGGAAAACCGGATGCGGGGCCGACGGGACGGCTGTTAGCGTCCGCGGGTCCGAGGAACGCCCGCGGCACCCCGCCGCCCGGCCGAAGCAGGTGCATTGTTTGACGGTCCGACCGAGCTCCGACGCATCCCCTTTCTTCCTCAAGGACTCAAGGAGCCCGTTCACTGATGTCGGACCTCACTTCCCGGACCTCGAACGACCCCCTCACTGACCGCGTCAGCCACCCCCGCTACCCGCGCAGCAACCGCTACGACGCCCGCTGGACCATCGACAACCAGATGGGCCCGCACGCGCTGTGGCTGCTGGAGTGGCTGGCCCCGGCCCTGGGGCTCGACACCCTGAGCCCCGGCTCGCGCGTGCTCGACCTGGGCTGCGGCCGCGCCATGACGTCGATCTTCCTCGCCAGGGAGTACGACCTCCAGGTCACCGCCGCCGACCTGTGGATCAGGCCCGACGAGAACGCGGCGCGGATCGCCGAGGCCGGCGTCGCGGACCGCGTCCTGCCCGTGTTCGCCGAGGCGCACGACCTGCCGTTCGGCGAGAACAGCTTCGACGCGATCGTCTCCGTCGACGCCTACCAGTACTTCGGCACGGACGACCTGTACCTGCCCGAGCTGACGCGGCTGCTGAAGCCGGGCGGGCGGATCGGGGTCGTCGTACCGGCGCTGCGCGAGGAGATCGACGGCGTCGAGCCGCCGGAGCACCTGCGGCCGTACTGGGAGCCCGGATTCTGGTGCTTCCACACGGCCGCCTGGTGGCGGCGCCACTGGACCCGCAGCGGGGCCGTGGAGGTCGAGACGGCCGACTGGCTGGACGACGGCTGGCGCGACTGGCTGCGGTGGAGCGAGGTCGTGGCCGAGGAGCGCACCGACGAGTTCCACATCCGGATGGCCGGCCGGAGCGCCGAGATGCTGCGCCTGGACCAGGGCGCCACGCTGGGCTTCGTCCGGGTCGTCGGCCGTCGCCCGTAGGCACAAGCGCGCAGGGGGACGCACCGGAAGCGGTGCGTCCCCCTGTGGGGTTCGCGGAGGTCAGCCTTCGCTGACGCCCAGCTTCTGCAGGATCAGTTCCTTGACGCGGGCCGCGTCGGCCTGGCCCCGGGTGGCCTTCATGACCGCGCCGACCAGCGCGCCGACCGCGGCCACCTTGCCGCCGCGGATCTTGTCCGCGATGGCCGGGTTGCCGGCGATGGCCTCGTCGACGGCGGCGGTGAGCGCGCCCTCGTCGGAGACGACCTTCAGACCGCGCTTGTCGACGACCTCGTCCGGGGTGCCTTCGCCCGCGAGGACGCCTTCGATGACCTGGCGGGCCAGCTTGTCGTTCAGGTCGCCCTTCACGACGAGCTCGGCGACCCGGGCCACCTGCTGCGGCGTGATCGCCAGCTCGTCGAGCGCCTTGCCCGACTCGTTGGCGCTGCGGGCCAGCTCGCCCATCCACCACTTGCGGGCGGAGGCGGCGTCGGCCCCGGCCTCGATGGTGGCGACGATGGGCTCCAGCGCACCGGCGTTCAGGATCGCCTGCATGTCGGTGGCCGAGACGCCCCACTCCTCGCGGAGCCGGTTGCGGCGGACCAGCGGCAGCTCGGGCAGTCCGGCCCGCAGCTCCTCGACCCACTCGCGGGACGGGGCCACCGGGACGAGGTCGGGCTCCGGGAAGTACCGGTAGTCCTCGGCCTCCTCCTTCACGCGGCCCGAGGTCGTCGACCCCGTGTCCTCGTGGAAGTGCCGGGTCTCCTGGATGATCGTCCCGCCGCTGCTCAGCACGGCCGCGTGCCGCTGGATCTCGAAGCGGGCCGCGCGCTCCACGGACCGCAGCGAGTTCACGTTCTTCGTCTCGGAACGCGTGCCGAACTTCTCGGTGCCGTTCGGGCGCAGCGACAGGTTCACGTCGCAGCGCATCTGGCCCATCTCCATACGGGCCTCGGAGACGCCGAGCGCCTTGATGACCTCGCGCAGCTCACGGACGTAGGCCTTCGCCACCTCGGGGGCGCGCTCGCCCGCGCCGACGATCGGCTTGGTGACGATCTCGATGAGCGGGATGCCGGCGCGGTTGTAGTCCAGGAGCGAGTGCGAGGCGCCGTGGATACGGCCCGTCGCACCGCCCACGTGCGTGGACTTGCCGGTGTCCTCCTCCATGTGGGCGCGCTCGATCTCCACGCGGAAGGTCTCGCCGTCCTCCAGCTGGACGTCGAGGTAGCCGTTGAAGGCGATCGGCTCGTCGTACTGGGAGGTCTGGAAGTTCTTCGGCATGTCCGGATAGAAGTAGTTCTTCCGGGCGAAGCGGCACCATTCGGCGATCTCGCAGTTCAGCGCGAGGCCGATCTTGATCGCGGACTCGACGCCGGTCGCGTTGACGACCGGGAGCGCGCCGGGCAGGCCGAGGCACACGGGACAGGTCTGCGTGTTGGCGTCCTGGCCGAGGGCGGTCGAGCAACCGCAGAACATCTTGGTCTTGGTGCCGAGTTCGACATGGACTTCGAGGCCCATGACGGGGTCGTAGGAGGCGAGTGCTTCCTCGTACGACACCAGGTCGGTCGTGGTGGTCACGGTGAAACTTCCCTCTCAGCCCAGCAGGACGTCGTCGTCGCCCAGCCGCTTCAGCTCGCGGTACAGGATCGCGAGGCCGGTGACGATGGCGACGGCGGACACGGTGGCGTCGATCAGGACCAGGGTGTCCTTCTCGGCGCGGGCCTTCTTCAGCCGCTTGGCGACGCCGATCGCGCCGAACGCGGTCCCGGCCATGGACAGGTACGTGCCGGACCTGGACTTCTTGAAGCCCTTGGCCTTGGTCAGTGCACTCACAGCGACGGAGCCTCCTCGATCAGCGGGTGGCCCCACTTTTCCACGAAGGCGGCCTCGACGGCGGCGCCGACCTTGTAAAGACGGTCGTCCTTCATGACCGGGGCGATGATCTGCAGACCGACCGGGAGGTTGTCCTCCGGGGCGAGACCGCACGGCAGCGACATGGCCGCGTTGCCCGCCAGGTTGGTCGGGATGGTGCACAGGTCGGCGAGGTACATCGCCATCGGGTCGTCGGCGCGCTCACCGATCGCGAAGGCGGTGGTCGGGGTCGTCGGGGAGACGATCACGTCGACCTGCTCGAACGCCTTGTCGAAGTCCTGCTTGATGAGCGTGCGAACCTTCTGGGCGCTGCCGTAGTACGCGTCGTAGTAGCCGCTCGACAGGGCGTACGTGCCGAGCATGATGCGGCGCTTGACCTCGGGGCCGAAGCCGGCCTCGCGGGTCAGGGAGGTGACCTCCTCGGCGGAGTGCGTGCCGTCGTCGCCGGTACGCAGGCCGTAGCGCAGGCCGTCGAAGCGGGCGAGGTTGGAGGAGCACTCGGACGGCGCGATCAGGTAGTACGCCGACAGCGCCAGGTCGAAGGACGGGCAGTCCAGCTCGACGATCTCGGCGCCCAGTTCCTTCAGCAGCGCGACGGACTCGTCGAACCGCTGGATGACACCGGCCTGGTAGCCCTCGCCGCGGAACTGCTTGACGACGCCGACGCGCATGCCCTCCACGCTGCCGTTGCGGGCGGCCTCGACGACCGGCGGGACCGGGGCGTCGATCGAGGTGGAGTCCATCGGGTCGTGGCCGGCGATCACCTCGTGCAGCAGGGCCGCGTCCAGGACCGTGCGGGCGCAGGGGCCGCCCTGGTCGAGGGAGGAGGAGAAGGCGACCATGCCGTAGCGCGACACCCCGCCGTACGTCGGCTTCACGCCCACCGTGCCGGTGACGGCGGCGGGCTGGCGGATGGAGCCGCCGGTGTCGGTGCCGATGGCGAGCGGGGCCTGGAAGGAGGCGAGCGCGGCGGAGGAACCGCCGCCGGAGCCGCCCGGGATCTTGGTCAGGTCCCAGGGGTTGCCGGTCGGCCCGTAGGCGCTGTTCTCGGTGGAGGACCCCATGGCGAACTCGTCCATGTTGGTCTTGCCGAGGATCACCACGTCGGCGGCCTTGAGCCGCTTCGTGACGGTCGCGTCGTACGGCGGGATCCAGCCTTCGAGGATCTTGGAGCCGACGGTGGTCGGGATTCCCTCGGTGGTGAAGATGTCCTTGAGCGCGAGGGGAACGCCGGCCAGCGGACCGAGCTTCTCCCCCTTGGCGCGCTTCTCGTCGACGGCACGGGCCTGGGCGAGCGCGCCCTCGCGGTCGACGTGCAGGAAGGCGTGCACCTTCTCGTCGACGGCCTCGATCCGGGCGAGGTGGGCCTCGGTGACCTCGACGGCCGTGAGCTCGCCGGAGGCGATCTTCGCGGCGGTCTCGGCGGCCGTGAGCTTGATGATGGGGCTGTCCGTCATGGCGGGTTACTCCTCCCCCAGGATCTGCGGCACCTTGAAACGCTGCTGCTCCTGGGCCGGGGCTCCGGAGAGCGCCTGCTCGGGGGTGAGCGAGGGACGGACCTCGTCCGGGCGCATGACGTTGGTCAGCGGGAGCGGGTGCGAGGTCGGCGGTACGTCTTGGTCGGCGACCTCGCTGACGCGGGCGACCGCGCCGATGATGTCGTCCAGCTGTCCCGCGAAGTGGTCGAGCTCTTCGGGCTTCAGCTCCAGACGCGCCAGCCGGGCGAGGTGGGCGACCTCCTCGCGCGTGATGCCAGGCATGCAGCGATCCTCTGGGGTGAGTGTGTGGTTCGGGCCTCGGGCCTGGCGTCACCTTCCCGTCGTCCGCCCCGGGGGCGGGCCGTGCGGCCTGAGGCGCGAGCGATCGCAGGGCGCCGGAGCGTCCTCGTGGCGGGGCCACGTGGACGATTCGGCAACGCGGCGAGCGTGCGTGCCAGGCGTCGCACGGCAGGCGGGAATGTGGCGCCAGGCCCTAATCCTATGGGGCGGGCAGGCGTGACCGTGAAACGGTTTGCCCGGCCCCGGCGGCCCGGCCCGTCACAGCGGGGTCAGGCCCGGCTCCGAACCGGTCCGGGCCGGGGCCGAGGGGGTGTCCGCGAAGTCCCGTCGTGTGCCCGGAGGGCGGGCCCTGCGGGCAGAGATCCTGCCGGACGCCGCGGGGCGGGCGGGGCTTTGCGGCACCCCCTCGGGCCCGTCTGACACATTCCCGTCGTCCGCCCGAAGAGCGGGTTCCGCGGCGTCTGCGCGTGCGATCGCAAGGCGCCGGAGCGCCCTCGATGGGGGTCCGCCCGCGCGAGGTTGTTCGAGCGTGCGGGAGGAGCCACGTGAGCGGTTCGGCAGCGCGGCGAGCGTGTGTGCCGGACGCCGCGGAGCAGGCGGGAAGTGTCAGACAGGCCCTAGGTGTATTGATCACGAGCGTTGTTAACGCTGACCGGGCTTGATCATGGCGAAGGCCCCCGTGTGTGGTGGAGGTGTCGAATCTTCACCGCACGGAGG
>NZ_JBEXSR010000049.1:0-63093 GCF_040613735.1 Streptomyces sp. NPDC006235
TACCAGGAGCCGTACAGGGCCCGCTCGCGCTCCACGAGCAGGGGCAGTGGCTCGGAGGTGGTGACCAGGTCCCGCAGCGGATGGCGGGCCAGGACCTCGTCCACCTCCGGCGTCAGCGCCGCCGCCAACCGCGCCGCCGGGGACAGCGAGTCGTCGCGCAGCGCCTCCGCGGCGTCGAGCAGCAGACCGCGGCCGGCTTCCCTGGGAACGCCGGCCGCCGCCCGCTCGTACAGATCGGCGCCCTCTTCGAGGACCAGACCGGGGTCGATGCCGGCCGGCACCTTTATGCCCGCCGTGTGGCGCCAGGTGGCCACCGGGTCGCTCCAGGCCTCCACCCGGTACGTCCAGCGGCCGACGGCGTCCGCGGTGACCTCGGCGCCCCAGCGGTCGCTGCCCGGGGCCAGCTCACGCATCGGCGTCCACGGCCCGGGACGGCCCTCCGGATCCTTGAGGACGACGTTGGCGGCGACCGCGTCGTGCCCCTCCCGGAACACGGTGGCGGTGACCTCGAACGTCTCTCCCACGACCGCCTTGGCCGGCCGGTTGCCGCTCTCCACGGCCGGCCGGACGTCCCGTACCGGGATACGGCCGATGGCCCGGGTCCTACTCATGGTCCTCACCTCCACCGTGCTCGAAAGCCGGGCCACGGGCCCGGTTCAGGGGACAAGGTCTGCGGAGGGCGGCTACCGTCCCGCGCGGGAACGCCGCTCTGCCGCCGGCGGTCTTCGCCGGACCGCGGTGGCCGGACGGAGCCGTTCGTTCTGTTCCTGCAGACGGGTGACCTGCGGGTCCTGCGCACAGGCGAGCTGCGATTCCTGCGCATAGGTGACCTGCGATTCCTGCGCAAAGGCCACCTGAGGTTCGTGCGCATAGGCCACCTGCGGTTCATGCGCATAGGCGACCTGCGACTGTTCCTGCGCAGAGGTGACCTGGTTCGTGCGCAGATACCGCTCGGCCGCGTCCGCCGCCTCCCGCGCGCAGCGCTTGCCCATCAGCACACAGAGCGTGTAGCCGGAGTCCTCGAATGTGGTCCGCACCGTGCGGTCGTTCGGTGCCGCGAGCATCACGCGTTCCCAGGCCCGGTAACGCCGCAACTGCCGGGCGACTTCGGCTTTGGCGGGTAGCAGCATGGCGCCGATCACCTTTCGGGCTTCGAGGGGCACGGTCTCCCGACGGTCGGACGGCGGCCGTGCACAGCGGCACGGACCCGTAACGGCGATCGAGTTCTTCACACATGGTGCACGGGTGACGACGCAGCGTCTTGTTGGATCCTCAACCAAAAGCGGCTCAGCCGCGCCGCTCAGGCCCCAAGGCTTGCTCACTTGGGCACTCAAGCACCTCAACTGTGCGCTCGTGTTGCACGAACGGGCTAGCACCCTCAGGCTGAGGGTGACTCAGAAGCGATACGCGCTCACGTTCCGTGTTCGGGGCTCGTCCCGCAGGACCGCGGGAGCGAGGAGGAGCTGAGCTTCGCGGTGAGGAGCCGACCGATGAAGACCGCAGTGCCCTGCTACTACCACCTCGACGTGGAAGTCAGCCCGGAACGGGTGGGACAGGTCAGCCGCATTCTGGCCGCTCACCTGAGGTTCTGGGACCTGGACAACCTGATCCAGCCCGTCTGCGGCGGTGCCGAGATGCTGCTCAAGGCCATCGACGAGCACGCCACGGACAAGAACACGTCGATCGAGATGTGGTGGAACGGCCAGCACCTGATCACCGCCATCGGGGACAACGACCGCGCCCTGCGCCCGGACCAGGAGCTGCGGGGCTGCCTGGAGCACCTCGCGGCGATGAGCGACGGCTGGGGGTGCTGCGCCACCGAGACCGGCAGCAAGGTCATCTGGTTCTCGCAGCGCGCCCGGGCCGGCGAACGCGTCCCGCTGGTGCCGACCGCGCCCGCCCCGCAGGAGAGCGAGGGCCTGGAGGTGCCCCGCGAGGTGCGCGTCGCGCAGCTGGCCGGCCCCGCCAATGCGCCGGGCGAGGTCCTGGAGGAGGCCCGGTGACGCGCCGGCAGACACGGAAAGGGGTGTCCGCGTGGAGCGGGCGCCCCTACCCGCTGGGCGCCGAGTACGACGGGGAGGGCACCAACTTCGCGCTCTTCAGCGAAGTGGCCGAACGCGTCGAGCTGGTTCTCGTCGACGACGACGGCAGCCACACCCGGGTGCCGCTGACCGAGGTCGACGGCTTCGTCTGGCACGGCTACCTCCCTGGTGTCGGCCCCGGTCAGCGCTACGGCTACCGCGTGCACGGGCCGTGGGTCCCCGCCCTCGGCCACCGCTGCAACCCGGCGAAGCTGCTCCTCGACCCCTACGCACGCGCGGTCGACGGGCAGATCGACAACCACCCCTCGCTCTACGAACGGAACCCGGACGGCCCCGACCCGGCCGACAGCGCCGGACACACCATGCTCGGTGTGGTGACCGACCCGGCCTTCGACTGGGGCGACGACACCCGGCCCTGCCGGCCCTACGCCGACACGGTGATCTACGAGGCGCACGTCAAGGGCCTGACCCGCACCCACCCCGAGGTGCCCGCCGAGCTGCGTGGCACCTACGCCGGGCTCGCCCACCCCGCGGCCGTCGAGCACCTCACCTCGCTCGGCGTCACGGCGGTGGAGCTGATGCCGGTGCACCAGTTCGTCCACGACGGCGTGCTGCACGACCGCGGTCTGGCCAACTACTGGGGCTACAACACGATCGGCTTCTTCGCGCCGCACAACGGCTACGCCGCCCACGGCACCCGCGGCCAGCAGGTCGCCGAGTTCAAGTCGATGGTGAAGACCCTGCACGCGGCCGGGCTCGAGGTGATCCTCGACGTGGTCTACAACCACACCGCCGAGGGCAACGAGAAGGGCCCCACCCTGTCCTTCCGCGGCATCGACAACTCCTCGTACTACCGCCTGGTCGACGGCGACTGGGAGCACTACTACGACACCACCGGCACCGGCAACAGCCTGCTGATGCGCCACCCCTACGTGCTCCAGCTGATCATGGACTCGCTGCGGTACTGGGTCACCGAGATGCACGTCGACGGCTTCCGCTTCGACCTCGCGGCCACCCTGGCCCGGCAGTTCCACGAGGTGGACCGGCTGTCGGCGTTCTTCGACCTGATCCAGCAGGACCCGGTGGTCAGCCGCGTCAAGCTGATCGCGGAGCCGTGGGACGTCGGCGAGGGCGGCTACCAGGTGGGCAACTTCCCGCCGCTGTGGTCGGAGTGGAACGGCATGTACCGCGACGCGGTGCGCGACTTCTGGCGCGGTGAGGATCACACGCTCGGCGAGTTCGCCTCCCGGCTGACCGGGTCCTCCGACCTGTACCAGCACAGCCGGCGCCGCCCCCGGGCCAGCGTCAACTTCGTCACCGCGCACGACGGATTCACTCTGCGCGACCTCGTCTCCTACAACGAAAAGCACAACGAGGACAACGGCGAGGACAACCAGGACGGCGAGAGCACCAACCGGTCCTGGAACTGCGGCGCCGAGGGCGCCACCGGCGATGCGGCCGTCCTGGAGCTGCGCGCCCGCCAGCAGCGCAACTTCCTCGCCACGCTGCTGCTCTCCCAGGGCATCCCGATGCTCTGCCACGGCGACGAACTGGGGCGCACCCAGCGCGGCAACAACAACGCCTACTGCCAGGACAACGAGATCTCCTGGATCGACTGGCGGCTCACCGAGGAACAGCGCGACCTGCTGGAGTTCACCCGGTACGTCATCCGGCTGCGCACCGGGCACCCCGTGCTGCGCCGGCGCCGCTTCTTCCTCGGCGAGACCATGACCCGCGCGGACCAACCGCTGCCCGACCTGGTGTGGCTGGCGCCGGACGCCCAGGAGATGACCGACGACGACTGGCAGCGCGGCGACGCGCACTGCGTCGGGGTCTTCCTCAACGGCGACGCCATCGCCGAACCCGACCCGTGCGGCCGCCCCGTCGTCGACGACTCGTTCCTCCTGCTGTTCAACAGCCACTGGGAGCCGGTCGACTTCCGCCTCCCGGACGCCGCCTACGGCGAACGCTGGACGGCCCTGATCGACACCGCCGCCCCGGAGGGTTCCCCCGACGAGGCGGAGCACAAGGCGGGCACGGTGCTGACGGTCGACGCACGCAGCCTGGTGCTGCTGTCGCGGCCCTCCCGCACAAAGGCCGGATGACGTACGAGGGCCGGATGACTTACGAGCGGCCCCGGCGCGCCGTCACCGTGAACTGCGCGCCGTCGTGGTCGCGCAGCACGGCCTCGTCGCTGCCCTTGGACAGCACGCTGCCACCGTGCAGCTCCGCGGCCCGGGTGCAGGCCTCGACGTCGTCGACGCTGAAGTGGACCTGCCAGTGCGGCCGGATCGTCGGGTCGGGGGCCGCCTCCAGCGCCCCCGACTCGATCCGTGCCACCACGTCACCGCGGCTGCGCAGCACGACCTCCCCGCCCTCGTAGTGGACCTCGCAGCAGCCGGGGCTCTCGGAGGCCCAGTCGAGGACCTCGCCGTAGAAGATGGCGGCGTCGAAGGCGTCCCGCGTGTGCAGCGTGATGAAGGCCGGCTGCGCGTTGCGCCAGGTCTCCCAGTCGGTGAACAGGTCACCCTCCCAGATCCCGAAGGTCGCCCCGTCCCGGTCGGCCAGCAGCGCCGCCCGCCCCGGCGGCAGCGAGATCGGCCCGACCGCGACCGTGCCCATGCGTTCCTGCACCCGCGCCACCGCATCGTCCGCGCTCCGCACGGCGAAGTACGGCGTCCACGCCACCGCCATCTGCCACATGCTGGCCACCCCCGCGATCCCGGCCACCGGCGAGCCGTCCGCCAGCGCGATCCGGAAACGGTCGCCGAGTTTGGCCGGCCGCCATTGCCAGCCCAGCACGGCTCCGTAGAACTCCTCGGTCGCCTTGACGTCCCTGCTGGTCAGACTCACCCAGCAGGGCGCGCCGAATACGGAGTGTGATGAGACGACGTCCTTGGTGCCGGAGGGGGTGGGCATGTCGTGGTTCATGGCAGTCGCGTCCTGATCTCTTCGGCCTGGCAGCCACCGGAGGAATGACACCAGTGTCCAACCGGAACCCCCGTGGGCGCCTGCCGAGTACCCCGGCGACGGCGGCAAAACGGTGTGGTGGACCGGCCCGGACCGCCCCGGTGGCACCGGGCGGGCCGAGTGACGACGATGGAGGCGTCGGACACTGCGTCCAGGCACTCAAGCACCCCACGAGGCCATGGGGACAGCGGCGCACCGGACCCGGAGGTGACCATGCCCACGGACGGGGGCTCGGAGCGGATCTTCGAGTTGCAGGAAGAAGTCCGGCAGCTGAAGGAGGCGGTCGTCTCCCACGCGGTCGTGGACCAGGCGATCGGGATGGTCGTCGTGCTCGGCCGGATCTCGCCCGATCAGGGCTGGGCCGTGCTGAAGGAGGTCTCCCAGCACACCAACATCAAGCTGCGCAACGTCGCGGAACTGATCCTCGTCTGGGGACGCACCGGCGTGATGCCCCGAGAGATACGGGCCGAGCTGGAGGACGCCCTCGACCGCGCCGGACCGACCCAGATCCCCGAAGCGCCGCCGGAGCAGTGACACTGCCCGGCGGCGCCGAGGTGAGGTCCGGCGGTCACCTGGCCTCGGTCAGCAGCTCCTCGCGCAGATGGGCGAAGCAGCTGCTGAGCAGCCGGGAGACGTGCATCTGCGAGATGCCGAGCTGCTCCGCGATGCGGCTCTGCGTCATGCCCTTGAAGAACCGCAGGTAGAGGATGATCCGCTCGCGCTCCGGCAGCGCCTCCAGACAGGGCTTGACGGCCACGCGGTTGACGACCGTGTCGAAGGCCGGGTCCGGCCCGCCGATCGCGTCCCCGAGGGCGTAGCCGTCCGTGCCGGGCATCTCCGCCTCCAGCGACAGGGCGGAGAAGCACTCCAGCGCCTCCATGCCGGTGCGCACCTCGCCCTCGGTGAGGTGGGCGTACTCGGCGATCTCGGCGACCGTGGGGGCGCGGCCGGGGGTGGTCTGGGACAGCTCCTTGGCGGCGTGCCGCACGCGGTTGCGCAGGTCCTGGACCCGGCGGGGGACGTGCAGCGTCCACATGTGGTCGCGGAAGTGGCGCTTGATCTCGCCGGTGACCGTCGGCACGGCATAGGCCTCGAAGGCGTTGCCGCGCGCCGGGTCGTAGTGGTCGACGGCCTTGACGAGACCGAGGGCGGCCACCTGGTAGAGGTCCTCCAGGGCTTCGCCCCGGCCCCGGAAGCGGACGGCGATCCGCTCGGCCATGGGCAGCCAGGCCTCGACCAGTTCGTCGCGCAGGGCCTTGCGCTCGGGCCCGTCGGGCAGGCGCACGAGGCGTTCGAACGCCTCGGCGGTGTCGGGAGCGTCGTCGTGGGGGTGCGTTCTGGTGCTGTCGGCGATACGCATGGTGCGCACCTCCCTGAGCAGGTGCCGAAAGGACAGACACCGTGGGAAGCACGGGCTCGGACCTCACGGAGGGCACCGGGGGCCCGGGCGTCTCCCACGGACGTGCCTCCGGTCCGAAGCACTTCATCGCCCATTCCCGGGCGGGGAGACCGCGAAACAATTCCGACAATACGCCCATTCGTGAGCATGGGCTCTCCCGGGAGCCGCTGCCGTTCCGGGTGCATCTCTTGACTCCGGCTTGGGCCGATTACCTCTGTCACAGAGCTAATCTCTGCCGCATGGAGCCGGAGACCTTCCCCGAAGAGCTGGCCGACGCGCTCGTCGGGGTCCAGCGGCTGATGCGACGGCGCCTGCGCCGTGAGATGCCCGACCCCCGGCTGCGCGGCGCCGAGGTGGAGCTGCTGCGCCTGGCCGTGACGCGGCCCGGCATCGGCATCTCCGACGCGGCCAAGGACCTCGGACTGGCGGCCAACTCCGTGTCCACCCTGGTCAATCAGTTGGTGCGGGCGGGCTATCTGGTCCGCGAGACCGACCCGGCCGATCGCCGGGCCGCCCGGCTGCTGCCCACATCGGCCGCCGGGGCACGGCTGCGCGAGTGGCGCCGCCGCCGCGCCGACCTCGTACGACGCCATGTGTCGCGGCTGGACGAGGCGGACCGCAAGGCCCTGCACGCCGCGATCCCGGCCCTGCGCAAGCTGGCCGGCACCCTGCACGAGGAGGCCGAGGAGTCATGACGCGGGACACCGAACCACCATCGGCCGACGCCGTCGCCTGCACCGGGCTCGTCCACGCCTTCGGCGCGACCCGGGCCGTGGACGGACTCGATCTCACGGTCCACCAGGGCGAGGTCTTCGGGCTGCTCGGCCCCAACGGCGCCGGCAAGACCACGGTGATGCGCTGCCTCACCACCCTGCTGCCGGTACCGGCCGGCACGGTCCGCGTCTTCGGCCACGACGCCGCAGGCGAGCGCATGGCCGTACGCCGGCTGCTCGGATACGTGCCGCAGCAACTCTCGGCGGACGCCGGACTCACCGGGCGGGAGAACGTCGCGCTGTTCGCCCGGGTCTTCGACGTGCCCCGCCGGGAACGCGCCGAACGCGTCGCCCAGGCCCTGGCCGCCGTCGACCTCACCGGCCCCGCCGACCGGCTCGCCGCCACCTACTCCGGCGGCATGGTCCGCCGGCTCGAACTCGCCCAGGCCCTGGTCAGCGCCCCGCGGCTGCTGATCCTCGACGAGCCCACGATCGGCCTCGACCCGATCGCCCGCACCGGCGTCTGGGACCACATCGAAGCGGTCCGCGCGGCCACCGGCATGACCGTGCTCGTCACCACCCACTCCATGGACGAGGCCGACCAGTACTGCGACCGGGTCGCCCTGATGCACCACGGCCGGATCCGTGCCCTCGGCAGCCCTGCCGAGCTCAGGGAAGGACTCGGCGCCCGCCGCCGCGCCGCGGGCGCGGCCACGGACACGCTGCCCACGCTGGAGGACGTCTTCCGCGACCTGGCGGGCAGCGGTCTCGACGACGAGGCAGGAGATTTCCGCGATGTCCGAAGCACCCGCCGCACCGCACGCCGTGTCGGCTGACCCCGCCCGCGGCCCCGGCATCGATCTGCTGCTCAAGCCCCCGCGACCCCGCTCGGGCTGGCGGCTCCTGCCCGCCCGCGTCGGCGCGATGTGCGCGGTCGAACTGCAGAAGCTGCGCCACGACCGCACCGAGCTCTACACCAGGGCGGTCCAGCCGGCCCTCTGGCTGCTGATCTTCGGCCAGACCTTCACCCGCATCAAGGCCATCCCCACCGGCGGCATCCCCTACGTCGACTACCTGGCGCCCGGCATCATCGCCCAGTCCGCGATGTTCATCGCCATCTTCTACGGCATCCAGATCATCTGGGAGCGCGACGCCGGCATCCTCAACAAGCTCCTCGTCACGCCGACCCCGCGCTCCGCGCTGATCACCGGCAAGGCCTTCGCGGCGGGCGTCAAGTCGCTCGTCCAGGCGGTCGTGGTCCTCCTCATCGCCGCCCTGCTCGGCGTGGCGCTGACCTGGAACCCGCTGAAACTGCTCGCCGTCGCCGCGATCGTCGTCCTCGGCTCGGCCTTCTTCTCCTGCCTGTCGATGACCATCGCCGGCATCGTCCTCAGCCGCGACCGTCTGATGGGTTTCGGGCAGGCGATCACCATGCCGCTGTTCTTCGGCTCCAACGCCCTGTACCCGGTGTCCGTGATGCCGGGCTGGCTCCAGGCGGTCAGCAAGGCCAACCCGCTCAGCTACGAGGTCGACGCCCTGCGCGGGCTCCTCCTGGGCACGCCCCACCACCTGGCCTCCGACTTCGCGGTGCTGCTCGTGGCCGCCGCCCTCGGCGTCACCGCCGCCTCGGCGCTGCTGGGCCGTCTGGCCCGTTGATCTTCACTCGGGGAAGTGATGTGCGGCACGCCGCCGCAAGCGCTTTCTCCCCTTGGTTCCGGATAACCGCTGGGCACGGCTTGATCACCGATCAAAACGGATGAACTGCCAGGCCACAGCGCATTCTGCTCATTTGACAGTGCGCTGAGACCACAGATAGGAAGCAGCTTCCAGAGGTCGAGAGGTGCAGCGTGTACGAGCCGAACGTGGTCGGGGACTGGCAGGAGTACGACGAGCATGCCGGTCTGCGCGTCCGCGTCCACCGTCTGGAACTGGCCGAGCCGCCCCGCGGCCGTGACGACGCCGCGGAGGGGCTGACGTACTTCAGCCTCCGCGTGACCGTCGAGAACCGCGGCAGCCGGCATCTCGGCATCCATCTCGAGGACGGCCAGATCGACGTGCGGATCGGCCCGGACGGGGAGAGCGCCTTCCTCGACTGGCGCAACTCGCAGTTCATCGAGGGCTTCGACGTCTACCCGCTGCGCCGGGCCACCGCCGTGCTGTACGCGGCCGGCGCCGAGGCGTCCCTGAGCCTCGTGGACGTCCAGGTCCAGCTGCGCGTCGAGGAGGAGTGGGCCGACCGCCGGCTGTGGTCGGGCGGCATCGGCGCGCACGAGGGGCCCGCCGGGGCCCAGCAGGGAGCGGCGCTGCGCGACAGCCTGGCCCACCAGGTGAGCGTCTTCCTCCAGGACCAGGCGGAGGAAGGCACCGCCTGATCCGGTGTCAGCGCGTCCCGGCGGTCAGTGCGGGATGCCGTCGATGATCTCGCGGGCGCCCTGGCGCAGCAGGGCCACGGCGACCGAGGTGCCGAGTGTGGCCGGGTCGAGCCGGCCCGCCCACTCGTGGGCGTTCAGCCGGGTCTTGCCGTCCGGGGTGAACACACAGGCCCGCAGAGACAGTTCGCCGCTGCGGTCCACCTGCGCGAACCCGGCGATCGGGCTGTTGCAGTGCCCCTGGAGCACATGCAGGAACATGCGCTCCGCGGTGGTCTCCCGGTGGGTGTCCGGGTCGCCGAGACCGCTCACCGCGTCGATCAGAGCGGCGTCGTCCTCACGGCACTGCAGCGCCAGTACGCCCGCGCCGATGGGCGGCATCATCGTCTCGGTGGAGAGGATCTCGCTGATCACGTCCTGGCGGCCGATGCGCTCCAGGCCGGAGACCGCGAGCAGCAGCGCGTCGGCCTCTCCGGCGGCCAGCTTCGCCAGGCGCCGGTTGGCGTTGCCCCGGAACGGAACGCACTCCAGATGCGGGTGCGTGGCGGCCAGTTGGGCGACCCGGCGCACCGAGGAGGTGCCGATCCGCGTCCCGGCCGGCAGCTCGTCCAGGGTGAGCCCGCCCGGGTGGATCAGGGCGTCCCGGACGTCGTCCCGCTTGAGGAACGCGGCGAACACCGTCCCCGCCGGGAGCGGCCGGTCAGCGGGCACGTCCTTCACGCAGTGCACGGCGAGATCGGCCTCACCGGCCAGCAGCGCCGCGTCGACCTCCTTGGTGAACGCGCCCTTGCCCTCGACCTTGGACAGATCACCCATCCACTTGTCGCCGGTGGTCTTCACCGGTACGACCTCGGTGCGCACTCCGGGATGGGCGGCGGCCAGCTCGGCCCGGACTCGCTCCACCTGGGCGAGCGCCATGGGGGAGTCGCGGGAGACGATGCGGATCAGTTCGGGGACGGACATGCCGACACGATAGACCCTCCGGGGGTACGTTCGTGCCGTACCTCCCCCGACCGCCCTTCGTCGTACGTCAGTTCGGGACGAGGGGCTCGCTCAGTTCGACCGCGCGCAGGGCCGCGGCCAGGGCCCGTTCGTCGCCCACGTCGAGGGCGGTGTCGGTGAGCTTGATGACGTGTTCGTCGCCGTGGGCGAGGGCCCGTTCCAGCACCTCCTCGGCGGTGCGGCCGGGCGCGGGGACGTGGGGGAGGGGCTCGGCGTGGGCGTACATCGCGGTGACCGCCGCGGACGCGGTCCACGCCGCGTGCAGGCTCGGTGCCCACAGCTCGCGCGGCAGGGAACCGAGGGTGCGCAGCACGGCGTTGGGCGCCGTCGCCGCGTGCACCAGCATGGTCTCCTCCCCGTGGCCGTGCGTGGCGTACCGGTGGGTCGCGGCCCGGACCAGCTCGGTCAGGCGTGCCCGGGCCGTGTCCGGGTCGGTCACGTCGCCCGCCCACAGCGGCAGTCGCCGTACGGCCGCGAGCCGGTCGGGAAAGCCGCCCCGGGGACCGGCGATCGGCGGCACGGCGTCCAGGGACCGCGCCGCATCCGGCGCGGCGGGCAGTACGGCGATGCCGGACACGGGGCGGTGCCGGGCCGCCCAGTAGCCCAGGCCGTGGGCGAGTTCCGCGATCCGCGGCGCGTTCTCGCCGGCTTCCAGCGCCCGTACGGCGTGGCCGACGCGGATCACCGGATGCGTGGAACCGCCGTACAGCCCGGGCAGCAGCCGTGGCCACCAGGCCGCGAGGACGTCCCGCCACGGCTGTTCCGCCAGGGCGTGGTCGAAATACCCGATCCAGTCGGCGGCCCGGCGCGGATCCCCCAGCGCCTCGCGCCAGTTCGCGTCGGTCACGGGGGTCACGGGCGTGGGGAAGTCCTCCAGCTTGGGCCGGTACAGATCCAGCCAGCGGTGCACCGCATCCGCCTGCCCGTGCGCGGCCAGCGCCTCCACGACCATGGGGGCGTGGTTGGTGAGCCGGCCGAGCCGCTCCGGCCCCGAGGCGTGGAGCCGTTCGAGGGCTTCTTCGAGTCTCCCTGTCGTGTCGTGCGCGTCCATGAGGGGACGCTATGCGGCCGCCCCGCGCCGATGGATCGGACGCGGGGCGGAAACGGGACCGGCCGGGGACCTAAGCCCCCGGCAGGAGCGAGCCCGGATCAGGCGTAGGGATCGAAGGCGATGCCGGAGGGCTTGGCCGACGCGAGGTGGTTGGCGAAGTTGCCGTCCTTCAGGCCGAAGTTGGCGCTTCCGAAGTCGTAGGACGTGAGCTTGTCGCGCACTCCGGCGGGGTAGCCGTTCCAGCCGACCAGCGGCGGGTACTGCCAGGTGCGCTTGTGGTTCTCCGGCGGCTCGTCGTTCGCGTTGGCGAGACGGAAGCAGTGGGTGCTCACGCCGTCCTTGTGGTAGACGATCTTCGGGTGCGTGCCGTCGAAGCGGACCTGCGAGGCCGCGTGCACGCTGAACGAGCCGTGCGCGGACGTCGAGACGTACTTGACCTGGTTGTCCTGCACGAACACCGCGACGTGCTCGAAGTCGTGCCGGTGGCCGCCGATGCCGCTGCCCGCCACGGCCTGGTCCTTCTCGAAGTAGAGGGCGTACAGGACGGCGCACCAGCCGTTGTTGCACTTGGAGCGCGCGTAGCCGTTGGTGTTGTCCAGGTCCGAGGCGTCGCGGCAGTCGCCGTTGAGGGCGCCGGTCGGGTTGAGGCCGCCGTTGACGGTGCCGTCCGCGCCGATGGCCGGCGTCGAGTAGCAGCCGTCGGTGTCGTAGTCGTAGGCGGGCTGGAACGTCTTCTCCAGCGACTCGGCGTTGGCGGGCAGCGCCCGCGGCGGGGCGGCGAAGGCCGTGGCGGGGAAAGCGAGGACGAGGGCGGCGGCGCCGGCCAGTCCGGTGAGCCATCTCCTGCGGGGTGCGAACGGGCGTGACGACACTGCGTCCTCCTCTTGGGCGCAGCCCAACGGCTGTGGGGGAAAGGGAGGTTCAGCTTCCAGGCTGAACGCGTCCATGCCAAGAGGGATGTGTGATCCCGTAGGTGAATCGCTGCCCAACAACCGGAGTCCCGGCGCCGTTTCAGACCATGTCGTCCGGGATGTCGGCCGCGGCCTCCTCGGGCGCGAGATCCGGCCGGAGCCGCAGCCAGGACGGCTGCCGCAGCAGGCCCTCCCGGGTGCGGGTGCTGTAGCGGACCTCGCCGACCAGCCGGGGCACGACCCAGTGGGCGCCCGGAGCGCGCGGGGCGGGGTCGAAGGGGCAGACGTCGGTCGCGGCCGCCCGCAGCAGCCCGGCGAGTTCCGTCCGTTCGGCCTCGCTCCAGCCGGTGCCCACGCTCCCGACGTAGCGCAGCCGCCCCGCGGCACGCTGCCCGACCAGCACCGCGCCGGGCAGGCCGGTGAGCCGTCCCTTGCCGGGCTGCCAGCCGCCGACCAGGACGTCCTCGGTGCGCATGTTGCGGATCTTGATCCAGGCCCGGGAGCGCACGCCCGGTTCGTACACCGAGTCCAGCCGCTTGCAGACCAGGCCCTCCATGCCGTGCTCGCGGGTGGCGGCCAGGGCCTCGGCGCCATGGCCGACGATCGCGGCCGGGGTCGACCAGGAGGGTCCGGCGAGGCCGAGATCCTCCAGCGCCGCGCGGCGCCGCGCGTAGGGCAGCCTGATCAGCGAGTGGTCCTGCAGATGCATCAGGTCGAACAGCACGAGATGGACCGGCACCTCCGCGGCCCGCCGGGCCGCCCTCGCGGGCGCGTGCGCCAGACCCATGCGGGACTGCAGCAACTGGAAGCTCGCCCGGCCCTGTTCGTCCAGAGCCAGGATCTCCCCGTCCAGCACGGCCGGCACGGGGCCGAAGGCTGCGCCCAGGGGCCGCAGTTCGGGATACGCGGCCGTGATGTCCTCCCCGGAGCGGGCGCGCAGCAGCACGCTGCCGTCCCCGGGGAGATAGACCACCACCCGCTGGCCGTCCTGCTTGGTCTCATAGGCCCAGCGCGGGTCCTGCGCGGCGGGCGGCAGGGTGCCGGGCGTGGCGAGCATGGGCGGGATCAGCGGCAGGTCCACGGGTGAGTTGTGGACGTCCCCGCGCCCGGTCACGCGCGTTTGCCGGGTCTTTCCCCTGAACGGCGTCGAGGCGGGCGCCGGCCTCAGCGGACCCGGGGGCCGAGGCGCCGGCGCGGGGCGAACCGCACCGGTTCGACCTCGGCGCCGTGAATTACTTGAGTTAGGCAACGAGATGGTAAAGTGGCCCGCATGGCCACACCACCGCTCCCCGACGCGCCCTCCCCGGAAGTGATCGAGATCGAGCGCGCGCTCACCCGTATCACGTACCTGAGCACCCGCGCCCGCCAGCACGACCGGCTGATGGCCCTCGCGGGCGTGCCGCTCGACCGTGCCGCCGTCGCGCTGCTGCGGCAGGTCGCCGACTCCGAGCCGCTGCGGCCGGGGGAGCTCGCCGCCCGGCTGGGAGTGGAGGCCTCCCACGTCACACGCACGGTGCAGCAGTTGCAGAAGTCCGGCTACGTCACCCGCGTGCCCGACCCCGACGACCGCCGCGCCCAGCGCATCGAGCTCACCGACACCGGCCGGCAGGCCATCGCCAAGGTCCGCGAGGCCGGGGTCCGCGGCATGCAGATGGCCCTGTCGGACTGGTCCCCCGAGGAACTGCGGCAGCTCGCCACGCTCTTCCACCGCATGGTCGACGACTTCCTCGCCCACGCCGTCGACGAGGAGCCCGAGGACCGGTCCGCCCCGGTGAGCCGGGCCTGACTCCCGCAGGTCAGCGTGCGGCCGGGTCGCGCGGATCCGCCCGCTCGGCGACCGCCGGTCCGGGCGCTGCGGGCTCGCGCAGCCGGCACAGCAGCAGCCGGCCCACCGCCGGCAGGGCGATGAGCGGCAGCAGAGCCGTCCGCAGGGACGTCGCGTCGGCCAACGCCCCGAGCAGGGGTGCGGCGAGGCCGCCGACGCTCACCGTCAGCCCGAGCGTGACCCCGCTCGCCGTGCCCACCCGTCGGGGCAGACAGTCCTGGCCCAGGGTGATGTGCAGCGAGAACGGCACGTACAGGCCCGCCGACGCCAGCGCGACGAACAGGTACACCAGCGGCCCCGGCACCAGGACCAGACCGGCCACGGCGAGCACCGTCAGGGCGTACGACCGGCGCACCACCGTCAGCCGCCCGTACCGCTCGGCCAGCCGCCCCCCGGCCAGCGTGCCCACCGCACCGCCGGCGTAGAGGACGAACAGCGCCGCCGTGCCGGCCACCTCCCCGCCCCCGGTCCGCTCCCGCACGTACAGCGAGCCGAAGGCGCTCAGGCCGACGAACACGACCGAGCGGCAGAACACGGCCCCGGACAGCCGCAGGAAGGCCGGCCAGTCGTCCCGGCCCGCGCCGACGGCCGTGTCCGCCTGCGCCGCGCCGGACGCGGCCGCGCGCACCGCCGCCGCGCACAGCGCCGCCCCCGCCACCGCCGGGACGGCCAGCAGGGGAGAGGCGCTCAGACCGCCGATCGCCATCACGGCGAGGACCAGCAGCGGTGCCAGGGCGAAACCGGCATTGCCGCCGAAGGAGAACCAGCCCATCGCCGTGTGCCGGCCGCGCGCGACGGCCCGCGCCACCCGGGCGGCCTCCGGATGGTAGGCGGCCACCCCGGCCCCCGACACGGCGACGACCGCCAGGGTCCACGCGTACGAGCCGGTCACCCCGCTCAGGGCGACGCCCGCCCCGGCCGTCAGCGCGCTGAGCGGCAGCAGCCACGGCATCGCCCACCGGTCGGTGAGCACGCCGAACAGCGGCTGCACCAGCGACGAGAGCAGGGAGGCGGCCAGCACGACGCCGGAGGCGGCGGCGTAGGAGTAGGCGCGCTCGGCGACGAAGTACGGCACCAGGGCGGCCACGGAGCCCTGGTACACGTCCACGCAGGCGTGTCCGAGGGACATCAGGGCGACGGGCCGGTTGCGGCGGGAAGCGGTCACCCGGAGATCGTCGCCGCCGGGACGCCTGGCCCGCTTCCGATAATCTGCCGGACTGTGCCGAACATCCGCCACACCCCGACGGCCCCGACCCGAGCCCAGCGGCTGACCGCGGGCGACCGCATCGAGGCGCACCGGCACGACGACCACCAGATCGTCTACGCGGGCTCCGGGGTCGTCGCCGTCACCACCGACGCCGGCACCTGGTTCGCGCCCGGCACCCGCGCCATCTGGGTCCCGGCCGGCACCGTGCACGCCCACCGCGCCCACGGCCGCCTCGACCTGCACCTGGTCGGTTTGCCCGCGGGCGACAACCCCCTCCTGCTGCACCACCCGGCCGTCCTCGCCGTCAGCCCCCTGCTGCGCGAGCTGATCCTCGCCTACACCAGCGACCCCGCCGACGACAGCCCCGAGCGGCACCGGCTGCGTGCCGTCCTGTGCGACCACCTGCGCCTCTCGCCGCAGCAGCCGCTGCGCCTGCCGACGCCCGCCGACCCGCGCCTGGCCGCCGTCTGCGCGCTCGTGCACGACGACCCGGCCGACGCGCGCACCCTCGCCGCCCTAGGCGCCGCGACCGGGGTGGGGGAGCGCACCCTCAGCCGGCTCTTCCGCAGCGAGTTCGGCATGACCTTCCCGCAGTGGCGCACCCAGTCACGGCTCTACCACGCCCTGCGGATGCTGGCCGACGGACTGCCCGTCACGACCGTCGCCCACCGCTGCGGCTGGTCCTCCGCCAGCGCCTTCATCGACGTCTTCCGCCGCTCGTTCGGCTACACCCCGGGTGTCCACCGACGGCGTACGCAGGGCCCGGCGACCTGACCTCTCTACCGTCCAGTAATATCGCGCGGCAGGCCATCAGAGGAGGAACCGTGTCCCGGTCCGAACGCTCGCCCCTGCTGCTCGCCGGCCTGCTGGCCACCGCGGGCATCGCCCACTTCGCCGCCCCACGCTCGTTCGACGCGACCATCCCGAGGGGACTGCCGGGCACGCCCAGGACCTGGACCTACGCCAGCGGAGCCGCCGAGCTCGCGCTGGCCGCGGGCCTGGCGCTGCCGCGGACCCGCAAGACGGCCGCGCTGGCCGCGGCGGCCTTCTTCGTCGGGGTGTTCCCCGCCAACGTGAAGATGGCGGCCGACTGGCGCCACCGCCCCGCGCCGCAGAAGGCCGCGGCCTTCGGGCGCCTGCCGCTCCAGCTGCCCCTCGTGCTCTGGGCCCGCAGCGTCGCACGGAACGCCGAGGGCCGGTCATGACCGCCCGCGTGGAGGCCGGGGACACGGTCGAGGACTTCGCCCTGCCCGACGAGACCGGCACCGTCCGCAGCCTGTCAGGGCTGCTCGCCGAGGGGCCGGTCGTGCTCTTCTTCTACCCGGCCGCCCTGACCCCCGGCTGCACCGCCCAGGCCTGCCACTTCCGGGATCTCGCCGCCGAGTTCGCGGCCGTCGGCGCACGCCCCGTCGGCATCAGCGGCGACACCGTCGAGCGCCAGCAGGAGTTCGCCGGACAGCACGGCCTCGGCATGCCCCTGCTGTCCGACGCCGACGGCACGGTCCGTGAGCGGTTCGGCGTGAAACGCGGCTTCTCCCTGGCCCCGACCAAGCGCACCACGTTCGTCATAGGGCAGGACCACACCGTCCTGGACGTCGTCCGCAGCGAACTGCGCATGAACGCGCACGCAGACCGGGCGCTGGCCGTCCTGCGCGCTCATCGGAGCTGACACTGTCACGAAAGCTCCGCCGCGGTTGATACAGGGCGGCAAAGGGAGAATCCTGGACGATATGGAGGACGCCTCCGCTGCTGCGATCATCGACGCCCGCGGCACCGTGACGGGGTGGAGCGAGGGCGCACGGCGACTGACCGGCTACCCCGCCGAGGAGGCCGTGGGCCGGCCCGTACGGGACCTGCTCGCCGAGGAGGTGCCGTCCAAGGCGCTGTCCGCGCGGTCGGGCACCGTCATGGTGCGGCACCACGACGGCTATCTGGTCGGGCTGCGCGTCACGGCCTGCGCCGTGACCGGCGGGGACGGGGCACCGGACGGCTACGTGATCACCGCCGAACAGCCCGGCAGCACTGAGACGTCCCTGGCCGGAAAGGCCTTCCAGCAGGCGTCCATGTCGATGTCCGTGTTCGACACCGAGCAGCGCTATCTGCGGCTCAACGACGCCGCCTGCCAGGTGATGGGCGTGTCCGAGGAGACCCTGCTGGGGCGGCCCTTCCCCGAGACCGTCGAGGAGGCCGAGCACAGCCTCGGCTTCAACTGGCACCTCCGCCACGTCGTCGAGACCGGCCGCCCGCTCCGCTACGAGAGCTACACGGGCGCCCCCGCCCTGAACCGGGAGCACGCCTGGGTCACCGAGATGTGGCCGCTGCGCGACCCTTCCGGTGAGCTCCTGGGCACCGCCCTCGCCGCGTTCGACAGCACCGAGCAGTACTGGGCGCGCCAGCGGCTGGCCCTGCTCAACGAGGCCGCTGCGGCCATCGGCACCACCCTGGACGTGGTGCGCACGGCCGAGGAGCTGATCGGGGTCGTGGTGCCCCGGTTCGCCGACTTCGCGAGCGTGGACCTGTTCGACTGGGTCCTCGGCGCGGAGGAGTCGCCGACCGTGCCCCACGACGAGATCGTGCTGCGCCGCGTCGCCCACGGCTCCGTCACCGAGGGCACCCCGGAAGCCGCCGTCCACCTGGGAGAAGTGGACGCCTACCCCGGGTTCTCCCCCATCGCGCGGGCAATGCGGGAGGGCCGGGCGATCGTCAGCCAGGCGGGGGAGCCGTCCTTCATGCGCTGGGTCGCGGAGCGCAACACACGCGCCCCGCAGGGCAGCCCCTACCGCCAGGGCGTCCACTCGATGATGGCGGTGCCGCTCCGGGCCCGCGGCATCACCCTCGGCGTCGCGGTGGCCGTGCGCATCCGGCAGGTGGACGACTACGCCCCCGACGACGCCGTGTTCGCCGAGGAACTCGCCAGCCGCGCCGCCGTCTGCGTCGACAACGCCCGCCGCTTCGCCCGCGAACGCACCACCGCGCTGGCCCTCCAGCACAGCCTGCTGCCGAAGGGACTGCCCGGCCAGGCAGCCGTCCAGGTCGCCCACCGCTATCTGCCCTCCGGTTCGGCGGCCGGCATCGGCGGCGACTGGTTCGATGTGATCCCGCTGTCCGGCAGCCGGGTCGCGCTCGTCGTCGGTGACGTCGTGGGCCACGGCATCCCCTCCACGGCGACCATGGGCCGGCTGGTCACGGCCGTCCGCACCCTCGCCGACGTGGACCTGCCGCCGGACGAACTCCTCACCCACCTCGACGACCTGGTCACCCATCTTGCGTCGGACGACGACGGCGACGAGGTCGCCGAGCTCGGCGCGACCTGCCTGTACGCCGTCTACGACCCCGTCACGCGCCGGCTGAACCTGGCCGCCGCCGGGCACCCCGCCCCCGCCCTGGTGCTGCCCGACGGGTCCGCCCGGCTGATCCCCATGAGCGCGGGGCCCCCGCTGGGCGTCGGGGGGCTGCCGTTCGAGGCGACGGAGCTCCAGCTGCCAGAGGGCTCCGTCGTCGCCCTCTACACCGACGGGCTCATCGAGGACCGCGACCGCGACGTCGACCACACCACGGACGAGCTGTGCCGCGCCCTGACGGTGCCCGCCGACTCGCTCGACGCCCTGTGCGACACCGTGCTGAAGGCCGTCCTGCCGGAGGAGTCCAGCGACGACGTGGCCCTGCTGCTGGCCCGCACGCGGGCGCTGGGCGCGGACCAGGTCGCCACCTGGGACGTGACGCCCGACCCCGCGCAGGTGGCCGCCACCCGCCAGGCCGCCACCGAGCAGCTCACCGCGTGGGGGCTGGACGAGACGGCGTTCGTCACCGAGCTCGTCGTCAGTGAACTGGTCACCAACGCCATCCGGTACGGCGCCGCGCCGATCCAGCTCCGGCTGATCCGCGACCAGACCCTCATCTGTGAGGTGTCCGACGGCAGTTCGACCTCCCCGCACCTGCGACGGGCCCACCAGGACGACGAGGGCGGACGCGGACTGCTGCTGGTCGCCCAGCTCACCCAGCGCTGGGGCAGTCGGCAGACCACCCGGGGCAAGACCATCTGGTGCGAACAGCCGCTCACGCCGCTGTTCTGACCGGCCCGCTCACGCGGCCGCGTGCCCCGACGGGCGTTCCCGCACCACGTCCCGTGGCTTCTTGTCGTCCCGCAGCCCCAGGTACCGCGGGTGGCGCAGCATGCCGTCACGGGTCCACTCGGCGAATGCGATCTGGGCCACCAGCTCCGGGCGCACCCACCGCGCGCCCGCCTCCCGCACCGGCCCGTCGAACGGCGAGCCGGACTCCCACAGCCCGTCGAGCCGCTCGCGCAGGTCGAGCAGCGTGCGCCGGCCGAAACCGGTGCCGACCTTGCCCGCGTACCGCAGCCGCCCGCCCTCGTAGTGGCCGAGGAGCAGCGCGCCGAGCCCCACCCGGCTCCCGGCGGGTTCGGTGAAACCGCCGATGACGAACTCCTGCCCCTGGGAGCACTTCAGCTTCAGCCAGTCCGCCGACCGGCGCGGCTCGTAGACACCGTCGGCACGCTTGGCGATCAGTCCTTCCCAGCCCCGGGCACACACGTCCGCCAGCAGCTCGGCACCGCCCGCGTTGCGATGCGGGGTCAGCCGGAGCGGGGAGCGGTACGCCAGCGCCCGCCGCAGAAGCGACTTGCGGGCCCGCAGCGGCAGTTCCCTGGTGTCGGCCCTGTCCAGCCGGAGCAGGTCGAACACGTAGTACGTCACGGCCACCCCGCTCGCCGCCACGTCCTGGGGCCGGGTCAGCCCCATGCGCTGCTGGAGCCGCGCGAAGTCCGTGCGCCCGCCCGAGAACGCGACGATCTCCCCGTCGAGCACGAAGTCGGCACACGACTGCGCCGCGAGCGCCTCCACGATCTCCGGGTAGGTGTCGTTCAGCCGACGGCCCGAACGCGACAGCAGCGTCACCCGTTCCCCGTCCCGGACCGCCAGCACGCGGACGCCGTCCAGCTTCCGCTCGAACACCCACTCCTCGTCCGCGTGCGAGAAGTCGCGCCGGTCGCTCAGGGTGGCGAGCATCGGGCGCGCGGCCAGTTCCGCCCCCGGACGTGCCCGGCCCAGCAGCCGCCGCTGTCCGTCGGGCAGCGCGTCGAGGAGACCGGGCATCGCCGTCACTCCCCGGCCGCGTCCGAGGCGACCTGGGCGAGGGTCCGCCCGGACATGGCCGAACGCGCCCGGCGCGGATCGGGAGCCCCGTGCGTACGGGCGCCTGAGGCCCGCTTCACCAGCAACCAGGCCTCCTCCCCGTCACCACTGCCGTCGCCGCGGAACCGGGTCAGGGCGTACTCGCCGCGCAGTTTCGCCCCGCTCAGCCGGAACGTGGCGTGCCCGCGCTCCAGTGACTTCGCGAAGTCGACGGGCCGCCCCCTGCGGTCGTGGCTCAGCGGCTCGTACGTGCCGTGGTCCCAGACGATCACCGTGCCGCCGCCGTACTCGCCGCGCGGGATCACGCCCTCGAACTCCTCGTACTCCAGCGGATGGTCCTCCGTGGGCACGGCCAGCCGCTTGTCCTTCGGGTCGGCCGAGGGGCCCTTGGGGATCGACCAGGACTTCAGGACGTCGTCCACCTGCAACCGGAAGTCGAAGTGCATGGTGCTCGCGTCGTGGATCTGCACCACGAACCTGGGGCGGTCCCCGGCGGACTCCCCGCTGCCCCGGGGCTCCGCGGTCCGGCCGAAGTCGCGCTTGCCGCGGTAGTCCCGCAGCCGGTCCCGCTCAGCCACCTGCGGCTCCTTCCTGCCTCGCGGGCAGAGCTCCTCGCGGGCCCCGGGTACCCGTCAGAACTCCTCGTGCACCTCGGGGTCCCCGCCGACCCGTCGCTGCGTCCGGTCGGCGACGGCGGTCATCTCGTCCTCGCTCAGCTCGAAGCCGAACACGTCGAGATTCTCGCGCTGGCGCTCGGGGTTCGCCGACTTCGGGATGGGCACCGCGCCCAGCTGCGTGTGCCAGCGCAGTACGACCTGCCCGGGCGCCACCCCGTGCGCCTCGGCGATCCGCGCCACGGCGGGGTCCTGAAGCAGGGACGTGCCCCGGCCCAGCGGGCTCCAGCTCTCGGTGAGGACGCCCTTGCCCGCGTGGAAGGCGCGCAGGTCCTCCTGCGGCAGGAACGGGTGCAGCTCGATCTGGTTGACGGACGGCAGCACCCCGGTCTCCTTCTCCAGCCGCTCGATGTGCCCGGCCGTGAAGTTCGAGACGCCGATCGACCGGACGAGCCCGTCCTCGCGCAGCTTGATCATGGCCTTCCAGGAGTCGACGTACCGGTCCACCCGCGGCAGCGGCCAGTGGATCAGGTACAGGTCGACGTACTCCAGGCCCAGACGGGCCCGGGACTCCTCGAAGGAGGCGAGCGTCTCCTCGTAGCCGTGGTGCCGGCCCGGGAGCTTCGTCGTCACGACGATCTCCTCGCGCGGCACCACGCCGGAGGCCACGGCCCGGCCGACCCCGGTCTCGTTGCGGTAGTTCGTCGCCGTGTCGATCAGGCGGTAGCCCGCTTCCAGGGCCGAGAGCACCGCCTGCTGCGCCTCGTCGTCGCCGAGCGGCCAGGTTCCGAGGCCCAGGGCGGGGAGCGTCGTACCGTCGTTGAGCGTGTGCGTCGGGATGCTGATCACCGTCGGACCTTCCCGTTGACGTGTGTGGTCTGCCTGTCTCGTCTGGCTGTGTCGTCCCTCCAGCGTCACGGATAGGGTGAGCAATGATCAACCGGACGGGTGGGGGATGAGGACGGCGGACGGCATGGGCAGGGCCGAGGAGAAGCCGGCGGCACGAGCGGGACGTCCCACCTCGCGGGACGTCGCCCGGCTCGCCGGCGTGTCGCACACCGCGGTGTCCTTCGTGTTCAACGGCCGCGCCGAGGGCAACCTCTCGCCTGCCACCCAGGAGCGCATCCGGCAGGCCGCGATCCAGCTCGGCTACCGGCCCGACCCCGTCGCCCGCGGCCTGCGCCGCAGCCGTACGGCCGTGATCGGCCTGGTCACCGACGAGATCGCCTCCTCACCGTTCGCCGGGAGGCTGCTGCGCGGCGCCATGGACACCGCCTGGGCCGGCCAGCACCTGGTCCTCACCGTCGACTCCGGCGGCGACCCGGCCAAGGAGGACGCCGCGGTCGCCGAACTCCTCGACCGGCGCGTCGACGGCATCATCTACGCGGCCATGTCCCTGCGCCGCGTCCGCGTCCCCGAGGGCCTGCACCGCACCCACTCCGTGCTGGCCAACTGCCTGCCGGAGGACGGTTCGCTGCCCGCCGTCATCCCCGCCGAGCGCGCCGGCGGCCGTACGGCGGCCCGGCTGCTGCTGGAGCAGGGGCACCGGCGGGTCGCGGTCGTCGGCGGGCACGACGACATCGCCTCGGCGGAGCGGCTGCGCGGCTTCCGCGACGCGCTGCGCGCCGAGGGCATCACCGTGCCCAGGGACTGGGTCGTCCGGACCGGAGGGGAGATCTCCGGCGGCTACGAGGGTGCCGTCCGCCTCCTCGACGGCGCCCCGCCCGACCTCCGGCCCACCGGGATCTTCACCTACAACGACCGGGTCGCGGCGGGCGTCCTGCACGCCGCGACCCGGCTCGGGATCCCCGTACCCGGCGACCTGTCGGTGGTGGGCTACGACGACCAGGAGCACATGGCCGCGTACCTCACGCCGCCCCTCACCACCGTCGCGCTGCCCCACCGGGAGATGGGCGAGGCCGCCGCCCGGCTCCTGCTGGACTCCATCGTCACCGGCCGGACCCCGCCCGCCACCGTGCGGCGTCTGGCCTGCCCGGTGATCAGCCGTGCGTCGGTGGGACCAGCTCCCATCCGATGACGGTCGCGCCGGACGGCACCGTCAACTCCCTTGTGTCGTCGGGCCGGTGGTAGACGCGCTCGGTGACGGTGGCCCGGTCCCCGACGAACAGCTCGTACAGCGAGCCGTCGACGAGAACGCGTACCGTGAGCTCCTCGTCGGGCGGCACGGGGACGACGACCGGTGCCCCGGCCTCCGCGCGGGGCCAGTCGCCACGGTCCAGGGTCACGGTGCCCTCGACCGGGTCAAGCCGGACCGTCAGCTCGCCGCCCGAGGCCGAGCGCAGCAGACTCACGGTGGTGCGATCGCGGGCGCTCACCGTCAGGTCGTAGGCGGCCGGCAGCGCAGCCCGGCCCGGGGCGGTGACGAACGGCTCGGCGGCACGCAGCCGATGCAGTTCCGGGGCCGGGGTCACCCGCAGCGCCCCGTCCGGGTGGACGTCGACGACCCGGGGCGCGGTCAGCACGCCGGCCCAGCCGGTCTCGCCCTGCTCGCGGGCCTCCCACGACCAGCCCCACATCAAGGCCCGGTCCGGCTCCTGGAGCACGGCGGGCGCGTAGAAGTCGCGGCCGTGGTCGAGCAGGCCGCCCGCCCGGGCGGTAAAGCGCAGGTCCGCATCCAGACGCCCCCTCAGATAGCCGGTGGTCCACGGGTCGCCGTCCCACAGGGACACGACCAGCACCCACTCGCCGCCCCGCGTCGCGAACAGCTGCGGGCACTCCCAGCCGGTCGCCCGGTCGTCGAACACCGCCGCGGCGGCCGGGTCCCGGCCGTCCAGGAGCACACCCGCGAAGCGCCAGCCGGTCAGGTCGTCACAGTCGTAGAGCAGGACCGACGGCGTACCGTCGGCGTGCCCCGCGCCGACCAGCGCCCACCGCCGGCCGCCGTGCCGGAAGACGAACGGGTCGCGGAACATCACCACGTCCAGACCCTCGGGCGGGCCCGTCACCACCGGCGTGGGCAGGGGAGTCCAGTCGGTCAGCGCGGGGTCGTCCGGATCCGCCGCCCGGGCCAGGCAGATCGTGCCGAGCCCGCTGTGGTCACGGTCGACCCCGGTGTAGACGGCCGTCGGCACGCCCCCGTCGTCGACCACGCACCCGGACCAGCAGCCCGCCTCGTCCGGGCCGCCCGGGGTCGGGGTGAGGGCGATCGGATGGTGCTCCCAGCGGGCGAGGTCGGGGCTGGAGGCGTGGCCCCAGTGGACGTTGGCGTGCACGGGGGCGTCGGGGTTGTGCTGGTAGAAGAGGTGGTAGCGGCCGCGCCAGCGGAACGGGCCGTTGGGGTCGTTCATCCAGTTGGCGGGCGGGCGGACCCGGAAGCGCGGGGCGTGGGGGTCGTGCGGGGGAGCGGCGAGGCTCAACGGTTGACTCCTGCGGACGTGATGCCCTCACGCAGAGGGCGCTGGCCGACGACGAACACGGCGACGGCGGGAATCATGGAGAGGACGACACCGGCGAGCACCACGGAGACGGAGCCGGTGCCGAGGTTGCCCTGGAGGGAGACCAGACCCAGCGGCAACGTGTAGTTCTGGCCGGACGTTTCGAGGATCAGCGGCCGGAAGAACTCGTTCCAGTGGTAGTTGAAGGCCAGGACGCCGACGATCGCGAGGCCGGGCGCGGCCAGCGGGGCGTACACCGACCGGAACGTCCGCCAGGGGCCGGCACCGTCGAGCATCGCCGCCTCGCCCAGATCCTTGGGCATGCCCAGGAAGTACTGCCGCATCAGGAACGTGCCGAACGCCGTCGGGAACGCCGGGATGATGAGCCCGAGCAGCGTGTCGGTCAGGCTCATCGACTTCAGGACCAGGAACACCGGCACGATCGTGACCTGCAAGGGCACCATCATCGTCGCCAGGACCAGGGCGAACAGCGGCTTCGTGAAACGGAACTCCAGGCGGGCGAAGGCGTATCCGGCCAGCCCCGCCGTGATCATCTGGCCGACCGCGATCAGACCCGTGACCAGCGTGGAGTTCAGGGCGAGCAGCCACACGTCGATCTGGCCGAACACCCCCCGGTACGCCTCGGTCGACGGGTCGGACGGGATGAGCTGCGGCGGCAGGTCGAACGCCTCGGCGGGTGTGCGCAGCGAGGTGGACACGGTCCACACCACCGGCCCGAGCGTGAGCAGGGCGCACACCGTCAGGCCGGCGATCCGCGCCCACGGCGCCAGCCCGTGGCGCGCACGGCTGTAGGACAGGGTTGCTTGGCTCAAGGGACTCACCCGGCTCACTGGTAGTGGACGAAACGCCGGCTGAGCCGGAACTGGAGGGCCGTGACCGCCATGATCAGCACGAACAGCAGCACACCCACCGCGGACGCCTCACCGAAGCGGAGCTGCTCGAACGCGGTCTCGTAGATCACCATCACGACCGTGCGGGTCGAGTCGCCGGGACCGCCGTTGGTCAGGACGTACGGCTGCTCGAAGACCTGGAGCGCGTTGATGATGCCGACCACCGAGGCGACCAGCAGCGTCGGCGACAGCAGCGGCAGCGTGACGGAGAGGTGCTTGCGCAGACCGGTCGCGCCGTCCAGGGCGGCGGCCTCGTGGATCTCCTTCGGGATGTTGTTCAGACCGCCGACGAACAGCAGGAACGAGAAGCCGAACTGCTGCCAGACGTACACCAGGACGACCGTCGCCATGGCCGCGTTCTCCGACGTCAGCCACGGCACCGGCGCGATCCCGACGAAGCCGAGCAGCCAGTTGATCACCCCGAAGTCCTGGTTGAACAGGTACTTCATCACCACCGAGATCGACGCGGCGGACAGCACCAGCGGGAAGAAGAACGCCGAGCGGAACACCGACCGCAGCCACACGGGCATCCGCCCGGTCAGCGTCAGGGCGAGCGCCAGCGCCACGAGCAGTTGCAGCGCCACCGCGAGCACCATGAAGACGAGGGTGTTGCGGAAGGACACCAGCACGGTCTCGTCACCGAACACCGCGCCGTAGTTGGCGCCGCCGGCGAAGCGCGGCGGGTCGATCACGTTCCAGTGGAAGAGGCTCAGCACCACCGAGCCGACGATGGGGACGACCGTGAAGACGACGATGCCGACGATCGTCGGGGCCAGGAACAGCGTGGCCAGCAGCCGGGTGCCGCGGTCCCGGGCCGAGGGACGCGGTGCCTTCTTGGCGGGCGGGGCCTTCGGCCGTTCGGCTCGGGCGGGCGGTATCCGGGTGTCCGTCATGCGTCACGCTCCATGGCCTTCTCCAGGTCGCCCTGCAACCGGCGCAGCGCGGGACGCACCGAGCGCGAGGAGGCCAGGGCCGTTCCGGTGTGCTTGAGCAGCAGCTGCTCGACCTCGGCGACCTGCGGCGGCGCCGGGATCGGTCCCGTGTCGGGGAACCGGTCGAGGGTGTCGTAGAAGACCTGCCAGTGCGCCGGGCCGGTCTCCGCGTAGCGGCCGGCGGTCAGCATCGAACGGCGGGCCGGGGTGGTCTGGTTCGTGGTGAACAGCTGGGTCAGGGTGTCCTTGCGGGCCGCGTACTTGATGAACTCCCAGGCCTCTTCCTGCCTCTTGGAGGTGCGCAGCAGCGCGTAACCCGCCGCGCCGTACTGCATGCGCTGGGTGCGCCAGCGCGGGAAGTACTGCACGTCGAACCCGTCCCGCTCCATCCCCGCCAGGTGCAGGCCGCCGGCCCAGAAGCCGCCCGCCGGGGTGACACCGACCCGGCCGGTGGAGAACACGCCGATGAGGTTCTGGCCGTTGCCGCCCTCGGGGCGGGTGCACAGGCCGTCCCGCACGAGGGAGGCGAGATAGTCGTAGACCTCCTCCACCCGGTCGTGGGTGGCCTGCGGCGTCGTCCACCGGAAGCCGCCCCCGCGGCCCGCGCGTTGGCCGGCCGGGTAGAAGGAGTCCCAGAGCCACTCGCCGCCGGGCGCCTTGGACTCCGCGAGCAGATTGGTGCCGTTCGCGAACAGCCAGGGCACCACACCGCCCCACAGCCGGTTGGTCCAGAAGTAGGGCGTGAAGCGGGCGCCGCTCGCCTGCTTCATGTCCCGCAGCAGCGTCGTGAAGTCGTCGCGGGTCCAGTCGGCCGGCGGGTACTGCGCCCCGGCCCGCCGCAACACCTGGCGGTTGAGGTACATGTCGGCGGCGTTGAACTCCACCGGCAGCTGGTAGAGGCTGCCCTCGTACATCATCGACTCGACCAGCGACGGATGGACGTCGGCGAAGTACTCCTTCAGCTCGGCCGCGTCCCGCTTCACCCACTTGTCCAGGGCCACGCCGAGCCGCTGCGCGAACAGCTGCACGCCCTCGGTGGCCACATACACCAGGTCCGGTGCGGTGCCCGCGGCCACCTGCGTGAGGATCTTCGCGAAGAAGTCCGACCAGTCCACGGCCTGCACCGCGTTGATCTGGAGCTTGATGTCGGGGTGCAGCTCGCGGAAGCCCTCGCGGAGCGTGCGGATGGCCTCCGGCCCGTAGGCGGGGCCGAGTGTGGCGACGACGAGGGAACCGTCGTCACGTCCGGGGATGTCGGCTCCGGCGAGCCGCTCCCAGCTCGCGGCGGTGCCGCCCAGGGCGGCGGCACCCGCGCCGTAGGCGCCGTACCGCAACAGCCTGCGGCGGGTGAGGTGCGAGTCGGTCATCGTGGGGCCTAACTCGTGTTAGTTGAGGACTGATGCCCCAGATGATGTGAGCGCCGCCCAGACGTGTCAAGACCGCGCGACCGCTTGACCTTTAACGAGTTAGGTCCCACAGTCCTGATGCACATGAGCCACCCTTTCCGACGAGAGGAACCAGGTGTGATGCGCGGGATCACGAGGAGAGCCCTGTTCGCCGGGTCGGCCGTGGGCACGGCCGGCGCGTTGCTGCCCGCGGCGGCGGGCACGGCCGTGGCCAGGCCACGCAACGGCTGCGCGAGCTACCGCGCGGCCTACCACTTCACCGTCCCCGAGCAGTGGAAGAACGACCCGCAGCGCCCGGTCTGGATCGACGGCGCGTATCACTACTACTACCTGCACAACGCCGACTACCTGTCCGGCGCGATCGGCACCGCCTGGCGGCTGGCCACCAGCACCGACCTGGTCTCCTTCACCGACCGGGGGATCGCCGTGCCCAAGGACACCACCCCCAACGGCGACGTCTGGTCGGGCTCCGCGGTGGTCGACACGGAGAACACGGCGGGCTTCGGGGCGGGGGCGGTCGTCGTCCTGGCCACCATGTCGCCGCACGACGGCCCGAGCGACCAGGCGCAGTACCTGTACTACTCCACAGACGGCGGCCGGACGTTCACCCCGCACGGCACCGACCCGGTGCTGCCCAACCCGGGCGTGCGCGACTTCCGCGACCCGAAGGTGATCCACGACGAGGAACGCGGCCGGTGGGTGATGACCCTCGCCGAGAACGACAAGGTGGGCTTCTACCACTCCGCCGACCTCAAGTCCTGGACGTACGTGGGCGGCTTCGTCAAGAGCGGCATCGGCGTACTGGAGTGCCCGGACCTGTTCCGGATCCGCGCCGCGGACGGCACGGCCACGTGGGTGCTCGGGGTGAGCGCCAACGGCAAGGGAGCCGGGCTGCCCAACACGTACGCGTACTGGACGGGCTCCTTCGACGGCAGCGCCTTCACGGCCGACGCCGACGAGCCGCAGTGGCTCGACCACGGCTGGGACTGGTACGGGGCCGTCACCTTCGAGAAGCGGACGGCGGACGGCGCCCTCGACGAGCGGACGCGTTACGCGATCGGCTGGCTGAACAACTGGGACTACGCCCACATCACGCCCACCATCGACAGCGACGGCTTCAACGGCACCGACTCGATCGTCCGCGAGATCACGCTGAAGCGCGCGGCCGACGGCACGTACCACCTGGCGTCCCGGCCGGTCGCCGCGCTCGACCGGTACGTCTCCCGCACGGTGCGGCTCGGCGACCTGGAGGTCGAGGGCACCCGCGTCCTCGAGTACCGGGGCACCGCCTACGAACTGACCTGCGAGATCACCTGGGACCAGCTCACGGGCGCGGGCGTGCAACTACGACGCTCCCCGGACGGCGTCCGGCACATCGACGCCGGCGTCCACCGCGACTACGCCTACCTCAACCGCCGCCCCTCCGTGTCACCCGACCTGTCGGGCCGATGGCAGGAGAGCCGGAGCCCCTTCGACCCGGCCCGGCGCACGGTGAGTCTGCGCATCCTGGTCGACCGCACCTCCGTGGAGCTGTTCCTCGACGACGGCCGGTACGCGCACGCGTCGGCGGTCTTCCCGTACCTGGTCGACACCGGACTCGCGTTGTTCACGGTCGACGGGAAGGCGGTGTTCCGGAACACCGTGATCCGGGAGTTCGAGGTGTGAGGGGCGCGGGCGCTGGTGCGGTGTCGCCCTGGGCGGGGATCGCTGTCACGATCTTCCGGAAGGCACGACCTTCCGGTAGGCACGACCTTCCGGTAGGCACGACCACGCCCACGACCAGCGGAGTGCGCATGACGACGGACAGCCCCATGACGGACGAGGCGGTGCGGGACGCCGGGGTGGAGGTGAGGCCGGTCGCCGGTCACATCGGCGCCGAGATCGGCGGGGTCGACCTGGCCGCCGACCTCGACGACACCGAGGTCGCCGCGATCAGGGCGGCGGTGCTGCGATGGAAGGTGGTGTTCTTCCGGGGGCAGCGGCTGGACCACGCCGGGCACGTGGCGTTCGCGCGCCGGTTCGGGGAACCGGTCGTGCTGCCGCGGCGCGGCACGGCATCGCCCCCGGACTTCCCCGAGATCGAGACGACCGCCGACCGGCTGGAGCTGGGCGGGCGGTTCGGCATGGAGCACGACGAGTGGCTCCGGCGCCGCCGCCACACCCTGCTGCGCGGCTGGCACTGCGACCACGGCGCCCGCGTCGACCCGCCCGCCGCGACGATCCTGCGCGCCGAGACCGTGCCGCCCTACGGCGGCGACACCACCTGGTCGAACCTCGCGGCGGCCTACGCCGGACTCTCCGCGCCGCTGCGGGAGTTCGTCGACGGCCTGCGGGCCGAGCACCGGCTCGGCGTCGGCTACCAGCCCCGGCCCGGTGACGACGCCTACGTCCGCCACCTGCTGGACCGCCAGGTCGCCTCGCTGCACCCCTTGGTGCGCGTCCACCCGGAGACGGGCGAGCGGATCCTCTACGTCAACGGCTACTACGTCGAGCAGATCGCAGGCCTCTCGCGGCCCGAGAGCGCCGCGATCCTGGAGATGCTGCTGGAGCAGGCGGTCCGGCCCGAGTACACGGTCCGGTTCCGCTGGGAGCCGGGCAGCGTGGCGTTCTGGGACAATCGCGCCACGATGCACCTGGCTCCCGGCGACACCGCGCACCTCGACCACCCGCGGATCATGCACCGGGTGATGCTCGCCGGGGACGTGCCCGTCGGGGTGGACGGCAGGGCGGCGGAGCCGATCACGGGGACGGCCCCCGGCCGCTGGTGACACGAACCGATCCGTGAGTCGCGATGAGTTTCGCGATGTCCCCGGGTCGTACTGTCGAACCCCTTACTCAGGAGGACCGATGCACAGCGTGACGTATTCGATGAACGTCTCACTGGACGGTTACATCGTCGGGCCGGACGGCGGCTTCGACTGGTCGGAGCCCGACCCGGAGGTCTTCCGCTTCTGGATCGACGAGATCCGGGACGTCGGCGTCCACCTGATGGGACGACGGCTGTACGAGACGATGCTGTACTGGGAGACCGCCGGCCAGGATCCCTCGCTCGGCGACGCGGAGCGCGAATGGACCGCGCTGTGGAATCCGCTCCCGAAGGTGGTGTTCTCCACCACGCTGTCGGCGGTGCAGGGCCATGCCCGTCTGGCCTCCGGCGGCCTGGGGGAGGAGATCGAGCGGCTGCGGGCCGAGCCGGGGGAGGGCGACATCGCGATCGGCGGCGCGACTCTCGCCACCCAGGCGGCCGACCTGGGCCTGATCGACGAGTACCGGGCCGTGGTCTACCCGGTGCTGGTCGGCGGTGGTATTCCGTTCTTTTCCCGGAGCGAGCGCCGGGTGGATCTCGAACTCGTCGAGACCCGCACCTTCAACTCGGGCGTCGTCTACCTCCGCCACCGCGTGGTCCGCTAAACGCCCGGTCGCCACCCCAGTGCCGGGCCGAGCTTCGTCGCCGTGTCGGTGAGGATCTGGACGTAGTCCTCGTGCTCGAAGGTGAACGGGAGCGCGAAGGCGACCTCGTCCACCTCGCGGAACGCCGCGTGCGCGTGCAGCCGCTCGGAGATCTCCTGCGAGGTCCCCACCAGGTCCGGCGCGAACAGCAGCCGCGCCGGGCCCTGCGGTGTCGCCGTACGGGGCATGCGCTCGGCGGCGTACTTCTCGTAGCGGGCGCGCTGCTCGGGCGAGGCGGAGTCGGTGGGGATGACGACGAGGCCCTGCGAGACGCGGGCGGCCTCGCCGTCGGGGTGGGCGGCGCGGAACGCCCGGATGTGGGAGAGCTGGATCTCCGCGAAGTCGTGGGGCCCGTCGGGGTCTTCGGCCTTCACGACGCTGCTGGTGAGGAAGTTCGTGCCGTGCTCGCCGGCCCACCGGGCCGACCGCAGGCTGCCGCCGCCGTACCACAGGCGGCGGCCCAGGCCTGGGGAATGCGGCTGCACCCGGTCGGAGAAGGTCTCGAACCCTTCCGTCCCGCTGAAGTCCGTCGCCGGCTCGCCCCGCACGAAGTCCAGCAGCCGCTCCACCCGCCCGTAGCCAAAGTCCTCGGCGTCGGCCGTGTCCGGGTACAGCGCGCCCTTGACCTGGCCGAAGTGCATCGGCGGACCCACACTGACGCCCGGGTTGAGCCGGCCCCCGGACAGCAGGTCGACGGTGGCCAGGTCCTCGGCGAGGCGCAGCGGGTTCTCCCAGCCGAGCGGGATGACCGCCGTGCCGAGTTCGATGCGGCGGGTGCGCTGCGAGGCCGCGGACAGCACGGCGACGGGGGAGGAGATGCCGTACTGGAGATGGCGGTGGCGCACCCACGCGCTGTCGAAGGCGAGCCGCTCGCCCAGTTCGATGATCTCCAGCGTGGACTCGTGGCCGCGCCGGGGATCGGCCTCGTCGAACAGCCCGATGGTCAGGAAGCCCAGCTTGCGCAGCGGTCGTGAGGTCGGTGGCACGAGCCCTCCATCGTTGAACCTTCAAGGGTCTATGGCGGTGCCAACCTGGCAGCGGCCGGCGCTGTTCCCGCCGCACCGGATCCCGCGCGTCAGCGCAGCGGGATCGTCACCTCGTCCTCGACAGGCGGGGCGAGTTCCTGGGCGCGGTTTCCGGTCGCCGCGAAGCAGCGCAGCCGGACCGACTCCGGGGAGACGTCCAGGCGCAGGAAGCACTTGAAGAACGGCGGGCTGTACGTCGCCGAACTCGGCGAGAACAGCGACGTGTAGATCTTGCGCACGGGCAGCCGGAACCGCCTGGCCCGGTCGGGCCTGCGGCCGGTGCCGAGCAGCCCGGCGACCAGCCGGACGCGCCGGGTGACACGGGTGTCCGCGCCCGGGACACGCGTCGGCGGGATGCCCAGGCGCTCGGCGATCACCGCCGTCGCCTCCGCCTCGGTGAGGGTGAAGAAGCGGGGCATGCGCAGCCGGCGGCCGTAGAGCCGGCTGTAGAAGGCGAGGGAGTCGCCGCGCAGCGGGTAGCAGCGGAAGTCCCGCTCGGTCACGTTCGCGACGTCGACGCGGGGGATGGTGTGGGTGGCGTGCATGAACGCCCCGCCGCCGCCCGCGACCACGTACTGGAGGGTGCGTCCGTCGTCCAGCCGGACCGGGTAGCGCTGGTAGTTGTGGATGTCGCCGCCTATCGCCGCCACATAGTGGTGCCGCGGGTCGCGCACGATGTCGTCGACGGTGCCGCCCCCTTCGATGGCGCACGGCTCGCGCCTGCCGTCCACGTACAGGGGCGACCCGGTGATCAGGATCTTCGGGCGCGGCCCTCGGGAGACCTCACGCAGCCAGGCACCCTGCTCGGCGTCCAAGGTGCCCAGCAGGCCGGTGTCGATGCCGATGATCCGCACCGGTCCCGCGTCGATCGCCCAGTACGGACCCGGCTGGACGGCCTGCTGGGCGGGCGCCGAGCGCAACTTCCGGGCCTCGTCCAGGTGATGACCGTCGTCCGGCCGCGGCCGGTGCCACAACAGGGACCGCAACCAGGCCCGGGTCAGCGGGCGCGGCCGGGGCTCGGGCGGCAGCGGCGGGGCGTCGTCGCAGAAGACGCGCATGAAGCCGCCGAGGTCCTCGTACCAGTCGTGGTTGCCGGGGATCGCGTAGATCGGCGCCTGGTAGTCCTGGTAGGGACGGAAGAACTTGGTGCCGTAGTCGTCCGCGCTGCCCACCGGGTAGATCACGTCACTGGCCAGCACGGCGAAGCGGGTGTCCTGACCGGCCTTCAGAAGGCCCGGCACGACGGCGTACTGGGGGTCGTCGCCCTCGCCGGTGTCGCCGATCACCAGGAACGAGAAGCGGTCCGGGTCGTCGCGCCGGATCACCTTGTCGGCCGGTGCGCCGGCGGCCGCGCGCCGGGCCACCCACCGGCCGCGGGTGCGGCCGGTAGGATCCCCGAGCCAGGAGGCCAGCACGCCGTTGCGGGCGGCCCACAGCATTCTCGGGTCAAGCCAGGAGATCTTCTCGACCTGCCGCGGCATCAACCGCCGGTACGCGCCGCGTTCGCCGGTGCCCCAGCCGGCGCCTTCGGCAGTTTGGCGTGAGGAGTCAGACACCGCTGCACCGTAACAATGATCCAAGAGCCGTCCGCGGGCGGGTCGTTCACCGGCCGCGGGCGTGCGAGTCCGTGTCGTGCCACGACGTGCGCGGGGCGGGAATGGCCGGGGCGGAAGGGGCCGGGCGCGGGGCGGGTTTCCGGTTCCCGGCCCGCTCGCCGTGGACCAGCAGTGGGTCGAACATGATCACGACCCCGGCCAGCAGCAGGAAGACGACCGGCCCCAGCAGCATCGGCAGCAGCAGCGACAGGGGCGAGTCGCCTTCCCAGGTGCCGCCGGCCGTGTCGTGCACATGAACGCTGACGGCGGCCATGCCCGTGTAGTGCATCCCGGACACCGCCACGCCCATCACCAGGCTCGCCCCGAGGCTCGTCAGCAGGCCGCGGATGGTGACGGCCGACCACAGTGCGGCGGTCGCGGCGACGATGGCGATCAGCACGGACAGCACGACGCCGACCGGGTCGTAGCCGATGTCGCCGTGCAGCCGCATGGCCGCCATGCCCAGGTAGTGCATGGCCGCCACCCCCAGTCCGGTGACGACGCCCGCGACCGCCAGGGTGACACGGCCCGGGCCGCGGTAGCCGACGATGAACACGCCGATGCCCACCACGGCGACGGCCACGACGAGACTGAGCACCGTCGTGGCCGCGTCATAACGGACCCGGGTCTCCTCCACGTGGAAGCCGGTCATGGCGATGAAGTGCATCGTCCAGATCCCGCACCCGATGGAGGCGGCGCCTAACGCCAGCCAACCCGGCTTCCAGGACCGCGCGTTCAGCAGCGAGCGCACGATGCACCGCAGCCCCAGCGCCCCTCCCAGACAGGCCATCAGATACGCCGCCACCGGGGTCACCGCACCGTAGCGGAACCCGTCGACCGTGCCTTCCATGAGCAAACTCCCCCCGAGTCATGCCTGATGTTCAGCAAGGTCTACGCGCAGGGATCGAGGGAAAGCAAGCCCTTACCGTCGGTAGGACGGCAACTCCTCGGCAACTCGTTTCGGCCAGGTGCCGATTGAGGTCAGAATGTGCGCTTCAGCAGGTCGAGCAGAGCCGCCCAGTGCCGGGCGTCGGCCTCCTCGTGGTACGACGCGGTGTCGGACTGCGTGAAACCGTGGGGCGCGCCCGTGTACACCTCGCACCGGTGGCGGACGCCCGCCGCGGTCAGGGCCTCCTCCAGACGCTCGATCTGCTCCCGGGGCAGCGAGGGATCCTGGTCGGCGTGGCCGAAGTACAGCTCGGCGGTGACGTTGCCGGCCACCAGGTGCGGGCTGTCCGGCGTGTCCGTCGCCAGCCGCCCGCCGTGGAAGCCGGCCGCGGCCGCGACCCGCTCCGGGTAGGTCCCGGCCGTGAGCAGCGACAGGCGCGCCCCCATGCAGTAGCCGGTCAGTGCGACCGGGCCGTCGGCCACCGCCGGCGACTTGGCCAGCCAGCGCAGATAGGCACCGGCGTCCCGCATGGCCCGTTCGGCCGTCAGGGCCCGCATGACCGGCATGATGCGCTCGAAGATCTCCGGCCGCGCCTCCGGGTCGATGAACTCGGGCAGCTCGAACAGCGGGGCGCGGCCGTGCCGGTAGAACACATTGGGCACGAGCACCGCGTAGCCCTCGCCGGCGAGCCGGTCGGCCATGGACCGCAGCCGCGGACGCAGACCGAAGGCGTCCATGTAGAGCAGGACCCCCGGATGGGCGGCCCCGTCCGCGGGGCGGGCCAGATACGCGTCGGCGGTGCCGTCCTCGGTGGGGATGTCGACGTCGGTTCCCTGTACGGCGGTCATGACTGGGCTGCCTCTCTGCGGGGTCTCGGCCAGGAACCCGTCCGCGTGACCGGGCGGATCACGGGCATCGTGACACGCCGTTTCCCGGGGCATTTCGCCCACCCCCCGCACACGGCACAGCCGTGAACGTCCCGTGGCGTGCCCTTTACTCGAAGCGTGAGGTGTCGCCCGCCCCGTGCCGCACGATCTCGGCCTCCCCGCCGGAGAAGTCGATCACCGTCGTCGGCTCCGTGCCGCAGTCACCGGAGTCGACCACCCCGTCGAGCACGTGGTCGAGCAGGTCCTTGATCTCCCAGCCCTGCGTCATCGGCTCCTCCTCGCCGGGCAGCAGCAGGGTGCTGGACAGCAGCGGCTCACCGAGCTCGGCGAGCAGGGCCTGGGTGACGACGTGGTCGGGGATGCGCACGCCGACCGTCTTCTTCTTGGGGTGCTGCAGCATGCGCGGCACCTCCTTCGTCGCGGGCAGGATGAACGTGTAGCTGCCGGGCGTCGACGCCTTGATCGCACGGAACACGTCGTTGTCGATCCGCACGAACTGGCCGAGCTGCGCGAAGTCCTGGCACACGAGAGTGAAGTGGTGCCGGTCGTCCAGCTTGCGGATCGTACGGATCCGGTCGATGCCGTCACGGCTGCCCAGGCGGCAGCCCAGTGCGTAACAGGAGTCCGTGGGGTAGGCGACAAGAGCGTCGGCACGGATGCTGTCGGCGATCTGGCCGATGGTGCGGGGCTGGGGGTTGTCGGGGTGCACGTCGTAGTACTTCGCCATCCGCCGAGCTTATGCCGCCCCGCGCGGTGCGGCTGCGCAGGGCGGGGTGTCGCCCCGCGGGCGGGCGCCGGGCGGATCCGTCCGGGACGCCCGGGAGGGGAGCGCGGGACATGTGGGGTAACGTCCCCGACCGGTGCGCCGCAGGCGGCGCGAGCGACGAGGGGAAGGCCGAGGTGGCTGGCCGAGAGGACGGGAACCGGCAGCAGCGGACAGCGGCCGGGCCGGGCCCGGCGTGGGCGGAGGAACTGCTCGGCCACCTGCGTCCGGCGGGGCGCGACGTCGGCCGGGTCGTCGGCTGGCTCGCCGGCGCCGTGGGCGGGGACGTGGCCCTCCAGGACGCCGCCGGGAACCTCCTGGCCGGGACCCGGCTCCCCCTGGACGAGGGCCTCGTCACGGACATCACCGCCGGCCGGATCGCCTCCGCCGCCTGGGAGAGCCGCGACCGCCACCAGCGCCTGGTCAGGGTGGAACACCCGTCCCACACCTGCGTCCTGGCCGTCTCCCGCGAGGCCCCCTTCGACCGCCGGGCCGCCGACGTCGTCACACACACCGCCCAGGTGATCGAGCTCCTGCTGACCGCGCGCGAGTCGACCGCGGCCGGACACCGGCTCCGGCGGGCCACCTCCGACCTGCGCCTGGCCATCCTGCAACTGCTGATGGTCGAGGACACCATCGCCGCCCGCCGCGTCGCCGCCGGGCTCTGGCCCGGACTGCTCGACGCCGACACGGCGTGCGTGTACGTCGTCGAGTCCGACGCCGCCGTACGCGACCGGATCGCCGAGGAGTGCCTGGACCGCACCGGGGAGGACGCCCTGGTCGTGCGCTGCCCTGCCATGGACGGCCATGTGATCGTCGTCAGCCCCCGCGACACCACCGGCGAGGCCCTGCGGTCCCTGGTCGGCCGGCACCCGGACATCTTCCTCGGCGGCAGCGTCCGGCAGAGCCTCGCCCGGACCGCCACCGCGTACGGACAGGCCGTCAGCGCCCTCGCCGTCGCCCACTTCCGGCCCGACAAGACGGCGGTCTACGCCGAGCGCACCCACCCCGAACGCCTCATGGACCCCGAGGCGCTGCGCGGCTGGACGGCCCGGGTGCTGCGCCCGCTCGACACCCTGCCGCACCACACCCGCGCGGAACTCCTCGCCACCACACGCCTCGGTCTGGAGTTCACCGCCGTCAACGCGGCCAAGGTCCTCGGCGTCAGCCGCAACACCGTCCGCGCCCGCATGGAACGCGTGGAGACCCTGCTCGGCACGAACTTCGCCGACCTCACGGTCCGGGCCGTCGTCCACCTGGCGCTCAACACCCAGATCGGCCTGCCCGACGTCCACGTCCCCGACGGCACGCGGAACTCCCCGCTCCGGCTCTCCGACCTGCTGTCCGGGCCCGCTGTACGCACCTGGGCCCAGGGCCTGCTGGGCCGGCTGGACGCGGACGCCAGGAACCCGCGCCGGACGCTGCGCGGCTGGATCACCGCAGGCGGCAACGCCGAACGGGCCGCGCAGACCCTGGGCATGCACCCGCAGACCGTGCGCGAGCACGTCCGCAGCGCCGAACCCGTCCTGGAACGCCAACTGCTCGCCGCGGGCACCGACCTGTACGAGGTCGTGCTGGCCCACCTGGCCGTCGGTGACCTCGATCTGCCGGATTTCCGCCGCCACGGCTGACCGGCTGTGCCGCACGGGACAACCGGTTGGCCAGGTCCCGGCGGGACGAAACCGGGCCATCCGGACTCAGCTGTGCACGGGTGAGCCCTGTTGAGCACGCAACGGGCATCGACGCGATTCACAAGGCCTCGGCCAGGGACGTAAGTTCAACGCACCGCGGGGGCTCGACCGGAACGGGGGACCGGTCGCGCTCCCGCGTGCCGTTCTGCGAGGCAGCGGCCCTCCGGGTTGTCTCAGCCGCGCAGCCGCACGGGTATCTCCCGCCACCCGAAGGCGATGAACGACGGCACCTGCCGCAGCTCCTCGTCACCCGCGGCCAGGCTCAGGCCGGGGAACCGGTCGAACAGCGCGGGCAGCGCGGTCAGCGCCTCCAGACGGGCCAGCGGCGCCCCGATACAGCGGTGCACCCCGATCCCGAACGCCAGATGGTCGTCGGCGGTGCGCGTGGCGTCGAAGACGTCGGCGTCCGGCCCGTAGTGCTCGGGGTCGAGCCCCGCGGCGGCATAGGTCGTGATGATGGCGTCACCGGCCGGGACCGTCACCTCGCCGACGGTGAGATCGGTGACGGCGAACCGGAGCGGCAGCGACGCGATCGACGGGTGCGCGCGCAGCGTCTCGTCGACGACGGCGTCCCAGCCGATCTCCCCGGACCGGACGGCCGCCAGCTGCTCGGGGCGGCGCAGCAGGGCCACCACCGCGTTGCCGATGAGATTGACGGTGGTCTCGAATCCGGCGCCGATGACCAACAGCAGCGTGTACAGCAGCTCCTCGTCGCCGAGCCGGCCGCCGTCCTCGTCCCGGACCCGGATCAGCTCGGTGGTCATGTCGTCGCCGGGGTGCGCGGCCTTGTGGGCGATCAGCGCGGGCAGCACCGTGCCGATCTGCCGCTGGACGGACGCCGCGTGCTCGGGGCTCGGGTCGGTGGTGTCCATGATGGCCGCGATCATCCGGCTGGTGTCCTCGCGCAAGGCGTCGGGGACGCCGAACAGTTCGCAGATGATCCGCATCGGCAGGGGACGGGCGATCCCCTCCTTGATGTCCACGACCTCGGCGCCGGCCGCGTCGAGCGCGTCAAGCAGCTCCGCGGTGACGGCCTCCACCCGGGGCCGCATCGCCTCGGTGCGCCGGTGTGTGAAGCTCGGCGCCACCAGCTTGCGCAGCCGCCTGTGGTCCGCACCGTAGGCGGTGAACATGTTGACCACGCCTATCCAGCTCACGATCCAGCCCCAGGACGGGTGCTCGCCGAGCTCGGGCCACAGCCGCCAGTGCAGCCGCGGGTCCTTGCTGACCCGCGGGTCGAGGATGAGTTCCTTGAGCGTGTCGTAGCGCGTGGGCGCCCAGGCGGGGATCCCGCCGGGCAGCTCCACCGGCACGATCGGGCCGAGGGCGCGCAGCCGGGCGCACTCGCCCGCGATGTCCGCGCCGAAGGGGTCGAGAGCGATGCGGTCGGTCACGGTCACGTTCGTCCTCCTGGCTGATCGGGGGAGCGGGGAGTGAAACGGACGGGCAGCGCCGTCAGCGAGCGGTGGAACGGGCCGGGCCGCCAGGTGAGACGCTCGCGGGGCAGCACGGGTTCCAGGTCGGGCAGCCACTGGGTGAGCCGTTCGATCGCCTCGGTGGCGATGAGCAGCGTGTGCTGCTTGACCGGGCAGGCGTGCGGGCCCGCCGACCAGGACAGGTGGGAGGCGTCGCCCGGGTGCCGGTGAGCGCCGCGCTCCTGCTCGGTGGCCTGCGCCAGCGCCCCGTACGAGATCACCACCGGCACCGCGGCCCGGATCCACACGCCGTGGAAGGTGACGGGCGTACGGGCGTAGTGGATGCCGTAGTTGGCGAGCGGCGTCTCGTGGTGCAGCACCTCCAGCACCGCGTCCGTCACCGGGCGGGCGCCGCTCGTGAGCGTCGAGTAGTAGGCCGGGTTGCCGAGGATCCTGGACAGCGCGTTGGACACCAGGTTCGCCGTCGGCTCGTGTCCCGCGCCGAGCGTGAGGAACACCTGCCAGGTGACCTCCTCGGGGGTCAGCCCCGCCGGGTGGTCCAGCAGCCAGCTCGGCAGGTCGTCGCCGCGCCGCTCGGTCTTGGCCGCGATCAGCTCCAGCACGTACCCGGCGTACTCCGCCTCGCCCTCCGCCGCCTGCGCGCCGCCCTCGATCAGCTTGCCGAGCGCGGCGTCGAGCCGGTCGCCGGCGGTGTCCGGCAGGCCGAAGAGGCTGTTGAACACCAGCGCCATCAGCGGCCTGGTGAACTCGCCGACCAGATCGGCCTCGCCCCGCGGCCCGATCCGGCTCACCAGCAGGTGCACCGCCCGGTGCACCCGGTCCCGCAGGTCGTGGGGCTCGACCAGGTCGAAGGCGTCGATCAGCGTGGTGCGGTAGCGGAGGTGGGCGGCACCGTCGGCGAACAGGGTGTTGGGCCGCCACCGCATCATCCCGAGGACGGGGGAGTCGTCGGGGACGGTCGCCTGCCAGGGCCGGGGATCGTGCGAGAACGTCTCCGTGTCGTGCAGCAGGTCCAGCGCCGCCCGCCGGTCCGTGACGACGTACGCCGGCACACCGGGCGCGAGTTCCGCCCAGCCGACCGGGCCCTGGGCGCGCAGGGCGGCGTAGTACGGGCGGGGGTCGCGGGCGAAACCGTCCTCCCACAGGCGGACGGGCGCCGCGCGGGAGAAGGCCTGCTCGGCAGGGGACGGGTGGGTCACCGGTACTCCGCGGGTCGGTCGATCAGGTGCTGGACCAGGGCGAGCAGGGCGTCGATCGAGGAGTTCGCCTCCCGCGCGTCGCAGGTCACCATCGGGGTCGTCGGTTCCAGGTCCAGGGCGGCGCGCAACTGCTCGGGCGTGTGGTGCGGGGGCGCGTCCGGGAAGGTGTTGAAGGCGACCGCGTACGGCAGCCCGCTCTCCTCCACCAGCCCGAGCACGTCGAAGGAGGCGTCGATCCGGCGGGCGTCGACCAGCACGAGCGCGCCGAGCGCCCCGTGGGCGATGTCGTCCCACAACGACCGGAACCGTTCCTGGCCGGGCGTGCCGAACAGATACAGCACGATGCCGCCCGGCAGGCTGATCCGGCCGAAGTCGATGGCGACCGTGGTGGTCGACTTGTCCCGGACCCCGGCGAGATCGTCGACCTGCGCGGACGCCTCGCTGAGCTGCTCCTCCGTGTGCAGCGGGCGGATCTCCGAGACCGAGCCGATCAGGGTGGTCTTGCCCACCCCGAAAGGCCCCGTGACCAGGATCTTCACCAGGTCGCGTGCGGTGTCCGGGAGATGGACGCCGTCGCCGCCGCGGGGGGAGTCAACGGTGCTTGAGGTCGCGGAGGCCATCGGCCACTCTCTTCAGCAGGTCGGGGTCGAAGCGCCGGGCGGGCGGGATCGGCGCGCGGGCCAGCGCCAGGTCACGGTCGATGAGGTCGGCGGCCAGCACCAGCACGGCGGAGACGGGCAGCCGCAACAGGGCCGCGGCCTCCACCACCGTCAGCGACCCGTACTCCAGCTCCTCCAGCAGGGCCGCCTGCGCGGCGGGCAGATCGGCGGGAGCCGGCTCGCCGCTGCCGGTGAGGACCGACAGCCGCTCCAGATGGGCACGGCTGGGCCGGGCCACCCCACCGGTCGACAGATACGCGGGAACCAGGGGACGGCCGCCTCGGCGGCCCGTCATGCCGGCGTGTCGCCGTCGGCACCTCGGGGCCCCGCGGCCATCGCTTTCTCGCCCAGCCGCGCGACCTGGGAGTGCACCCGGTGCGCGAGCAGGTCCAGGCGCACCTCGGGGTCGCCGTACGCGGCCACGCAGGTGCCGTGGTCCGTCGGCACGATGAGCACATAGCCGTGGTCCGACTCGATCACGACCTGACGGATGTCGGCCCGGTCGGTGTCGGCGAACGCCGCCGCCGCGGTTCGGCAGGCGCCCTGCACGGTACTGGTGATGGCGGCGACCCGCTCGGCCGACGGCCGCGACAGCGCGTCGGTGTAGCCGGTCACGAGTCCGTCCCGGGTGAGCAGGACGGCGGCCACGACGTGCGGCACCTCCAGAACCGGTTCGAGCACCCAGGCCGTGTCCCCCGTTGCGCGGCTGGTCATCGAGCCGTTCCCCCTTCGTCGTCGTCGTTCCGGTCTCGGCCGGTGTCGTCGGGCCCGTCGGCCGTGGTCGCGGCCGGGGCACCCTCAGGTACGGCTGGAGGGGCGCCGGTGTTCGGCCGGGCGGCGAAACGTGCGGCCGCCGTGCCGGACTGGAGGGCGCCGAGGGCGGCGGCGGACTCCTCGGGACGCCGCGGGCGGCGCTGCGGTGCGGGCGCGGCGGCCGGGGTGCCCGGCGGCGTGGCCCGGCTGCGGCGACGCCGCTGGGGGAGTCCGCCGTTGTCACGCGGGCCGTGGTGGCCCGGGGCCGGGGCGGCGGACTGGTCCTCCTGGTCCGTGCCGTAGCCGTGATCGTCGGACGGGGTGGAGTCGGCGGCGGTGAGGGTGGGGGTGGACGGCTGTTCGGGCTTCCCGGATGCGGGGGCCGCTGCGCCCGGCTCGTCACTGTGGGACTTCGGCACGACACCGGGGGACGGCGCGACACCGGGGTACGTGGCGGCGGAACCGCCCGCCGTGTCCCGCTCCGCCCTGCGGGTCGAGCGCGGGGCGCTGGCCGCCGGAGGCAGTTCGTCGGGGTCGATGCGGGTCAGCAGGTGGCTGTCGACCCGCAGCACCGCCCGCACGCCGCCGTACGGGGACGGGGAGGACAGGTCCACGCTCAGATCGAACTGCCGGGTCAGCTGCCCGATGGCGGCGAGTCCCATGCGCGGCGGGTCGCCGAGCTCGGTGAGCAGGATCGGCTCCGAACCGGCCACCATCCTCTGGGCGCGGGCCCGTTCGTCCTGCGTCATGCCCAGCCCGGCGTCGTCGACGGTGACGCAGACACCGTGGTGGACGGCCTCCAGGTTGACCACGACGTCGGTGTCGGGCGCGGAGTGCCGCAGCGCGTTGTCGAGGAGTTCGGCGACGATGATGGCGACCGGTTCGACGGCGTGGGACACCAGGGCGGTCCCGGCCTCCAGATGGTTGTGGATCCGGACGCGCTGGTAGCCCGCGAGCCGGGCCTGACCGCCCGTCACCGCGTCCACGAGATGGGACTCCTCCCGGGCCAGCCCCACCCAGGCCCCGCACACCACCGCGGCGATCTGCGCGCGCCGCAGCGACTGCTCGTTCTCGTGGTCCAGCGCGAACAGGGTCTGCGCCAACTCGGGGTCGTCATAGCGCTGTTGCAGACCGCGCAGGGCGTCCTGCAGCCGGTACAGCGCCGCCTGGATCTCCCGTGTGGCCCCGCGCATCCCGGCCTGCGCGGCGGCGTCGATACGGGTGCGCTGCGCGGCGAGTTCGGCGTGCAGCCCCTTCAGCACCTGCTCCAGCGCGAGACCCAGGGGCGAACCGGCGAGCTGCGGACTGAGCGGGCCGGGCACCGCGACGTGCGGATGAGCCGCCTGCCGGGCCGCGGCGGGCACGCGCCGCGCCGCCAGGTGCTCGACCTCGGCTGTGAACGCCCGTGTGGTCCCGTCGAGTTGCGCCCGCAGGGCGGCCGTCTTCGCGCGCTGCGCGGCCAGTTGCCGCCGTGAGCGCAGCAACCCGCCGCCGAGGGCGAACGCGGACAGCGTGCCGACGGCGAGACCGCCGACGACCAGGTCCGGTAATTCGATCATCGAGTCGAGTCCAGGGGGAGTCGGGCAGGGCGGAGTCCGAGGTGCTCTGACGAGCCACCCGCAGCACAGTACACACCGTCATCGACCGGTCTCGCACGGTGGAACGGCACTTCGTTCTGAAACTGACCAGCGTCTGTTCGCTTCTGTGGCAACTGTCGGTATTGCCGTACGGGGGAGGGGAGTTGGTGGTCCGTACGGGTCTGACCACGGGGTCGGCCGCCCGCTCGCCCAGGGTGTGACCGAACGGACACGCAACGTGATGAGGGAGGGCTGTGTGTCCGACCGGAGGACGGGTACCCGTCCGGCGCCTGAAGAGGTCCGCTCCGCAAGAAGGAGGTCCGAATGACCAGCGAGACGGAGACCGGCGGCGTGACCGGTACGCAGGACAAGGACTACAACCTGATCTGGTACGTCGAGGCGTGCCTGAACAACGCCCTGCGCCTGGAGAGCTACATCCAGGACGCGGAGCGTGCCAAGGACACCGAGGTCGCGGATCTGTTCCGCAAGGCCCAGGCGGACAGCCGCAAGGGTGCCGAACTGGGCAAGAACCTCTTGCGCGCACGCCTCAACGGCGGCTGAGGCCCCACCGGGGTCACACGGCCCGGACACCGCCGGCGGGCGGGGTCCGGGCCCTTCGCGTGGCAGGCGGTCAGAGCCGGAAGATCGCGCCCACCCGTTCGGCGAGTTCGTCCTCCGACATCGGGAGGTCGACCGTGATGGCGGGCAGTTGGAGGCGTGCGGTCTCCTCGCGGAGGCGTTCCGTGAACAGGTGGTCCCGTGCGGCGATGTTGCGGTTCGCCCGCTCCGGGTCACTGGTCCTCTCCGTGAAACCCGCTCCCCTCGTGGCCCGGCCCGTGAACGCGGCCTGCCGGAACCGCGGTGTGGGCAGGAGCCAGACCGCGTGTCCGGGCTCGGTGAGCAGGGGCTGTACGAGGTGCGGCAGCAGGCGGAATCCCTCGACGACGACACACGTCTCCCGCGGCATGCGCAGCAGGTCCTCGACGATCAGCCCGAAGCCCTCGCCGCGAAACCAGTGGAACGTGCTGAGCATGGTCTGCGGAGACCGGTCCACCCAGCGTTCGTCCATGTCCATGGCCATGAACTCGTGCAGCAACGGGGCCTCGTCGGGCGTGGTCCGGCGGGCGTGGTCCCCCATCACGTCGTCGGTCGAGTAGAGACGCCAGCCCTGCCGATCGGCGAGTCTGCGGGCGATCGTGGACTTGCCCGCGCCGCTCCCGCCCCCGATCCAGTAGACGTGCCGCATGCTTCCGCTCTCCCGTGATCGCGCTCTGATTGTCAGTGGTGGATGCCACGATGCCGACAGCTCACCATCCCATCCCCGGACGAGGAGGAGCTGATCGTGCGCAGGCCGGTCGAGGGAGAGGTTCATGTGCACTACGGCCAGATCTACGTCGAGACCGACCCGGACAGCTACGGACCCGGCCTCGAGGAGGCGTTCGCCGGGCAGAGCGCGGGCCTGTGCGGGGCTGCGACACCGGGCGCCCTGTGGCTGAACACCGGACTGCACACCGGCTCGGTGGGCTTCACGGTCGAGGTGCACGAGCAGGCGCCGCCGCTGGATCCGGACTGGGAGGACGTGGTGGAAGTGTCCTTCCGTCCGGTGTCGGAGGACAGCGCGCTCGTGGAATGGGGAGGGGGAGACTCCTGGCAGCTCGATCTGGAGGAGACCGACTACCGCGTGCGGTACTGCGCCCGGGGCATGGACCAGGCGAGCGAGCGGGACACCCGCATGGACGGCGAGCCCCGACTCGACTGCTACCTCCTGCAGTTCTGGCCCGCCCCGCCCGAGCCGGACCGTGTTCTGAAGCAGACCTCGCAGGTCGCCGCCTACTGGCACCGCTACGCCCGCGAACTGCCGCCACCTCCCACACCCGCCGAACGCGCCGAAGCCGAACGCCGGGCCCGCCTCGCGCAGGAGCGGGAGGAACGAGAACGCCGGCTCGCCTTCGAACGCTGGCAATGGGGCGGACAGCAGCCGAGCCAGGCCCTGCGGGACGTCGGCGGCAACGTCCGCGGCCTGCTCGAGTTCGACCCCTCCCTGATCCACGCCATCGACGCGTCCGGCCCCGCCACCCAGCGTGAGGTGGCCCTGTTCGCGGCCCGCCGGGCGTGTGAAGAGGCCGGTCTCACCGCCCTCGACTGGGTCGCCGACGCGCTCACGGCCCTGGCCGAAGGCCGTCCGCTGCCGCCGCCGTTCGACGACGACGTCCGCATGTGGGAGACCCTGGCCACCGACCCGGGTGTCCCGGACCGGACCGTCGGCCGGGCCGTCCCGCCCGAACGGCCTCCCTTCCGGCCGCCCGCGTCCCCGGGCAGCCCCGTGCCGCAAACCCTGGAGGCCACACAAGCCGTGGTGGGCCCGGCGGCCGCCGTGGCGAAAACACAGGCCTCCGGCTCCGGCTCGTCCGCCGCGGCGGTACGCCAGGTTTCCGGTTCCGGCTCGTCCGCTTCGGCGGAATGCCAGGATTCCGGCTCCGGCTCGTCCGCCGCGGCGATACGACAGGCCTCCGGCTCCGACGCCTGCGACGCGGCGAAACCGCAGGCCTCCGGCTCCGGCCGGTACGTCATGGCGGTCACCTTCGGCCCACCGGACCCGTCCGTGCGGATGTCGCAGCCGCACATGGCCCTCCCCGCGGTGACCGACGCCGCCGGACCCGACCCGCTCCGGGCGGCCCTCGACGCGGTGTTCGCAGCCGTCGTCACGTACGGCGAGAACCACCCGGCCCTGCTCGAAGAAGTCTGGTCCGTGGTGCGCGGGACCGGCAGGTGACTGAGCCCGCCCCTCCGGGTACCCGGGCGTTCCGCCATGACCGGCCGGGCGGCCGCTCGCGGCGCCGACCCGGTCGGCCGCCGGCCATGAGCCGAAGGAGCCCACGCATATGACGGACGTATCCGGCACCGGTCCCGCTCCGGGCGACGACCGCGAGGTCCTCACCAACCGCCAGGGCCATCCGGTCTACGACAACCAGAACCAGCGCACCATCGGCGCCCGCGGGCCCGCCACGCTGGAGAACTACCAGTTCCTGGAGAAGATCAGCCACTTCGACCGGGAACGCATCCCCGAGCGCGTCGTGCACGCCCGCGGTGTCACGGCCTACGGCCACTTCGAGGCCTACGGCACCTGGGGCGACGAGCCGATCAGCCGCTACACCCGGGCCAAACTCTTCCAGGAACGCGGCACACGCACGGACGTGGCCGTCCGCTTCTCCACGGTCATCGGCGGACGCGACTCCTCCGAGGCCGCCCGCGACCCGCGTGGTTTCGCGGTGAAGTTCTACACGGAGGACGGCAACTGGGACCTGGTCGGCAACAACCTCGGCGTTTTCTTCATCCGTGACGCCATCAAGTTCCCGGACGTCATCCACGCCCTCAAGCCGGACCCGGTGACCTTCGAGCAGCAGCCCCGCCGCATCTTCGACTTCATGTCGCAGACGCCCGAGTCCATGCACATGCTGGTCAACCTGTTCAGCCCGCGCGGCATCCCCGCGGACTACCGCCACATGCAGGGCTTCGGCGTCAACACCTACAAGTGGGTCAACGCCGACGGCGACACCAAGCTGGTCAAGTACCACTGGATGCCCAAGCAGGGCGTGCGCAGCATGACCGAGGAGGACGCCGCCAACGTCCAGGCCGACTCCCTCGGCCACGCCACCAAGGACCTCTACGAGGCCGTCGGGCGCGGCGACTACCCGGAGTGGGAGCTGCTCGTCCAGATGATGGACGACCACGACCACCCCGAGCTCGACTTCGACCCGCTGGACGACACCAAGACCTGGCCCGAGCAGGACTTCCCGCCGAAGCCGGTCGGCCGGATGGTGCTCGACCGGATGCCGAAGGACTTCTTCGCCGAGAACGAGCAGATCTCCTTCGGCACCGGTGTCCTCGTCGACGGCCTGGACTTCTCCGACGACAAGATGCTCGTCGGCCGGACCTTCTCCTACAGCGACACCCAGCGCTACCGGGTCGGCCCGAACTACCTCCAGCTGCCCGTCAACCAGGCCAAGAACGCGGACGTGCGCACCAACCAGCGCGACGGCCAGATGGCGTACCACGTGGACGGCGGCGGAGAGAACCCGCAGGTCAACTACGAGCCGTCGATCACCGGCGGCCTGCGCGAGGCCCGCTACCCGACCCACGACGAGCAGGGACCCGTGATCGAGGGGCGGCTCACCCGCAAGCGCATCCCCCGCACCAACGACTACATGCAGGCCGGCCAGCGCTACCTGCTCCTGGAGGACTGGGAGCGCGACGACCTGGTGAAGAACTTCACGGACCTGCTGTCGCAGTGCGACCGCCCCGTCCAGGAGCGCATGGTCTGGCACTTCCTGCTGGTCGAGAACGACCTCGGCCTGCGGGTCGGTGAGGGCCTGGGCATCGGCCCCGAGGACGTGGCCGGTCTGGAGCCGCTGGCGAGCCAGGACCTCACGGACGAGGACCGCGAACGCCTGGCCAACCTGGGCAAGAACCCGCCGCGCGACGTCGAGGGCCTCACCATGACCCACTGCGTGCCGGACGAACGGCACGTCGTCACGCGCTGACCGGTCACCCCGCCAACGCGCTCCGGGCCACGGCGAGGGCCTGTTCCGCGTAGCTCCGGCCGAACAGCACGGCGTGCACCAGCAGCGGGAACAGCTGGTGCACGCCGACGCGGTCCGCCCAGCCGCCGGCGAGCGGCGCCTTCTCCTGGTAGCCGTCCAGCACCCGCTCCAGGTGCGGGCAGCCGAACAGACGCAGCATCGCCAGGTCGGTCTCGCGGTGCCCGCCGTGCGCGGCCGGGTCGATCAGCGAGACATGCCCGTCGGCCGTCCACAGCACGTTGCCGTTCCACAGGTCGCCGTGCAGCCGAGCGGGCGGCTCGGCGGGACCCGCCAGCTCCGGCAGCCGCTCGCACAGACGCTCCACGTCGGTCGCCTCGCCGGGGCGGACGGTGCCCTGGTCGACCGCGCGCCGCAGATACGGCAGCACACGATGCTCGGCGTACCAGCCCGGCCAGTCAGTGCCGGGCTCGTTGCGCATCGGGGCGAGCCCGATGTACGCGTCCGCCGGCCCGTCCGGGGGCGGCGCGCCGAACGCGGGCGCCCCGGCGGCGTGCAGGGCGGCAAGGTCACGGCCGAAGCGCACCGCCGCCTCCCGGCTCGGCCGCCCCTGCCTGACCCGGTCCACGACCAGCCAGGTCCCGTCGTAGCCGTGCACGGCCGGTATCCGCACCGTGCCGGCGCCGGCCAGCCAGCGCAGCCCGGCCGCCTCCGCCCGCGCCGCCCCCGGATCGTCGGCGCCCTTGGCGATCACCACCCGCCCGTCGTCGAGCGTGACCTCGGCGAGCGCCCCGGACAGCGGCCGTTCCCCGATGACCGCCCGCCCGGTGAGCCGGGCCACGACATCCGCAGGGGCGGTCATACGTGTTCCTCCCTCGGATCGAGCTTGATCGGCACCCAGACTACGACCGCGCCCGAAGGGACGCGGGGAACTGCGCGACCAGCCGTACGGACCCGCAGACGGCACTCGTCCTCTCCGGGACATTCGCCACGCCCCGGTCACGCGGGACGGTGAAATCACGCCGCCCGCCGACAGAACCGGCCACCGCCGGGGGACCAGTCGGGGTATGACGAGCTCACCGTTCCAGCGCACCATCGCCCTGCCCGCCCCCGTGTGCGAACAGGCCGCACAGCATCTGGAGCAGGCCGCGCACCGGTCCATCGACGGGGCCGCGATCCCCCTGAAGGCGTTCCGCGCCGCAGCCGACAACGACTTCATCCTCCCCGTGCAGGTCGTGGAGCAGGCCGCGTCCTGCCTGCTCGTCCTGGCCACGGAGACCGCCCAGACCGTCCGTCCCTCCGCTCTGCGCGCCACCATCAGCGTCGCGCTGCGGCTGCGGGACGCGGTGGAACTGTCGCATCAGCCGGCTCTCAGCAGCAGGTTCTGGTAAGCCGGGACCGACGACGGAGCGGCCGACGACGGAACCCGCGCGTCAGGTCTCGCGGAAGGCGACCTGGACCTGCTTGCGGCGCAGTTCCTCCAGCGTGGTGCGCTGCCGCCGGGCCCGTTCGACGAGGTCGTCGAGGTGCCGCGGGTCGAGGCGCGCGTCCGTGGCCGCCAGATCGCGGAGCGTCTGCCAGCCGGCCATCTTGCCCTCCACCCCCAGCCCCATCGCCTCCAGCTCCCACAGCGTGCTCAGCGGGGAGCGCCGTACCAGGGTTCCGTTGCTCTTCAGCCGGCCTATCTGCTCGACCGCCCGGCCCGCGTAGACCTTGTAGCGCCGCACCGGGACGTCGAGCCGCCGCATGATGTGCAGCAGGCTCGCCCGGTCCTCGGCGATCTCGGCGGCGACCGGGGCCAGGGCGTCGGCGAGCGCCGTACCCCGGCACGAGCGCACCAGATGGCGTATCCGCGCCGTCCCGGCGGTGGCGCCGGCGAGATGGTCGTTGAGGTAGACGCCCAGCAGCGACATGTCGGTGGCCGGAGCACGCCGGGCGCCCGGCGGATCCGTTCGCTGTTCCGTCATGGCAGTGCTCCTGTCCTGCTCCCGGCCCCGGCCCACCCCACCCGAAGGCGGCCGGACCAAGGGTTCTCCGGACTTTCCGGCTTGCGGAAGGTGATGCGGGGCGGGTGCCCGGGCCCCTCCCGGCGAAACGGGATCGACGTGCCTGCTCACGAGCCCGGCTGCGATGTGGCCGAGGCCACAACCTGGACGAGGCCCCGATCACGTCCGGGTGCGCGGGGCGGCGGCTACCGTCTACGGGCAGATCCCCGCTTCCCACCCTTTCGGACGGCCCGGCAGTGCAAGCAGACCTCTCTCCTGTCATAGCGGCGACCGCCCAATGGCTGACGCGCGCCTTCCCCGCCTCCGGTGGCGCGCTCGCCTCCGCGCTGTGCGAGATGCAGGCCCGCCAGGCCGTCACGGTCGCGGCGTGGCTCAGGTACCCGACGGAGATGGACGCCGCCCTGGTCGGTGTGGCGGGCCCCGGCGGCTCCGCGCGGCTGGACTGGCTCACCGGAGCCGACGCGTCCCTGGGCGACGACGTGGACGCGCACGCCTGGCGCACCTGGGTGGACGAGGTCGTGGCGAGCTGGGCGGCCAGTCTGCTCACCGACCCGGAGCTGGCCTCCCTGGCGGTGGCCGCGCTCGCCGAGGGCAGCCACAGCACCGGCACACCGGCCGAGTTCCGCCGCCTCGTCGCACCCGACGACAGCGACCGGCGCGCCGCCGCACTCCTGCGCCACCCCGACCTGCTCGCCCCCGTGGCCGACCTCCACCACGACCAGCTCCTCGCCCGCCTGCACCCGGGCCGCACGCTGATCGCCTGACACCGCCGGCCGCCCCCGCGCCTGCGGCGGCACCCGGGTTTCTCCGCTCGGTCTGGGCCCTGTCCCGCACGCCCCGTCGCAGGCTGGACGAGCACCCACCTCCCCTCTCTCCGGTCCTGCCCCGAACTGCGCGAAGAGCCGGTAACCCCAGTCCCTCACCCTCCGTGACTCACCGGTTTGCCGTACGCGGCCGTGCCGCCGTCGCACCGGCGGCGGACGCTGAGCGTGGGCTCGACGGCCTCCGGCCACCTTCGGCGGCGCGAGGCGTACACCGTCGTGCCGGGCCGTGACGCCGCTGACGGAGGAGAGACCGAGATGACCACCGCCCTCTCACGGAGCTGGGAACACGCCGTCGTCACGGGCGGCGCCGGATTCGTCGGTTCCCACCTGTGCGCCGCCCTGCTGGACGCGGGTGCGGCCGTCACCTGCGTGGACGACTTCTGCACCGGCCGGCCCGAGAACATATCCCCGCTGCTCGAACGGCCCGGCTTCACGCTCGTCCAGGCCAACGTCGCCGAGGGGCTGCGCATCAAGCGGTCGCCCGACCTGGTCCTGCACCTCGCCTCCCCGGCGTCCCCCGCCGACTACCTGCGGCTGCCGCTGCACACCATGGAGACGGGCAGCCTCGGCACCCGCAACGCCCTGGACCTCGCACGGTCCTCCCGCGCCCGTTTCGTCCTCGCGTCCACCTCCGAGGTCTACGGCGACCCGCAGCAGAACCCCCAGGACGAGCGCTACTGGGGCAACGTCAACCCGGTCGGCCCGCGCAGCGTCTACGACGAGGCCAAACGCTTCGGCGAGGCGCTGACCACCGCCCACGCCGACACCCACGGCACCGACACCTGCATCGTGCGGCTGTTCAACACCTACGGCCCCCGGATGCGCGGCCACGACGGACGCGCGGTGCCGACCTTCGTGCGGCAGGCCCTGGCCGGCGAGCCCCTCACCGTGACCGGCGACGGCCGCCAGACCCGGTCCCTGTGCTACGTCGACGACACCGTGCGCGGCATCCTCGCGGCGGCCGCCCACGGCATGCGCGGCCCCGTCAACATCGGCAACCCGACCGAGATCACCATGTTCGACCTGGCCCGGCTGGTCGTCGAACTCGCCGACTCCCCGTCGGAGATCCGCTTCATCGAACGCCCGGTGGACGACCCGGCCGTGCGCTGCCCGGACATCACGCTGGCCCGCGACAAGCTCGGCTGGGAGCCGCAGGTGCGCGCCGAGGAAGGGCTGCGGCGCACAATCGCCTGGTTCCGCGAGGACGGAACGGACGACTGACCCGACCCGCCTCCAGGCACCGTGCCACGACGGACCCAACCCACCCGCCGAAAGGCCGCCACCCCCATGCGCATCCTCGGAATCAACGCCCTCTTCCACGACCCCGCCGCCGCCCTGGTCATCGACGGGCGGACCGTCGCCGCCGCGGAGGAGGAGCGGTTCTCGCGGCGCAAGCACGGAAAGCGCCCCCTGCCGTTCTCCGCCTGGGAGCTGCCCGAGAAGGCCGCCGCCTGGTGCCTGAAGCGGGCCGGGCTGCGCCCGCAGGACCTCGACGCGGTCACCTACTCCTTCGACCCGGCGCTCGCCCGGCCCGCCGAGGACATGGGCCTGGACGACCCCTGGGACCACCTGCGGCTGATCTACGCCCGTGAGGCGCCCGGATTCCTGCGGACGGCCCTGCCCGGCCTCGCCCCCGGCATCGTCCGCTTCGTGCCCCACCACATGGCCCACGCCGCCTCCGGCGCCTTCGCCGCACCGGACGTCGGCGACTCCTCCGTCCTGGTCCTGGACGGTCGCGGCGAACGCGCCTCCCACCTGGCCGCCCGCCGCGTCGGCGACCGGCTGGAGGCGCTGCACGCCCAGGACCTGCCGCACTCGCTCGGCCTCGTCTACGAGGAACTCACCGAACACCTCGGCTTCCTGCGCTCCTCCGACGAGTTCAAGGTGATGGCCCTCGCCTCCCACGGCACCCCGCGCATGCTCACAGAGCTGCGCCGCCACGTGTACCCGACCGGCGACGGCGGCTTCCACGCCACCGGCGTGCCGTGGCAGGAGCTGTGCGCGCCGCGCGGGCCCGACGAGCCCTGGACGCAGGACCACGCCGACGTCGCCGCCAGCGCCCAGGCCGTGCTGGAGGAGACGCTGCTCGACCTCGTGCGCTGGCTGCACGGCCGGACCCACGACCGGGTGCTCACCCTCGCCGGAGGCGTCGCCCTCAACTGCGTCGCCAACTCCCGTATCGCACGCGAGGGCCCCTTCTCCCGGGTGTGGGTGCAGCCCGCCGCCGGCGACGCCGGTACCGCCCTGGGCGGCGCCCTGCTGCTGTCCGCCGGCGAGGGCGACGAACCGGAACCCATGACCGGCGCCGACCTCGGCCGGGACTGGTCCGACGCCGAGCTCGGAGCCTGGCTGAAGACGGCCGCCGTGCCCTTCGAACGGCCCCCGGACATCGCCGCCACCGTCGCCCGCGCCCTGGCGGACAACGCGATCGTCGCCTGGTTCCAGGGCCGCTCCGAATACGGCCCCCGGGCGCTCGGCCACCGCTCCCTGCTCGCCCACCCCGGGCACGCGGGCAACCTCGAACGGCTCAACGACGTCAAGGGCCGCGAGCAGTTCCGGCCCGTCGCCCCGATGGTGCTCGCCGACCGCGCCGCCGAGATCTTCGACGGGCCGCTGCCCAGCCCGTACATGCTGTTCGTGCACGACGTCGCGCGGGAGTGGCGGGACCGCATCCCGGCCGTCGTCCACGTCGACGGCACCGCCCGCATCCAGACCGTCGACCCGGCCCGCGAACCGCTCGTGGCCCGCATGCTCGGCGAGTTCGAGCGGCTCACCGGGCTGCCCGTCGTCGTCAACACCAGCCTCAACACGGCCGGCCGGCCCATGGTCGACGACCCGCGCGACGCCCTGGAGTGCTTCGGCTCCTCGCCCGTCGACCTGCTGGCCATCGGCCCGTACGCCGTCCGCCGCGGCGACCTGTTCCGTTCCGAGGACACCGGAGGCCTGCGATGACCGAGCCCGACGCCCGCACCCGGGACGCCGAGTACGCCGTCGTCGTCCCGACCCTCGGCAGGCCCAGTCTGCGCGTGTGCCTGCACGCCCTGGCCGAGGCGAGCGGACCGGGGCCGGTCCGCGTGGTCCTCGTCGACGACCGGCCCGGCCCGGCCCGCCCGCCCCTGACCGCCGACATCCCGCCGTCCCTGCGCTCGCGCACCATCGTCGTACCCGGCGGGGCGCGCGGCCCCGCCGCCGCCCGCAACCTCGGCTGGCGGGCGGCCGGTGAAGTGCCCTGGATCGTCTTCCTCGACGACGACGTCGTCCCCGGCCCCACCTGGGGCGACGACCTGACGCTCGACCTGTCCGCGGCGACCGAGCGGACCGCCGGGATCACCGCCCGCATCGAGGTGCCGCTGCCCGCCGACCGCCGCCCCACCGACTGGGAACGCAACACGGCCGGACTCGCCGACGCCCACTGGATCACCGCCGACATGGCGTACCGCCGGGCCGCGCTGGCCGCCGTCGGCGGATTCGACGAGCGCTTCCGACGAGCCTTCCGGGAGGACGCCGACCTCGCCCTGCGCGTCCTCGACGCCGGCTGGACCCTCACCACGGGCCGGCGCACCACCACCCACCCCGTGCGGCCGGCCGGGCGCTGGACCTCCGTCCGTCTCCAGGCCGGCAACGCCGACGACGTGCTGATGACCCGGCTGCACGGCCGCCACTGGTGGCGCCGGGCGGAGGCACCCCGCGGCCGGCTGCCCCTGCACCTCGCCCTGACCGGGGCGGGAGTGACGGCGCTCGGCTGCGCCCTGCTCGGCCGGCACCGACTGGCCGGGGCCTGCGGCGCCGCGTGGCTGGCCGGCACGGCCGAGTTCGCCCTGGCCCGGATCCTGCCCGGGCCGCGCACCCGCGACGAGGTGCTCACCATGGCCGCGACCAGCGCGCTCATCCCGCCGGCCGCGACCTGGCACTGGCTGCGCGGGCGACTCGCACACCGCACGGCCCGGCCGCTCACCCCGCTCGGGACCGGCGAACCGGCGCCCGCGCCCCGCCCGGTGGCCAGGGAACGGCTGCGGTCATGACCCGCCCCACCGGCCCATGGCTGCTCTCCGGGGCGAACGGGCCCACCGGCGTACGGCAGCCTCCGCACGAGCCCGGCGGCCCGTTCCCCGCGGCTGTCCTCTTCGACCGCGACGGCACGCTCGTCGCCGACGTCCCCTACAACGGGGACCCGGCGCGGGTCGCGCTCATGCCCGGCGCGCGGGAGGCCGTCGGCGCCGCGCGCGCCGCCGGGATTCCCGTCGGCGTCGTGACGAACCAGTCGGGCGTGGCCCGTGGGCTGCTGACCCCTCGCCAGGTCGATGACGTGCGCCTGCGCGTGGAGGAGCTGCTCGGGCCGTTCGCCGTCTGGGCCGTGTGCCCGCACGGGCAGGGGGAGGGCTGCGGCTGCCGCAAACCCGCCCCCGGACTGATCCTGGCCGCGTGCCGCCGGCTCGGCGTGCCGCCCGCACGCGCCGTCGTCATCGGCGACATCGGAGCCGACGTGGAGGCCGCGCGCGCCGCAGGGGCCCGCGGCATCCTGGTCCCCACGCCCGCCACCCGCCCCGAGGAGACCACGGCGGCCGACACCACGGCAGCCGACCTGCTCGCCGCGGTCCGTCTCGCCCTCGACCCGGCCCCGGTCGCCGCGCAGGCGGGACCGCCACGGCCGGATCCCGGGAGGGCGACGGAGGAGTGGCGGAGCAGCCCGGCCGGGCCGGCCGGTGAACCGCGCCGCCACCGTGCCGCGCCGGCAGCGGTACCGCGCGGTCACCCCGCCCTGCCGACGGGGGAGCCGCGATGACCCCCGTCCGTTCCCGCAGCCGCCTGCCCCGGACCCTCGTCGTCCGCCTCGACAGCGCCGGAGACGTGCTCCTGGCCGGACCCGCCGTGCGGGCCGTCGCGGCCGGATCCTCGTACACGGCACTGCTGTGCGGGCCGCAGGGCGCCGCGGCGGGACGGATGCTGCCCGGGGCGGACGACGTGCTGACCTACGACGCCCCCTGGGTCGGGCTGGAGCCGCCGCCGGTCACGCGGACGGCCACCCGCCGGTTGATGGAGACGCTCACGGCGGGCCGTTTCGACCGGGCGCTCGTCCTCGTGTCGTACCACCAGAGCCCCCTGCCGATCGCCCTGCTGCTGAGGCTCGCTGGAATCGGCTGGACCGCCGCCGACAGCGAGGACTACCCGGGCGCACTGCTCGACCTGCGGCACCGCAGAGCGCCGCACCGCCACGAGGCCCTGGCCGCCCTCGACCTGGCCCGCGCCGCCGGCTACGCCCTGCCGCCCGGCGACGACGGCCGGCTGCGCGTCACACCGCCGCCCCCCACCACCCACCTCACCGGGCCCGAGCCGTACGTCGTCGTCCACCCCGGCGCCGCCGTCCCCGCCCGCGCCTGGACCCCCGGCCGGGCGGCACGGGCCGTCGCCGCCCTGTCCGCCGAGGGATACCGGGTCGTCGTCACCGGGAGCCGCGCCGAGCGGGAGCTGACCGCGCGCGTCGCGGGACGGCACGCGCTGGACCTCGGCGGCGCCACCGACCTGCCGCACCTGGCCGGAGCCCTCGCCGGGGCGCGGGTCGTCGTGGCCGGGAACACCGGCCCGGCCCATCTCGCCGCCGCCGTCGGCACGCCCGTCGTCAGCCTCTTCGCACCGGTCGTCCCGGCCGAACGCTGGGCCCCCTACGGCGTACCGCACGTCCTGCTCGGCGACCGGCGCGCCGCGTGCGCGGACACCCGGGCCCGGCACTGCCCCGTGCCGGGACACCCCTGCCTGGACGGCATCGGCGACGCCGAGGTGCTGGCCGCCGTGGCGGCCCTCACGGACGACCCGGCGGACCAGGGAGAACAGACGGAGCGAGGAGCGGCCGTATGAACATCCTGCTGTGGCACGTGCACGGCTCCTGGACGACCGCGTTCGTCCAGGGCCCGCACACCTACGTCGTCCCCGTCACCCCGGGCCGCGGCCCGGACGGCCTCGGGCGGGCCCGCACCTTCACCTGGCCCGCCTCGGTCCACGAAGCCACCCCTGAGGAACTCCGCGACACGCCCGTCGACCTGGTCGTCCTGCAACGGCCGCACGAGCTCGAACTGGCCGAGCGGTGGCTCGGCGGACGCCGACCCGGCCGGGACGTGCCCGCTCTGTACCTGGAGCACAACGCGCCCGACGGCGACGTACCGGACACCCGTCATCCGTGCGCCGACCGCGACGACCTGACGATCGTGCACGTCACGCACTTCAACCGGCTGTTCTGGGACTGCGGGAGCACGCGCACGGAGGTCGTCGAGCACGGCATCGTCGACCCGGGCCACCGCTACACCGGCCGGCTCGCCCGCGCCGCCGTCGTCGTCAACGAGCCCGTGCGACGCGCCCGGTACACCGGCACCGACCTGCTGCCCGCCCTGGCCGAGGCGGTGCCGCTCGACGTGTTCGGCATGGGCACCGAGGGCCTGGCCGGCCGGCTCGGCCTGCCACCCGACCGGTGCCGCACCGCCGACCTGCCCCAGAGCGAACTGCACACGGCGCTGGCCGAACGCCGCATGTACCTGCACCCGGTGCGCTGGACCTCCCTCGGCCTGTCCCTGCTGGAGGCGATGCACCTCGGCCTGCCCGTCCTGGCCCTCGCCACCACCGGCGCCGTCGAGGCCGTCCCGCCCGGCGCGGGCACCCTCTCCACCCGCCCCGACGTCCTGGCCCGCGCCGCCCGCCGCTACCTCCACGAACCCGAGGCCGCGGCCGCGGACGGAGCCCGCGCCCGGCAGGCGGCCCTCGAACGCTACGGGCTCAAGCGCTTCCTGGCCGACTGGGAGCGCCTGATCACGGAGGTGTGCTCATGACCCCGTCCCTCAGCCCCTTCCCCACCGGGCCGCTCGGCGGCGACCCCCTCGACCCGGGCGTCCTCGCGATCGCGCTCGTCTCGGAACACGCGAGCCCCCTCGCCGCGCTCGGCGGGGTCGACGCCGGCGGCCAGAACGTCCACGTCGCCTGCCTCGCCGGAGCGCTCGCCGACCGGGGCCACCGCGTCACCGTCTACACCCGCAGGGACGCGCCCGACCTGCCCTGCCGGGTGGAGCTGCGCGACGGCGTCGAGGTGCACCACGTCCCCGCCGGGCCGGCCGAGCCGCTCCCCAAGGACGAGCTCCTGCCGCACATGGGCGAGTTCGGCCGCTACCTGGCACGCTGCTGGCGTACCCGGACCCCCGACCTCGTGCACTCGCACTACTGGATGTCGGGCCTGGCCGCACTCCGGGCCACCCGCGCGCACGGGCTGCCCCTGCTGCACACGTACCACGCCCTCGGCACCGTGAAGCGACGGCACCAGCGCCACGCCGACACCAGCCCGCCCGAGCGGATCCCCGGCGAGACCGAGATCGGGCTGGGCTGCGACCGTGTCATCGCCACCTGCCGGGACGAGGCCGCCGAACTGACCCGCATGGGGATACCCCCGCACAAGATCGGCATCGTGCCGTGCGGCGTCGACCCCGACCGGTTCACCCCCAAGGGCCCGGCCGCGCCGCGCGGACCGTACCCGCACCGCCTGCTCCAGCTGGGCCGGCTGGTGCCGCGCAAGGGCGCGGCGGTGGCCGTCGCCGCGCTGGCCCGGCTGCCCGGCACCGAGCTCGTCGTGGTCGGCGGACCGCCCGCGGACCGGCTCGACGACGACCCGGAGGTGCGCCGGCTGCGCGGCATCGCCCGGGACGCCGGCGTCGCCGACCGGGTCCGCTTCACCGGCGCCGTGCCCAGCGAGGACGTGCCGCCGCTGCTGCGCTCCGCCGACGTCGTGGTGTGCCCCGCCGACTACGAGCCCTTCGGCATCGTCCCGCTCGAAGCCATGGCCTGCGGCGTTCCCGTCGTGGCCAGCGCGGTCGGCGGACAACTCGACACCGTCGCCGACCCGGGCACCGGCCGGCTGGTACCGCCCCGCGACCCGGAGGCCCTGGCCCGCGCCGTCGCCGGCCTGCTCGCCGACCCGGCGGCCCGCGAGGCGTGCGGGGCGGCCGGCCGCCGCCGGGTCCTGAGCCGCTACGGCTGGGGCCAGGTCGCCGCGGCCACCGAGACCGCCTACTGCGAGGTCCTCGACGCCGAGCCCGCCGCGACGGGCGCCGGCTGACCCGACCCGTCCCCGCCCCGAAGGCCGCAGCCGACGCCCGACGCCCGAAGACCGAAGGAGGTGCGGGTCCGCCGCCGTCCACCGGGCGGCGGCACGCCCGAACAGCATGAGCGAACACCCTGCACACCCCGCGCTCGATGCAGCCCGCCTGCACTGCCGGTCACTGGAAGAGGCGCTGGGCCGGTTCCGCTCGCACGGCCTCGAACAGATCGCGGACTGGGGCAGCCGCCTCGCCGACGTCCTCACCGGCGGCGGCCGACTGCTCGCCGCGGGCAACGGCGGCAGCGCCGCCCAGGCCCAGCACCTCACCGCCGAACTGGTCGGCCGCTACCGCCAGGAACGCCGCGCCTACTCCGCCCTCGCCCTGCACGCCGAGACCTCCAGCGTCACCGCCATCGGCAACGACTACGGCTTCGACCACGTCTACGCCCGCCAGGTCACGGCCCACGGCCGCCCCGGCGACATCCTGATGCTGCTGTCCACCTCCGGCCGCAGCGCCAACCTCATCGCGGCGGCCGTGACCGCCCGGCAAGCCGGACTGCGCGTGTGGGCGCTCACCGGGCGCGGCCCGAACCCTGTCGCGGAAGCCGCGCACGAAGCCCTCTGCGTCGACGCCGCCGGCACCGCGAACGTCCAGGAGATCCACCTCGTCGCCGTCCACCTGCTCTGCGAGTGCTTCGACACGGCCGTGTCCACACCGCTCGCCCGGCGCACGGTCCTCACCCACGGGAGCACCTCATGACCGGACCGGAACCGCTCGCGGTCGTCGGGGACGTCCTCCTCGACGAGGACATCGAAGGCGTCTCCACCCGGCTGTCCCCGGACGCCCCCGCCCCCGTCGTCGACGTCACCGGCGACCGGCGGCACCCGGGAGGAGCCGGACTGGCCGCCGCCCTCGCCGCGCGCGGCGGCCGGGAGGTGGTCCTGGTGACCGCGCTGGGCGACGACGACGCCAGCGAGGCCGTACGGCGTGACCTGCGCGGCCGGGTCCGGCTGCTGGAGCTCCCGCTCAAGGGCACCCTGCCGGTCAAGACCCGCGTCCTCGCGGGCGGCCGGCCCGTCGTCCGCATCGACCGGGGCGGCGGCACCCCCGGCGAACCCGACGGCGCGGTCCGCGAGGCCCTGGCGAACGCCCGCGCGATCCTGGTCGCCGACTACGGACGCCACACCGCCGGCGCCCTGCGGCCGTACCTGGAGGAGATCGCCCGCCGCACCCCCCTGGTGTGGGATCCGCACCCCCAGGGCGACCCGCCCGTGCCCGGAGCCCGGCTCGTCACCCCCAACGCGGCGGAGGCACGAGCCCTGTACCCGGGCTCCGGAGGGACGTCACTGGGCGCGTACGCCGAGCGCGGGACGCGGCTCGCGGAGCGCTGGCGCGCCGCGGGAGTCGCCGTCACCCTCGGTGACCGCGGGGTGCTGCTGGCCCGGCCCGGCTCCGGTACGCCGATGCTCGTGCCCGTGCCCTACCGGGCCGCCGGGGACCCGTGCGGCGCGGGCGACTGCTTCGCCGCGACGACGGCGGCGGCCCTCGCCGACGGCCTGCTCCCCGAGGAGGCGCTGCAGCGGGCCGTCGCCGAGGCCGCCGCGTTCGTCGCGGCCGGCGGCGCGGGCAACCCCGACCTGTGGCGGACCGAGCCGCCGCCCGGCCCCGCGGACGACGCCGCCACCGACGCCTTCGCCCTCGCGGAGAGCGTCCGGGCCCGGGGCGGCACGGTGGTCGCCACCGGCGGCTGCTTCGACCTGGTACACGCGGGCCACGTCGGCCTGCTGGAGGGCGCCCGGCGCATCGGCGACTGCCTCATCGTGTGCCTGAACTCCGACGCGTCCGTCACCCGCCGCAAGGGCCCGGGCCGCCCGCTCAACCCGGCGGCGGACCGCGCCCGCGTCCTCGCCGCGCTCGGCAGCGTCGACGCCGTCGTGGTCTTCGAGGAGGACACGCCCGAGGCGGTACTGGCCCGGCTGCGCCCGGACGTCTGGGTCAAGGGCGGCGACTACTCCGTCCAGGACCTGCCCGAGGCCGAGACGCTGCGCACCTGGGGCGGCCAGGCCGTGGTCCTGCCCTACCTCGACGGCCGCTCCACGACCCTGCTGACCCGCCGGGCGGCGAAGGCGGCGACGACGGCCCTGCGGCCCTCCGGCTCCTGAGGGGCCCGGTCAGGCCGCCGTGCTGAGCGCCGGCTGCGTGTGGACGTCGCCCTCCTCCGTCCGGATCACCACCGGCGTGGTGGTGCGGCGCTGCCGCAGCAGGTAGCCCGCGCCGATCGAGCCGGCGATGAGCAAGCCGCCGGTGACGAGGGCGCCACGGGCGCCGGCCAGTTCCATGAGGAGGCCGAGCGCGGGCGGGCCGCCCAGGCTCCACACCGTGCCGATGCTGCCCCACACGCCGAGCACACGACCCCGCAGATGGGCGGGCGGGTCGGTCTGGAGGACGGCCGTGCCGGCGGTGTCGGAGACGGACTCGACCACGGCCATCGGCAGCACGAGGACGATCAGCACCGCGAGGGACGGCGACAGCCCCGCCACCACCTGGAGCAGCCCCCCGGCCGCCGCCAGCGCCCCCACGAGCCGCACGGACGGCCGGCGCATCCGGGCGCCGAGGAGCGCACCGAGGATGCCGCCGACGGCGAGCACGGTCGAGACGGTGCCGAACGAACCGGCGCCACCGGCGAGCGGCCCGGTGACGAGCACGGCCAGGGTGAGCCCGTAGTTGCGGCCGAAGACGGCGCTGATCCCGGTCACCCCTGCGAGCGCCATCAGACGCGGCCGGCGCGCGAAGAAGGCCAGCCCCTCGCGCACGGACATGTCCGAGCCGGTGCGCTTCGGGCCCGCGGCGACGTCCCGCACCGCTCCGGGAGCCGGACGCAGGAACGGAATGACCGAGGCCACGAACAGGAACGACACGCCGTTCGCGAAGTAGGCCGCGGACGTACCGAGGAACCCCACGGCCACACCGGCCATGGCCGCTCCCACGAGCCTGCCGGACTGGTGCACCAGCGCCCCGACCCCGATGGCCGAGGGCACGTCCTCCGCCGGGACGAGATCGTTGCCCAGCAGCGCGCACGCCGGGTTGTCGACGGTCGCCACGACACCCGTGAGGGCCGCCAGCACCATCAGGGAGGTCATGTCGAGCTTGTCCAGCGCCACGAGCACGGCCGTCGTGAAGGCGATCGCGCCGAGCAGCGCCTGGCTGACGGCCGCCGTCAGCTTGCGGGGCCACCGGTCGACGGCCGCGCCGCCGAGGACGCTCATCAGCAGGGCGGGGGCCGCCTGCACGGACATGGACAGCCCCGTCGCGGCGGCGGACCCGGTGATCTGCAGGACCAGCAGGTTCTGCACCGTGAGCTGCATCCACGTACCGGCGTTCGACACGAAGTTCGCGGCGGACCACCAGCGCATGCTGCGGTACCGCAGCGACCGCCAGGGCGAGCGCGAGACGGGCAGGGCAGGGGAGGGCGACGAAGACACAGTGCGGTACTCGCAAGACGAGTCCGAGGACTCAGCAGGAGGGGGACGAGGGAAACGAGAAGCACCGGCTGCGCTGCGCGGTGGCTCCCCTCGCCGGATACGGCGCCGACCATCGTGGCAGAGCGAACCCCCGAGTCGGTTCCGTCCACACCTCGTCCGCTTCCTTCACACTTCCCAACCGCCTCCGGGCCGGGGGCATTTGAGGCCGCGAGTGGGGTTGATCACAGTTGTCGATCACGGACCTCGCCGTGGCTGGTGCCCGCCGCGCTCGGCTCGGACGGGGCCGGCTCGGTGCGGATCCCGGCCGCGTGGACCCATCTGGTCGGTATCAAGCCGCAGCGCGGCCG